>NZ_AZDG01000014.1 GCF_001434665.1 Companilactobacillus tucceti DSM 20183 | reverse complement strand
GAATTATTTTCCCAGAAGTGCTCTTATTTATCTGTATCAAATTATATACTCAGTACCCTCCTTTTTTCGGTTTCAAATTTTTATAAATTAAACGTGTGACAAAAGACTGCAACCTCCACATAGCTACGAACCACAAATGATTGATAGTACCAATCATTCGTGGCTCTAGGTTATGTTCCGGTGGCAGAGCGTCTTTTGTCACACTCTCACACTCTAAAGAATAGGTGACAATAATCTGGAAAATCGTTGTTTAAAGTGCAACCATTTACCTTGGCTTTTGATTACTTCAGGAGTTATCAAAAGGCTATCTTTCATATCCTTTTCGAATTCTCGAGCTACTTTATGAGATATTTTTGAATCATAGATAAAAGCGTTAGCTTCAAAATTCAAAGAATAGCTTCTGAAATCTTGATTCATTGATCCAACAGAACAAATTTTTTCATCAAAAACACTAGTTTTAGCGTGCATGAACCCTTTTTGATAGCTATAAATTTTAATTCCGTAGCTAGTCAATAAGTTAGCATAATATTGTGTAGCACGATAAATGAAGGGATGATCAGGCATGCAAGGAATCATTATTCTAACGTCAACTCCTGATCTTGCGGCAATGGTCAATGCTGTAAACATTGGATCATCAGGAACAAGATAAGGAGATTGAATCCAGACACTTTTTTTAGCACTGATGATCATGTCAATAAAACCGTCTTTTAATATTTCAGAACGACTATCGGGTCCGTCAGTGACGATTTGAATCGGAATATTATCGTTGTTATCGAATCTATTGGATGGAAAATACTTTTCAGAGAAAGCAAGTGCTTCTTCACTTCTTTCGATAGATGCATTCCAATCTTGGAAAAAACGTTCTTGTAGCAATAAGCTGGCAACACCTTTGATACGAACGTGAGTATCGCGCCAATAACCGAATTTTTCAGTGACGTTGACGTATTGATCACCGACATTAAAACCACCAGTCCAACCAATACAGCCATCAATTACAACGATTTTTCTGTGCAAATGGTAATTTAAACGAGTTTTAGCGATAACGTTTTTAGAAGTAATAAATTGCAGTACCTCTCCGCCAGCTTCTTGAAATTCTCTAAACCATCTTTTACGAGTCCCATTTGATCCCCATGGATCGTAAAGTAGTCTAACTTCAAGTCCTTCTTTAGCTTTTTGGGTTAAAAGTTTAAGGAATTTTTCTCCAATATCACTTTTGATGAAAGCATAATATTCAACATGAATAGTTTCTTTGGCATTTTTAATATCTTCAAACATTTTTTCGAACTTTTCTTTACCATCGAAAACTAATTCAACATTATTATGACGTGTTAAAGGAGTTTCTTCTGTTTCGTTAAAAAATTTTATGATATGTTCAGCATATCTTGTTTGGTCGTATCTATTTGTAATGGCGCTGGATGATTGGTTTTTAATGGCTAGCTGTCTTTTGCGTTCAGTTAGTTCCATTAATTTCAATTGATCTAGTCCAACGTGCTTTTGATTACTGATACTGAAGATTTTTTCTTGAGCAATTCCACGTCCAAAAAAGGCGTAGATCAAGAATCCTATTATTGGCAATAAAGTCAAAACTAGTATCCATGCCCAAGTGGTAACGATATTTCTGGGTCTATGAAAAACTGTGATAAGTGCAGAAATAGTATTTAGCAATAAGATAAGTAATATTAGCCAAATAATCCATACATCAATCATTATTTAATCCCCTCCATAATCATAGTAAAAAGTTTACTTCAAATTATGATGAAAATCTAACTTTGAGAGATAGTTTATAAAAGAAATAATGAGTGAACAAAAAAATCGACCTGACTGATATCAGATCGATTTTTATTATTCACGATTGTTTCCAAAAATAAGAATTAATCTTAATAATTGTAATGCGGTTGAAATTGCAGCAGCAACATATGTTAAAGCGGCCGCAAATAATACTTGTTTGACCATTGGAACCTCTTCACTGGTCAATAGATCACCGGAATCTAAGATATTAACTGCTCGTCTTGAAGCGTTAAATTCAACTGGTAAAGTTACCACTTGAAATAAAACAACTAATGCAAACAACCAAATACCAATTGTGATAAGAAAATGATTCATACCAAGTACCATACCTAAAATGATAATAGGGAAGGATGCGTTTGAGCCAAGATTTACCGCTGGAACGATGGCCGAACGTACACGCATTGGTACGTAGTTTTTTTGATCTTGGATGGCATGTCCACACTCGTGCGCTGCAACGCCGATTGCTGCAACTGATGTTGAATCGTAAGTTGATTCTGATAAGTTTAGTGTCTTGTCACCAGGATTATAGTTATCCGTTAAATCTCCCTGAATTTGTTTAATTTGAATATTGCTTAGCCCTGCTTTATCCAAAATGAATCTAGCAGCTTCTTTGGCGGTTACACCACGTTGACTAGGGTATTGGTTGTATTTATTAAAGTTATGCTTAACATACCAAGATGCCCACAAGCTGATTACTAGACCAATGATAATAAGAATAAAGGTAGGATCAAATAATCCGTATCCATATCCAATCATGTTTTAATTAGCTCCTCTTTAATTCCTGTTTATTCATATTATACTCATTTAATGTGAACTTTTTGAGAATAGTTTCGTCAAGTCGATCAAAATGAATAGTATTTAACTCTAATTGTTCATCTACAAAAATAAATAAACGATCAGCAATTTCCTTTTTTTCGGTGCTTGTTAAATCGCCTAAGATCATTTGTAATTTAGCTGATTTCTTAATGAAATTTACTGAAGTAAAACTTATTAGAGCAACGATTTTATTATTTTCTTTATTTTTTAACAGCCAAATCACACTTTTATTATGCATTATTTCTTTAGCCGCATTACTGATGTATTCAGTTGTTCTAGGAATATCCTCATCAATAAATTCACTGACTTCTTTTAATTTAAAATGAGTTGGAAACTCCCAAATAAAATTTTTAGTAATAAATGGTCGATATGATTTCAGTTTTATCAAAATAGTGACGCTTTCTTCTACAATTTAGTATATATGAATCCATTAACCATTTTTAGAATACCAGAATCATCATGCAATAACGAGTGTTCCGCATTAGAGCCATTTACTGGATAGTCGATATATTGCTTGATACGAGGCTTTAAAATATATTCGATAGATTTTACGGAAGTAACCGAAATATATTTATCAGTGTTAGAGAAATCATCAACATTTCCATAAATATTTAATACTTTTAAATCTTTAGATATACTGTTACGACCCATAAAAATTCTAAAGTAGGTAGGACTCATGAAAGCTGGTCTTCCATCGGCTTTTATACGGTTAACATTTGGAAGATCACCTAAACCGATAATGCCATTGAAAGGACCGGCGATTAGAACTAGTTTTTTGAGTTTGGGGATATATGGATGCAATTTTTCTTTTAGGTTAACTAAAACTAAAGCAACGGCACCTAACGAATGGCCCACGGCGTCATATGTTTCAAAATTATGTTTGGTTCGCAAGTCAAATAACAGTTTCGACAGCCAATAAGAAATTTGATTGCTGCCGACCCATTTATTTTGAAAAACTACTTGTATGATTGGATGAAGATCATTTGTCCATGTACCTTCGTAAGTGATTTTTCCACGCCAATTAATAGTAGCTTTTAAATACTCGCTATTTTTTTTATTATTGAATTTTAATGCGGAATGGATCATTTTTTCCGTTGTAAAATCCCCACCGCGAAAACCGTGAATATAAAAAACCGGCCATTGCTTATTTTCCATATGTTCACCCCAACAATCTAATATTATATAATGAATCAGAATAAATATTAACTAAATGAGGAAAGATACGTGCAAAAATATTATGCAGTAAGACATGGTAAGAAGACTGGAATATATCGTACATGGGCTGAATGTAAGGCTCAAGTCGACGGATTTACTGGTGCCAGATATAAAAGCTTTACAACAAAAGAAGAGGCTGAGGCTTTTATGAAGGGACATGATTCCTATAAAGCTAAGTCACCTAAAAAAAACGTTAATATAGAAGATTTTGAAGTAGTTGTATATACCGATGGTGGTTCTAGAAATCATGGTAATGTTAAAGGTGGTCATGTCAGAAATGATGATAAAGCTGCTTGGGCATATCATATAAGTGTTGATGGCGAAACATATGAGGGAACTGATGGTGAATTAGGTGCCACAAATAACAGAATGGAGATAATGGCGTTAATTGAAAGTATTAAACGATTAAATGCATTATCTTTGAATAATCGTAAGATTATTTTTGTTTTGGACTCACAATATGTTTTGAATGCCATCAATAAGGGATGGCTCAATGGTTGGAAAAAAAGGGGATTTAAAAAGGCTGATGGATCAGCACCAATCAATGTGGAATTGTGGCGTGAATTAGACAAACTTTTGCCAACTATATCTGATAAAACTTTTGAATGGACTAAAGGTCACGCTAATAATGTTGGTAATAATCGTGTTGATTCCTTGTTAAATCAAACTATGGATAATATGTGATATTTAAAAGAATGAGGATAGGAAACTGCGACATAAACGTGCAATGACACACAACTTTTTCCGCTTAAAGCAAAGGACCCTATCAATCCAAAATCGGATTGATAGGGTCCTTTGTCTTAATGCTCGAAAGCTGAACGTGTTTCATCGCACTCTTTAATTAAATAATCCCTGGAAGAATGAAACGATTCCGTCCCAAATCTTTTGTAGGAAATTACGATTTTCTTGAGTGTTTAGATTATTGAATATATTTTTAGCTTTACTTGTAATATCACTACTTAATTTACTTGCTTGATCTTTGAAGTTTGAATTTTTCAATGCACCGGAATCTCTAATTTCAACCATCAAGTTGATGATCTTTTGTTTTTGATTATCGGTAATTATATTTTGTAAATCGTTTTTTTCAAGGTTGTTATTAACAATCGTAGTGATTTGGTTAACAGTAATATTTGTATCCTTTTGGGCAATATCAGATTTCATACCAGCAACAGCATTATTTAATTGTTTATCGGTATATCCATCAGTACCTTTGTTAGCATCAGTGATGTTACTTAAAACACCCATTTCGTTTTGAGCTGCATTGACTTGGCTTTGGTTTAAGGTGTCACCTGAATTTGAGTATGCAGCATAGATACCGGCTAAGGCACCAGATCCGTCAATCTTGGTAGCAGAAGTGACATAAATATTAGCATCACTTATACCAGCAGTGATTGCAGCATTTCTATATTGGTCAGCTGTGATGGTAGTTATATTATTACTGCCATTATAGTTGACGATTTTTACATTGATACCTGAACCTGATGAAGTTTTTTCGATCAAAGCAGATGACCAAACACCAGAGTTACTTGTAAAAGAACTACCGCTGGGATTTAAATATTTAACTAAAGTGTCACCATTGACGGTAATAGTCTTATAATTACTGTTGTTGATTTGAGAAGACAAAGCATCTATTGTACCTTGCTTTTGGCTGTCAGTCAGCGACGTTCCTAAAGTCATAACAGGTTGATCGTCTAAACTATCAGCTTTTACACTTTGGGAACTAAAGATTCCTAGTGTGATTAAAGATACTAAACTAAGTAAAACAATATTTAACTTTTTCAAGGCTAAATCCTCCTTACTCCACATTAAACCAAAAATATGTGAAAAATTCGAGAACTTAGCGATAATTTTTAAACTTGATGAGTTTCAAAATAGTCACTAAATCCGTTTTGTGGTATTCTATAGGTTCTAGGAAATCGCTTAAATAATTTTTAAAATAAAGAAAGAATAGGTGAACGAACAATGAAAATTGTTGTCCTTTCAGGTGGTAAAAGTACCGAGAGAAACGTTTCTCTTTCATCAGGTGCTAAAATTACAAACGCATTAAGAAGTAAAGGCTATAAGGTAGCTTATGTTGATTCATTTTTAGGTGAAGATGTTGATGAAGATAAGATCGACGATCTATTCATTACTGAACCAGAAGACGAATCAAAAATGATTATTGATGATGAAGTTTTAACAAACGAAAAAATCGAAGCATTGCGTACCGACGGAACTAAGGGATTGCTTGGTAAAAATGTTTTAAAAATTTGTCAACATGCCGATATTGTCTACATGGGACTTCACGGTGAAGATGGCGAAAATGGTAAGATGCAAGCAATGTTTGATGTCTTTGACATTCGTTATACAGGAAGTGGCAGTTTAGCTTCAGGTATTGCTATGGATAAGAAGTTCTCTAAAGAAGTATTTGTTCAAAAGCATATTCAAACAGCTGACTACACAACAACTAAGACACCTGATATCAAAGAAGAAGATATTCCATTTGGTTTCCCAATGGTAGTTAAACCTTCAAATGGTGGTTCTAGTGTTGGTACACATATCGTTAGAGATGCATCTGAATTAGGTTCTTCTATCGAAGACGCTTTGCAATTTGATACTGAAGTATTGATCGAAGAATATATCAAAGGTAGAGAATTCTCAGTTGCCATCGTTGATGGTTTAGTTTTACCTGCTGTTGAGATCACTGTTGATACAGGTTGGTATGACTTTGATCACAAATTCCAAGACAACAGTGTAACTCACTTTATTACACCTCCAGAATTGGATGACGAAACTCATAAGCGTATGCAAGAAATGACTAAAGAAACATTTGATGCTTTAGCTATGAGTAACTATGGTCGTGTTGACTTCTTATTACGTGACAGTGAATTATACGTAATGGAAGCAAACACATTGCCAGGTATGACGCCACGTTCATTGATGCCAAGAGAAGCAGAAGCTGTTGGTATTTCATATCCAGATCTTTGTGAGAGAATTATTAAGAGCAAAATCAGATTATATGAAGAAGCTAAGTAATTATGGAGAAGCATATCGAATGAAAAATCGATATGTTTTTTTATTTTTTTAGATTTACATATCTATTAGATAGCGTGAAAATGAAATTGCACGAAAAAATTCTTAAATCAATCTGGTATAGACCATTAATGATTGTTATAATGAATTTATAACTTGGAGGAGACTGAATAATGACATATTACATTCATGCTAAAAAATTCTTTTTGAAGAACACGACTGAAAATGGTGGCTACTTAGAAATTACTGATGACGGTAAATTCGGTGCTTTCTACACAGAGGACAATAAGCCAGAAGGTAAGATCGTCGACTATTCTGATAAAATGGTTGCCCCAGGACTTGTTGATACACATATTCATGGACTTGTTGGAAATGATGTTATGGACAATGATTGGACAAAAATCAATGAAATGTCAGAAGGCCTATTGAAGGCTGGTGTTACATCATGGTTGCCAACAACTTTGACAGCTTCTCATGAACAATTAATGGAAACTTGCCGTATGATCGGTGAAAACTATCAAAAAGCTACTGGTGCTAAAGTACGCGGTATCCATTTTGAAGGACCTTTCTATACAGAAGAACATAAGGGTGCTCAAAATCCTAAGTATTTCAGAGATCCTGATGTTAAAGAGTTTGAAGAATGGCAAGAAGCTGCTCAGGGTATGATCAAGAAGATCTCAATTGCTCCAGAAAGAAAAGGTTCTGTTGAATTCACTAGTGCTGTTGCATCAGATGATGTTGCTGTTACACTAGGTCATTCATCAGCCACATTTGAACAAGCTAAGGCTTGTGTTGAAGCCGGTGCTTCAGGATTTACACATGCATACAATGGTATGAGTGGTTTGAACCATCGCCAACCAGGTATGGTCGGAGCTGCTATGTCAATGAACTTTGTTGATGACGAACTTATCTGTGACGGACATCATGTTCAACCATATGCTGCAAGAATCCTTATCGACAAAAAGACTCCAGAACATATTGCACTTATCACTGACTGTATGAGTGCTGGATTAATGCCAGATGGCGAATATGTATTGGGTGAATTACCTGTTACTGTTGCTGATGGACAAGTAAGATTGCAAGAAGAACCTCATAACTTAGCTGGAAGTATTTTACTTCTTAAAGATGCTATCAAGAATGTTGTTGATTGGAACATCGCTACAGAAGAAGAAGCTGTAACAATGGGTAGTTACGTACCTGCTAAGAGTTCTAAGATTGCTGACAAGTGTGGTTCTATCACACCAGGACATGATGCTGATTTCATTATTTTGGATGATGACATGAGCTTGTCAGAAACATACTTAGATGGTGAATCAAGATACAAGGCTTAATTAAAATCAGATAATAAATACATTGTCCTTTAGGAGCACGAATCTTTTGATTTGTGTTTCTAAGGGATATTTTATTTTATTGAAATTAGCCTATAATGACATCATGGAGGATTATTATGACTAAAAAAATATTTGCTCATAGAGGGATTCCGACGTTAGCGCCTGAAAATACTATGGCTTCATTCAATGAAGTGATAAATTATGGAATCGATTGGCTTGAAACAGATTTGAGTATAACTAAAGATGAACAAGTCTTTATTATTCATGATGATAAATTGAATAGAACTACTAATCGCACAGGGTCGATTGAAACTTTAGATAGTAGTGATGTTAAAAATGCGGACGCAGGTTATTGGTTTGCTGAAAAGTATCGTGGTGAAAAGATACCCACTTTAGGTCAATTGATCGACTTTTTAAATATTCATAAGTTAAACGCTAATATCGAGCTAAAAGGTGTCGTTGGGGATGACGCTAACTATTTAGCTGATAGTCTAGTTAAACAATTTGCTGAAGCATTGGATCGTTTGGATGATAATGTTGATTTGATTATTTCTAGTTTTAATCCGATCATGTTAGAAAAAATGTATAAGTTAAAACCTGATTTGAAATACGCTGTTTTGTTTGATGAAGTAGGTTTAAAGGAAGATTGGAATTTAACTATGCAAGCCTGTCATGCTAAAATCATTCATCCTGATTCAAATGGTCTAACTAAAGAAAAAATAAAAAAGATGCAAGATTATGGTTATCAGATAAATGTTTGGACAGTTGACAGTATTAGCCGGGCTCGAGAATTGTTCTCATATGGAGTCGATGGGATTTTTACTAATATTGCTGATAGAATGAATTTTTTAATTGAAAGCTAGGCGATAGAATGAAAAGTATCGAAGTATCTGTTAATCAAGAAATAATAGATGAATTTCGTGATGTTGTTTATGAACAAAACTTTGGCAACACAAACGATTCACACGTTATAAATGAATTGAAAATGAGTTTACTAGTTCCAAGAAATAGTAAGCCACATCCAGCTATACTCTATTTTCCTGGTGGTGGTTTTACTAAATCTGATTATCATAAGTTTATAGATTTTCGATACGCATTAGCTCGTGCTGGATTTGTGGTTGCTAGTGCACAATACAGAGTTATTCCTAGTGTCTTTCCTGATTTAGTGATCGATGGTAAAGCCGCATTAAGATATTTAAGAGTACATAGTGAGGAATTTAATATCGATCCTGATAGGATTGGAGTTTTAGGAGATTCAGCTGGCGGATATTTAGCTCAGATGGTTGCAGTTGCTGATTCTAAAGAATTTAGTAAGGGTGATAATCTAGGAATTTCCGAGGCAGTAAAAACAGTTGTTTCGCTATATGGATTGAGTGACTTGTTGACTGTTGGATCGGACTTTAGTGAAAATATTAAGAATAGTCACAAATCACCAGCATCTCCAGAAGCTGTCTTGCTGAATGGACTTAATATCAGTGTGCATCCGTTCTTGTCTATTCAAAAAAATATTCAAAATGCTAAAATAGCTAGTCCAATGTACTATGTTAGGAAAAATTTACCGCCAATGTTGTTGATGGCAGGAGATCAAGATACGTTAGTATCACCATCTCAAAGTAAAAAAATGTACGAAGCTTTAAAAGATGAAAATGTTGATACTGAGTTAGTTATGATTAGAAATGCTGGTCACGGTACTATCGAATGGCATCAAGATGAAGTTATTCAACAAGTTGTAAATTGGTTTATAAAATATATGAAGTAAACGAAAAGACTCCTGAGAGTTATCTCAAGAGCCTTTTTTAGGAAGCATTTCTTATTTTAAATTTGGTGTATATAATTCCCAGGGAGGTAAGGCCAATGGTTAATAGAATTAACATTGAACCTAATATTATTCGTTGCATATGATCACCTATTGGGAAACGTATTAGTAGTTGTAATGTATCAGGAGGGTTTATTCAAATGGTCGAGTCAGCACATGAAACTGACTAAGCCGAGTAAAATATTTAATCTCTAGTATCGACTTTTCATCCCCGTATATTGATTTAAAAATAAGGGGCTAGGCCCCTTATTCTATCCCATTCATGAAGCTAGGTAACTGCCGCAACTGCAGTTTCTTTTAAACTGTTGAGGTTTTGGTAGCTACGTCCTCATTCTTTAGGTCTAGTAAAGCAATGAGGTTGTCGAAAATCAAATATGTTTAAACATATTTGATTTTCTTACCTTGAATTATAGCTTATTTTGTCGAATATACAAAAAAAACGACTCGAAAAAGTCGTTTTTTTTATCTTTGGATTGGTCTTAAAGTATAGGCCAAAATTAGTGATATCACTGAAGTTATTAGAAGAACATAGAAACTGTATCCGAATACCGTTCCACCAACAACAGTTTGACCAGTAATAGCAGCAGAATTTACTACGCCGGATGAGAAAATAGCATATACCAATACATAAATTATTGTTGGTAAAAATGTAAAAATTCTAACTATTCTGATACTACCATGTGATCTAAAACATGCAGCAATTAAAGTTATTACTGGTGAAATGAAACAGATCAAGCGAATTGCAGAAGAAATATTCATAATCAAGACAGTTTGCGCACCAAGATTTGCCGTGTAATTAGCAGCAGAAGCAATTGTACTTGATAGTGAAGTTCCATTTATAAATGGCCCACCAACAGACGAAATAAAGCCTATAACTGAGGAAATAATAATTAGGATCTGTCGAGAGTTTTTACCACGACTAGCATCTCTTATCTTATGTTCCTTTTTGTGTGTTGGTTGTTTTTGGTGACTTGGACGTTGATATTCTCTTGGTTGATCATAACTATTTGAAGTATAGTTCTCATTTGAATCATCGTCTTTTTCATTTGAATGTGAGAACTTCTGATTTAAACCAACTTCTTTGCCATGCTTAATTTGTGACATTAAGAACCAAAGCAGAATAAATACTGCTAAGGCGATCCATCCATAATTTCGTTTGAAAACCAGTAGAATTGCAGTGATAATAACCGCAAAGATACTTAAGTAACTATTGTTACGGGCAAAACTAAGCATATTTGAGAATAGACCATCGCTTTGTTTTTCTGCCTGTTCTTTTTGCTTTAATTTTTGTTGTTTCTTAAGTTTGCTCTTAGTTGGCTTAAACGGATCTTCTGAAGGTTTATAAGGTTTATTTGTATATGGATCGTGATAAACTTTTGCAGCCTGTCTAAAATCGTTTTTATTGTATGCCATAGTTCTATCATCTAGTGCATCTTCAGGACTAGATTTTGTACGCTCATAAGTTTTAACCGGATCATAATGTTCCGGTTCACTATTATGAACAGGTTTTGCTGGCTCTTTATGACTATATTCCTTTTGTTGAGCGGGAGCTTGTTGAACTTTTGGCTCAGGTTTATTTTCAGTTGCTTTTAATTCGGCCTCAATCTCTGAAAGTGAACGAATGGTATCGTCATCTTCAGCTTGATGAAGTTCATCAGTATTAAGATCAGCATCAGTGTTTTTTTTCTTTAAAGCAGCACCACAGTTGTCACAAAATTTTTGTGAAGGGTCAACCTTGTGGCCACAATTAGGACAAAACATATTTATTCCTCCATTACTTTGACAAAGATAAGTATACAAAACAAACGGACGTTCATAAAGATGTCTTATGTAAAGTTCACAAAAACATCATAATTGTTGATTAATGATTTTGTTGAAACTTAATTATACAAAAAAATAGAGTGCGAGAAAAGGTGGTTTGCCACCGTATAGCCTAGAGACATGAATGATTGGTATTATCAATTATTTGTGGCTCGTGGCTATGTGGAGGTTGCAGCCTTTTCTCGCACGTTTAGTCTATAAAAATTTTGAAAAAAAGGAGCTGTGACTTATATCACGGCCCCTAACGAATTAATTATTCATCTGTTAGTGAATCACGAGGATCAAGTTTAGCAGCACGTCTTGCAGGAGCTAGTGCGGCTAGTAAACTAATGATAATACTAATAACAATACCAAAGATAGCATTTCCTGGTGATATGGAGACTATCGTTGCTTTAAATGCGCTCTGGGTGGCATTATTTATCAGCAGTTGAACACCATAAGCAATCAATACCGCAAAGACACCAGAAACTAAACCAATTAAGAATGATTCAGAAACGAACATATTTCTAATATCTTTCTTTCTAGCACCGATGGCGCGAAGAATACCAATTTCTTGAGTACGTTCAGAAACACTGATATATAGAACAACAATGATCATGATGGCTGAAACAATCAATGAAATACCAGCTACACCTGCTAGAACGTAAAAGGCTAGATTTAGATAAGTATTAAGTTGGTCAATGATGGCACCAACACCTGTGATCATGTATTTATTTTGTTTCTTATTCTTAACTGTCATCTGGTAAGATTTTATTTTATCTTGAACAGGTTTAACGTTCTTTGTTTCGTTAACAGTTAAGGTAGCAAAGTTTGGTTTAATAGTAACATTAGATTTTTTAGCAGCAGATTTCAAAGTGTCATAAGTAATAGCGGAAGATCCGGATTTGATAATACCTGATACTTTTAGATCAATTGCTACTTGAGTAGGCTTTTTATCGTCATCTAATGTAGAGATGTATATTTTTACGGTTTTACCGACTAGGTTCTTATAATGCTTTTTGTCCAATTTTTGGGCATCTGATTTAAGTAAGATGATCTCACCGTTTGAAGGTTTAGATCCCTTAGTTATATCACCAGTCTTTTCAGTGTTATTCCAAGTTTGGAAATATGGTATTGAAGTATTTTTCTTATTGTAATTTAATTTTGGTGATTGTAAGAAATAAGCTTTTTCAACTTTTTGGACATTATCGATATCTTTAAAATTCTTCATATCGGATTTAGTGATATTGATAGAATCTGTATCGGAATTAGCTCCATTTTGAGGCAAGTTCTTAGTTACTTGGATAGCATTGGGATTGATCTGCTTAGTCATTTCTCCATTGATATAGCCAGTTACACCAGAACCAAGACCTAACATTAAGATAACTGAGAAAATACCGATCGCAGCACCAAGGATGATCAAAATATTTCTTCCTTTAGTGTAGAGCATATGTTCCCAAGCCAATCTGAAAGTATCCATGAAACTTAGATGAGTAATTTTTTTATTACTATTGATATTTTCTTCAATTTTGTAACTGTCGCGAATAGTTTTGTCAGAATCAATAACACCATCAGCTAAGTGGACGATTCTAGTTCCGTAATCGGCTACTGTTTGTGAGTGGGTAACAGCAATAACTAGTTTGCCTTCTTTAGCGATGTCATCAAGAATTTTTAGAACTTCTTCTGTGTTTTGAGAATCAAGAGCTCCAGTAGGTTCATCGGCAATGATTATTTCAGGATCATTTGCCAAAGCACGCGCAATAGCAACACGTTGCTTTTGTCCACCTGATAATTGATTGGTATGTTTAGTAACGTGTTCTTCCAAACCGACTTTTTTTAGAAGGTCTTTAGCACGTTCTACACGTTCTGATTTACTTAGTGAGGACATTTCTAAAGGAACCAAAACATTTTCTAAAATAGTTAAGTGACTAATTAAGTGAAAACTTTGAAAGACAAAACCGACAGTATGACTTCGATAATTGTCCAGTGCTTTGTCAGATCCTTTTTTGAGGGATTTTCCGTCTACAAGAATATCTCCTTCAAATTGAGAATCTAGTCCACCGATAGTATTTAGTAAGGTAGTTTTACCACCACCGGATTCCCCTAAAATCGAGACGAATTCTCCTCGATTAAGTTCTAAGTTTATTCCTTTAAGGACAGGGAACTTCTTTTTTCCCAGCATAAAAGACTTTTTTACGTCTTTTAATTCTAGTAAGCTCATTGGCTACCTCATTTCATAACTATTTATTTTGTAAATTGATTATAAAGGTTATCCTACTCTAAGTAAATTTTTTTTAATTTTTTAAGTTTTTTCGAATTTATTCCAAGTGCAGAGTCTAGATAATCCTCAAAACTACCATAATAATGTTCAATTGCAGAGAATACAGAAGTTATACTGGATAAATCGGCCTTAGTCATATTCATTTTATTAATATCTTCGTTACCTTTTTCATCATTCAATGTCCGTGCAATCGTAGCTGTATCAGCGTACATGAGATTGGTTAAAAGATAATCCTTGGTAATTGTCGCATCGTCAACTCCTAAGGCCTTTAGAACTAAAATGGCACCCATTCCAGTACGATCTTTTCCAGCGGCGCAGTGAAATAGTAGTGATTCATTTGGTTGGTCATTTTCTAGTAATAAATCAAAGAATAATTTATAGGCCCTTTGTCCATATTTATCCAATAATACAGATTGATAAATCATTCCTAAGTATGATTCTTGTCTTCCAAAGGCATTCATTAATTTTTCACCGTTTCCCTTGAGAGGGTAAACTGGATCTGAATAAATCTTATAAAAATTAGTATCTTGATCAGCCCAAGCATTTTGTTCACGTTCTGATCGAAAATCTACTACATACTTCAATCCATATTTTTTAAGGTAATTTAAAGCTTCGGGCGTTAAGTTACTTATATCTCCTGAACGAAGGAGTTTATTATATTTAATTTGTTGGCCACTGGCGGTTTTATAACCCCCCAGTTCACGTAAGTTTATGGCACCTTCGAGATTTAAAATGCGTTTCATAATTTTCCTCCCTGATAATTCGTTGCGTCTATTAGGTCTTTAGAAGTAAAATGCTATTAAGGTGATTTTATTAATGGCAGAAAATAAACTTTCAATTATTGTATCAGCGTATAACGTTGCTGACTATATTTCAAAAACAATCGACTCAATCATTGAACAAACTAATAAAAATTTCAAATTGATAATTGTTGATGATTGTTCTACCGATAATACATTGGATATTATCAAAAAATATGAAGAAAAATATGACTGGATCAAAGTTATTTATCATGCTCAAAATGCTGGGGTTTCGGCAGCTAGAAATTCCGGACTACAAGCAGTTGATACTGATTTAGTTACTTTTGTTGACGGAGATGACTACATTGAGCCAGATTACGTTGACTTTTTTCTTGGTCTTTTTAATAAGTATGATATTGATCTCGCTACTTGCGGCTTCTTTAATGAGAATGGAAAATTAAAAAATAAAAAACTTGATCGTCAAAATGGTTTTGTTGATCGCGATGAAGCTATTAAACAGATTATTAAAATCAATGGAACAGTCATGGGATATACTTGGAATAAGGCTTATAAAACTTCCATTATTAAAGAAAATAATCTTAGCTTTCAAACTGACTTAGATTTGATGGAAGATGAAGTTTTTAATGTGGAGTATGCAACTCTTGCACACAAATTCTACTTAGATAATTTACCTCTGTACCATTACGTTAATAGGAAAGATAGTGCTAGTCGTAAAGTGACGATTGAAAATGTCCGTGATGTAGGGTTAGCAAACTTACGAGTTTACAGAACCATTCATGGATTCAATGATCGTGAAGAGATGCAATAAGAATATTTTTTTTCGAGGGCAATTTATCGTCGTTCTAATTAGGACGATAATAAATTGCCTTTTTTGCGTACTAGAACTTTGTTTAAATAAACTTTTCAATAGCTATTGACTATATCATGACAACTAGCTAAAGTAAGGTGTCTATATTATAAATTGTTTTAGTTATATTAACGAATGAATACAAATAATTGATCGGATAACTTTTTTATATATCTAAAACTAAGAATCTTTATAACGGCTATAAATTGAGTTAAAATATAATTAAGTATAAATATTTTTGTAATAAACTTTAGAAAATGGTGATTGAGGAATCTCTATTTTAAAGGAGGGGGAATCTATCGTTATGAAATTACGTAAAATGATAGTACTCGGTGCAATTCTTTTAGGATTTGCTGGAACCAGTGCGTTTTTCACACCTTCAGTTGCAAATGCTGCGTCTGACGCTAGTTCAGTTACAATTGACGGTCAATTTTCGGATTGGAAAGATGCTAAATTAGTTGAGGGTTATAACGGTTACACATCGATGGTAAGTGACGGTCAATATATCGATGTTTACGTTAAGATGAAATATGCTGCTGTTCCTGGTCATGGAGATTACATTTTCAATATTGATGGTAAAAAGTATCATGCCTGGTTCCCTGATACAAGTAGTGATGAACCAAAACAAATCAGTATCACTGGTGGATCCGACTACGACGGAACACAGTATGGTACAGTCGGTACCGGATATGTTTCTAAAGAAGATGGACATGATGTTGGTGAATTTAGAATAGATTTGAGTAAATTCAATTTACCAGATTCTGATGTTGGTAAAGAAATCTCAATGACAAACTCTAACATTGGTAACGATGCTGCTACTACAACCATCGCTTCAGTGGGTGGAAAAGATGCTGTTGGTACTGTGACCGGTAAAGCAGATAAAAGCGAAAAAGGTGACACACCTACTGACGCTAATGCTAATAATACAAATGATAATTTAAATATTGTTATTGATGGTAAATATGAAGATTGGAAAAATATCCAATTAACAGAAGGCTACGGTGGATATATTGCCCTAGTCAGTGATGGTCATTATGTTTATTTCTATGTAAAAATGAAATATGGTATGGTGCCAGGTGAAGGTGAATACAACCTTACTTTTGGTGATAAAAAGTTCTCCGTATTTTCAAAAAATATGCCAAGCAGTCTAGATAAAGGACAAACTAAGGCAGTTGATCTACAAGCCGGAGATTATCATGGAGATAAATCCTACGGGGTAGTCGGAAACGGTTATGTTACAAATAATGGTGATAATAATGTCGGCGAATTTAGAATAGATGTCAGCAAGTTAGATGTCTCAACAATGATCGGGCAAACTGTTACTATCGATAATCCTAGTATCGGTGCCAAAAGTGTTACAACTTCTGGTGGTTCAACTGGTCCACTTTTGATTTCTGGAGTAGGAGTTTTAATTGCTGGATTCGGTTATGTCAAACTAAAGAAAGCTGGATACTTGAAGCGTAAAGAATCACGTATCTCTGGTAAATAGTTTGTTAGATAAATTAAATAATAGGACTGATGTTAAATGAACGTATACATCCTGCTAGGAATTGTAGTGTGGTTGTACATGTTGTCAGTACTAAAGCGAGCCCAGTTATCTGCTTTCTTCTTTATTGTTGGTAGTGCTGGACTTTTCTTTATTTTAATGGCAATAAGCCGACCATATTGGGTCTGGTTTTTTACACATGCAGTTATTCATGGTGTAGACATATTTAATAAAATTACTGGCTGGACAACGGTTATGTTAAAAACAGGTCTAGTGTATATAACTAACGGTCATAATCCAGTAATTATGTCGATAGATTATGAATGTTCAGGAATTATTGAAACGTGTGCGTTCGTCTCATTGGTCGTTTTCTTTCCAATGTATGAACGTAAAGAAAAAGTGTTCTATGCTATTTTTGGATTAGTATATATATATATGATCAATGTTTTGAGATTGATATTAGTTATTGCAATCGTTCATTTTATGGGTGGACAGTCATTTTTCTTGGCCCATTCAGTTATCGGACGACTAGTGTTCTACGTATTAGTCATTGCATTGTATTATAACGTTTTCACGTACTCTCAATTAGCACGTGGAATTTATCGACAGTTTATAGATTGGAGGGGTAAAAAGAAGTAATGTACTGGATTAATTTAGCACTTACCAGAATGGGTTTTTGGATCACATGGGCTCTTATTCCCATTGTTGTTGAGATAATTCCTGCAATTATTTCAACGATCAAGTTGATGCATATGCACATGCATGAAAAGAAGTTAACACCACCTGGAAAATGGCCATATGTATCCATTATTGTTCCAGTATATAATTCTGAAGATACCTTATTTGACTGTATTCGTTCTATAAATAATCAAACTTATCCAAAAGATGCTATGCAAATTGTCTTGGCTAACAATCAAAGCACAGATGATAGTTTTGGTGCCTATGCTAAAGCTCAAAATACCTTTCCTGAGTTGATATTACGTTATGTAAATACTGACAATGGTAAAGCTAAGGCCTTGAATACGGCTATTTATGAGAGTATTGGGACTTACGTTATTAATATTGATAGTGATGGTCTACTTGAACCTCATGCTGTAGAAAATATGGTTTTAAGATTTGAAAATGATTTTAGTATTGCTGCAATGACTGGAGCAATTTTACCTAAAGAAGAAATGGTTCAAAATGTAAAGGGATTTTGGCATCGTATTTTAGCTAAGAATGAATACTATGAATATGCCCAAGCCTTTATGTCAGGGAGGACGATCGAGTCTTCTCGTGATCAATTATTTACTATGTCGGTTGCTTTTTCGGCGTTCAGACGAGAAGTTTTAATGGAAACATTTTTGTATGATATTGATACAGTCGGTGAAGATACCGATATGACTTTCCAGATAAGAACTCGATTAGGTAAAAAAGTTGTTATTTGTGCGGATGCAATTTTTTATGTTGAACCTATTTCTGGTTTTAAGGAGTTGTATACGCAACGGCAAAGATGGCAACGTGGTGAATTAGAAGTCACCCACAACTATATGTCACAGTCAGCCGGTTTGAAGAGATTCTTTAATAATTTCTTGGTAAGAAGAATGATGATCGATCATACCTTCAGTTTTCCAAGAATGATTTGGACTTTTGCCAGTTTTGTATTGATAGCATTTGGATTTTCAGCATGGATACTTTTATTGTCTTATTTGCTGATCTATTCGCTATATGTTTTTGTGGCAGTCGTCAATTATATTAGTGTAAGTATCCTTTTACGAAAGTACCCTAAAGAACAACATTATTATGTGCGTCTTTGGTGGGTAACTTTAACTTTGCCGATTTATGTATTTATTTGTTCATGGATTCGTTTGATAGGAATTATTAATGCTATGACTACCAAAGCTTCTTGGGGTATGCGTGGTATTAATACTGAAATGAGTCAATTGAAAAATGTTGTTAAAGATGACATTCAGACAATAAGAGAGCAGCGAAAAAAGGATAGAAAGGGAGAATAATTCATGGTAAAACAACGATCATATAAAATTAAATCGTATGTTAATGCCAGTCATGCGGTGCGTTGGAAGTCAGGTACTGGTAAGAAACATAACCATACTTGGGAAATAACTTGCGAATTGCATGTATTTGAAGGAATGGTTTCTTTCTTTGATATCGAAAAATCATTGCATCGAGCCATTGATGCTTTGTCTGGTAAATTCTTAAATGATTTGCCTGAATTCAAAGTTGTTAATCCAACAGTTGAAAATGTAACGGAATATCTCTTTAATGAAATCGATGCAATATTGCGTGCAAATGGCGCTATGTTGATGAGAATCGAAGTCAGTGATTCTCCTACACGTGCATATTGTATAGATATTACGGAAAGAACTTTGCCAACTGAGGCAGAGGTAGAAGCAGAAACTAAATCTGAACAAAAACAACAGGAAAAACCAGATGCGTAGACTTTATAATTTTAGTAATTCAGTGATCAATATATTTTGGAGAGTCTTATTTTTTCTGACTCTCTTTTTTGCGTTAACCTCAGTAAATATCATTCTTGGTGACAATGATACGTTTGGGACTAGTACAACTATGTTAACGACCGGACTTATTATTTTTATTGTGGCAATATGCGTTATGATTTACGCGTATCCAAGTATAAGAGCTTGGTTTTACAATGTTTTTATAACTCATCAGATAAGGACTAGTAGTTTTATTTTATTTTTAGTAGTTCTTGGTCAAATATTTTTTGTTACATTTTGTCATCCAACGAGTGGATTTGATTCGGGGATGTTGTTACATGCAGCTACAAGTGTTAAACATGCTCAAGAGGTTGATGTAACTAGTTATTTTAGTCTTAACCAAAATAACTTGCCGATAATGTTGTTCATGCATTGGTTGGTTACTTTAAGTGGTCAAACATCTTGGTTATTTTTTGATTATGTGACGTTAGTTACTGTTGATGTATCGGCGGCACTTAATTTATTGAGTATTTGGCTCATTAGAAAGAAACTATTAGGGACAGCCATCTATATGCATTGTGCTTGGTTGATGGTTTTTCCAACGATTATCATGCCTTATACAGACGCTTGGTCACTTCCACTAGTTTCGCTGTATTTATTTTGTTATTTTGTAATGCATAAAACCGCAAAAATGAAGACGCCAATGGAGCAGTTGTCCTTTGTTTTAGCGGGATTAGTATTTGGATTTAGTGCTGTTTTAGTATATTTTGTAAAGCCATCTGCTATTATTCCCGTAGTTGCAATTGTAATTATTGGCTTATTGAATTGGTTGATCAAGAAAAAGCACTTTACGATGCAAGGTGTAGTATTGATTTTTTCAGCACTATTACTAATTGGAGTCAGCGGTGGCGCTACTTATAAAGTTGCCAATGATAAAATACAAAATCAAACATATATCGAAATTGATAAGTCTCGTTCTATTCCAGCTATTCATTTTATGGCTATGGGAGTATACGGACAAGGTGGATATGACTGGCATCAGGCCGTGGCAATGACTTTTATACCGACTGAGAAGCAGAAATCTGAATACTCCGTTAATATGCTTAAAAAGAGGCTTAAACAACTTGGCCCTTGGGGTTATTTTAAATTTCTGATTCTGAAACAACGAAACAATACAGCTGATGGAACTTTTGGCTGGCTAAAAGAAGGCCACTTTTTCCTAGAGAATCAAAAGCCGAGTGATAAAGGTATTACTAATAAATTAAAGAACTTTATATATCTATATGGTAGAAATATCGCAGATTTTAGATTTACGGCCCAATTATGGTGGATAGTCTTGTTAGTAACGATTGCATTAGGTTTTGGTCAAAGAAATGACTTTGTTCGAATATTGAAATTATCATTGGTCGGCGGATTCATGTTTTTATTACTATTTGAAGGTGGACGTAGCCGTTATTTGATACAGTATCTCCCTTGCATTTTGTTGCTAAGTATACTTTCATCTGAACAAGCACTTTCTAATATCAAACGGTTACTCGGTTGGTATGAAGTTAAAGTGGATGAGGCTGAAAAGGCTGATAAATTAGCTAGAAACAGTTAAAAATATTATTGTCTTTAAACGTGTAGCGTAAACGTGTGCCAACACATAGCTTTTTCCGCTTAAACCAAACAAAGGGATGTGACGTGAGTCACTCCCTCTTTTAGTTTCCGAACTTTATAGACTAAACGTGCGATAAAAGGCTGCAACCTACACATAGCTACGAACCACGAATGATTGATGGTGCCAATCATTCGCGGCCCTAGGCTATGCTCCGGTGGCAAACCGCCTTTTTTCACACTCTCTAGTAAGTTGAAACTTTATCCTCAAATTCTGGAGGATTTGCAATTGTATCATGTACTGGACAATGCTTAGTTACAAATTCAATGTATTTTTTTACTTCTTCCTCGGTATTATCGGCATCAACATAAAAAGTAGAGGTTAACTTAGAAAATCCTACTTTAGCATCGGGATTTTTACCTAAGTAACCATCTGGATCAAAAACACCTTCAACTTCTACTTTGATATTTCTTAGTATTATTCCTTGTGATTTAGCAAAGGACTTGGCAACCATAGTTTCACAGGCTCCAAGTGCTGATAATAGAGCTTCAACAGGATTCATACCCTCATTTGTTCCACCAGATTTGATTGGTTCATCTAAGATAAAATCAAAATCTCTAACGTTACTGTTGACCTTGATTCCTTCAACCGGGTTGATCGTAGCTTTGTATAATTTTTTAGCCATAATAATCCCTCCTATTTTGACTATATTTATAGATTAAATTATCTATGGGGTTCGTACAAATTAAATGATTAGAATGTGTTTTTCTAGATATGCAGCTTAAACGTGCAAAGAAACATAGCTTTTTCCGCTTAAAACAGACAAGGTCAGCAATCCGTTGGATTACTGACCTTGTCTGTCTTAATGCTCGAAAGCTGACCATGTTTCTTTGCACTTTCTTATTGGGTTTGAATTTTGATCTTAGAACCTGACAACCAATTCATGACTTTATCGTTAACATGGACATTCATTTCCTCGTGACCGTAATCGGGAAGGGTGAACATTTCTTTATCACAAGTTAGCCGGTTGAACATGGCAAATTGAGTCGAAGGGAAGCAGATATTGTCTTCTAGTCCAGTTATGAGTTTTACAGGGTTTTGGATTCTATGAGCCATATTCTTGATGTCGATATAAGATAAAGTATTTAGAATTTGTTCTTCAGTTGTGTGGAAAGGATCTGAGAACTTAAAATATCTAAATAATTCGTCATAAGGTTCATTTTGATCTCCCAATTCAAGGATACGTTTAAAGTCGGATAAGAATGGATATATCGCAACTGTTAAAGTGATTTTTTTGTTCAAAGCGGCGGCGACAAGTGACAACGCACCGCCTTGTGAAGCTCCGTAACTATAGAGTTTACTTTCATCTACAAAAGATTGCTTTGAGATTATTTCAACTATTTGATAGACATCTAAATAGACGTCCTTAAAGAATAAGTGGTCAGGACCATCGATAGCACCACGAATGATTTGACCCTTTATAGTATTACCGCGAAATCTTGTATTGTCTTGTGATTGGCCTGCTTGACCACGGACATCCATCATTACAACTCCAAGACCCGCAGCTGGATATTGTAGTAGTACTGACCAATCTAGTGATTGTGCCATGTAACCATGAAATGTGAATACTACAGGACACTTCTCTTTATTTTTGGGGAAAATACATTTTGCATAAATAGTCGAATCATTTGTGCCTTTAAATCTAAGCTCGTAACAATCGACATTTGGGAGATTAAAATCTTGATGAGTTAATTTATATTCTGGTGAGGAATTTAAATTTTTGATTTGTTTATCCCAAAATGAATCGAAATCTTTTGGGACTTCTTGTCTTCCGCGATAAGTTTTCATATCTTCCAATGACATTGTATCTTGCAACAGTATTGACTTCCTTTATTTAAAATTATTTTTTAACATATTGTTGATTGATAGTACCAACTGTTAAACCAGTAACATCTTTGTTTGATTTTGGAATGAGCAAGCTGAAAACATAACCAAGAACAAATGATGAAATAAAGGCAACACAAGCAACTAATAGTGATGAGATGTTAAGTGATTGTGCATAGAATGATAGAGCAACACTGGCAATAAGTCCTAGTAGTACACCGGCGGAATTTGCACGTTTTGTAAAAATACCAGCGGCAAAGACACCAGCAATAGGAACACCAAAGATACCAGTTACAGTTAGGAATAGATTCCATGTTTCAGATGCGTTACCTAATAGTAGATAAATAGCAACACTTAGACCTAACAATCCAGCAATAATGATAATAATACGAGCGAGAGTTACGTCACTCATATTTTTAAGTTTATCACCGAAGAATCTTTGTTTAAAGTCAGTTACAGCACAAGAAGATATAGCATTTAAACTTGAAGCAATTGTTGATTGAGCAGCAGCAAAGATACCTGCAATAACTAATCCCGCAACTCCGGCAGGCATTTGTGTGATAACAAAGTAAGGAACAATAGCACTAGTATTGAATCCCTTTGGTAGAGAACCTGTATGACGGTAAAAACTGAAAAGAATTGTTCCCATTCCAAAGAATAATGGAATAGTGATCAAAGCAAGAATACCGTTAGTCCAAAGAGATTTGTTAGTTTCTTCAACTGATCCAGTTGTTTGGTAACGTTGAACAACGTCTTGACTACCTGTGTATTGATATAAACTGTTAAAGATTTGTCCTGCAAGGATCAAAGGAATAAATTTGGATAGATCTCCAACATTCCAATCAGCACCAGAGAAGAATTTTTGGTGTACAGATACATCGTTTATAACAGTACCAAAACCACCTTCAACATAAACGATACCTAGAATACAAACTAACAAAGCGCCACCAAGTAGAAGGAAACCTTGGATAACATCACTCCAGATAACACCTTCAATACCACCTAGGAAAGTATAGATAATACATAATCCACCAACGAAGACGGCAATTAAGATAGGATTGATGTTTGAAACGGAAGTAATAGCAATAATTGGCAAATAAATAACGATAGCGACACGTCCAATATGATAGAGCATGAAAAGGGCACTACTGATGGCTCTCATAATGGGACTAAAACGTTCTTCAAGATATTCATAAGCTGTAGTAACGTGTAATTTTCTAAAGAATGGAACGTAATATTTAATCAAAATAGGAATAAGAATCAAGATGGATAAATTACCCACGGCGTAACCCCAGTCATTCAAAAATGATTGTTCAGGAGTTGACATAAAAGTAATAGCACTTAATGTAGTTGCATAAATACTAAATCCAGCTGCCCATGCAGGGATCTTACCTTCAGCAGTAAAGAATGCATCTGAATTTTTACTAGCTTTCTTTGTAAAATAAGCACCAACACCAAGCATAGCAAGTAAGTAAATAACTAAAACGATCCAGTTTAAGGTACCAAAACCGGCCTTTGTCATATTTTCACCTCATTTATATTATTTGATACAATTTCGTTTTCTTTTTTAGCTCTTTGAATAAATAATTTGAGAATCAGTGGTGCAATAATTGTAGTAACTACCGTTACCACGATCATGGCTGTGTAATGATTTTGATCGATCAACTTTGCTCCAAGTGCAACATTGGCAACGACTAATGCCATTTCTCCACGTGATACCATCCCAGCACCAACGATGTTTGATTCATTCCAGGATAAGTGGAATACTTTTGCTCCAAGAGCACCACCGACTTGTTTTCCGATAATAGCGATAATAATTAATGAAACAATGAAGATAATGTCATTTTGTAATCCTTTGAAGCTGATATTTAAGCCAATGCTTACGAAGAATACGGGGATAAAAATGGCATATCCAATTGGTTCTATTTTTAGAGCTAAAGATTCTTTAAACTTTGTTTCTGATAAAGCGATACCGGCAAAATAGGCACCTAAAACATCACTCATACCAAGAGCAACTGCAATTGCTGCAAAGCCAAAGCATAAAATGACGGCACCGGTAGCTTCATTTTCACTAGTATTTAATTTACTGAAGAAGGACATGAATTTAGGGACAAACCATTTACCTAGAACTAGCATGATGACGAAGAATAACAATTTAGTACTGATCATTAACCAAACAGGTTGTTCACTACTTCCAGAAGAACCAAAGAATGCTACGCAAAGTCCTAATAAGATGACGCACATAATGTCATCAGCAACTGCTGCTCCTAGGATGATTGCCCCTTCTCGTGTATTCATCCGTCCCATTTCCTTTAGTACTTGTACTGAAATACTGACTGAAGTAGCACTAAGTACTAAGCCTATAAATATTGAGGTCGTCCATGGAAAATTGAATACAAGAGCACATAATAAAGCGGCACTTATTGTTGGAAAAACAACACCCAAAGTTGCTACGGTCATAGCGGGTTTCCAATACTTGATTAGTAAAGAAAGATCACCCTCAAGTCCGGCAATAAACATTAGAACGATGACACCAATTTCAGAAAAATATTGAACAAAAGTAGTACCGTTCAAAATGTTTAAAACAGCGGGACCAGCAATGACACCAACTAGAAGTTCCCCAATAACACTTGGAAAGTTCAATACGCTGGAAAGATGTGCTCCCAATTTAGTTAAGATTAAAATAATTACTAATTGAAGAAGAATACTCATTAGTTACTATCTCGTTTTTGTAAAACATCATTAACTAGCTTGATTTGTCCAGGTAAGTCTTGTTCAGATGTTTCATATTCAATGAATACAGGGATGTTCTTTGACAAGTTATTGATCAATGACTTCCAATCAGTAGCTCCTTCATTTAACATAACTGTTTCTTTATCTTTTATATCTTTTAAATGAAAGACAGTAATTGCGTCAGATACATTTTTGAAAGCATCGATTGGGTCTTCTTCTATCCAATACCAATTACCTGAATCAAATGTGTATCCTAAAGGAATATCTAATTCTCGTAATTTTATGATCTGTTGGACAATATTTTTTAAAATTCCGTTGTCGTTTGGTTCATTTTCAATCGTTACTTTAATGTCATATTGGTTAAGTAAGTTTTTTAAACTATTTAGCTGTTCAGCTGAAACTTCGCTTAAATCGCCAAGACTTATTTTTAGATTTTCAATATGATATTTTTGAGCCATCTTCAGATGATTTTCTATATTTGGATTAACTTCATTGGTCTTGAATAATTGTTCAGGAACTGAATAAAAGAAGCCCCAATTTTGCTTTTTACATAAGGAATAAATGTCTTTTAACTCTTCATCTTTTGTATCTTTACTGAAGAGTTCCCCACGGACTTCGATATTATCAATAGGGTAGTCAGATAATTTTTCCAAATAGGAAAGTTGTGAGTTGCCAGCTTGGATTTCATTTGCGAATACAGCTGTATTAATAGACGCTTGCATTATTTTTCCACCTCTCAAATAAAAAAACCGTCACTAATATCCACCCAAACAGGGCGTTATTAGTAGCGGTTATAAGAATTGGATAACTATTACGTGAAAAATATAACATGGTCTGACAGCAATGTAAACGCTTTTTTAAAAATGGATATCGAATAAGTATAAAACGATAATCATTAACGGATTCTCTACTACTTTATAGAGAACTTTTTTATTTTCTTTGATTTTAGAAATAAACATTTGGACAAAATGATTATATAAAATGGCAAAAAAATTTTAATAATCAAGAAAGCCTATTTAGCACTAACAGAACAATTAAACGAAAATAATTATCGAAATACACCATTGAAATATTAATTATCGTATTGTACATTTATGTCAGCGGTTAACGATTGGAAAAACTATTACAAATAAAATCTAAATTTAATCGAGGGCAATTATGAAAAAATTATATTCAGCATTAATGACAGCTTTTAATGATGACGGTTCAATTAATGAAGCCGGCACAAGAGAAATGATTCGTTACAACATTGACGTAAACAAAGTTGACGGTTTATATGTCGGTGGTAGTACAGGTGAGAACTTCAACATGAGTCATGAACAAAAGGAACAAGTTTTCAAGATTGCAATTGATGAAGCAAAAAATGATGTTGATCTTATTGCACAAGTTGGTTCACTAGATTTAAATGAATCAAAATATTTAGCTAAATTTGTTACAGATCTTGGCTACCCACATATTTCAGCCGTTACACCTTTTTATTACAACTACACATTTGAACAAATCAAAGATTACTATAATGAAATCGTTAAAGACGTTGATAATGAACTTATTATTTATTCAATTCCAGTTCTAACAGGTGTTTCACTATCACTTGATCAATTCGCAGAATTATTTGAAAATCCAAAGATCATTGGTATCAAGTATACAAATGCTGACTTCTTCTTATTAGAGAGAGTTCGTAACAGATTCCCTGATAAATTGATCCTTTCAGGGTTTGATGAAATGCTACTTCCAGCACTTGCACTTGGGGTTGATGGTGCTATTGGTTCTACATATAACTTGAATGCAAAACGTGCTAAAGCAGAAATGAATGCTTTTGACGCTGGAGATATCGACAAAGCTCGTCAATTACAAAAAGATAGTAATGACTTGATCTCAGCATTAATTGCTAATGATATTTATCCATCATTGAAACTTGTCTTCAAAGAACTCGGTGTTAATGCTGGTGTTACAAAGAAACCTATGGCACAACCAACTTCTGAAATGATTGCTGGAGCAAAGAAAATTTACAATGACTACCTAAAAGAAGATTAAGAAGTGATACTTTTATGAAAAATAAATTTTTAAAAATAGTTAAAGGAAAGTTAGTCGTTTCATGCCAAGCACTATCTAATGAACCTTTGCACAGCTCATTTATCATGTCTAGAATGGCTCGTGCTGCAAAGCAAGCTGGTTCGGTAGCTATCAGATGTAATTCTGTAGTTGATATTCAAGCGATTCAAGATGAAACGCATTTACCAATTATTGGTCTTAACAAAGTGGATTATGATGACTCACCAGTCTATATAACTCCAACAATGAAAGAAATGCGTGCTGTTGCAAGCACTGGTGCAGAAGTTGTTGCCTGTGATGTAACAGGACAAGTTAGACCACATGGAGAAAAATTGGCAGATATCGTTGCTCAAATGCGTAAGGAATTCCCTGATACATTGTTGATGGCTGATACAGCAACAATTGAAAATGTACATGAGGCCATGGATCTAGGTTTTGATATTATCGGAACGACAATGCATGGATATACTCCTGATACAGAAGGAATGAATATTGCCGACAACGATTTTAGTTATTTAAAAGAAGTTCTTAAGGTTGCCGATCGTCCAGTAATAGCTGAAGGTAAAGTTGATACACCAGAAAAAGCTCGTTATTGTATCGACCTTGGCTGTCACGCTGTAGTAGTTGGTGGAGCAATCACTCGTCCTTTGGAAATAGCTACGAAATTTATAGATGCTGTGAATGCATAAAAGAGTGTTACAAAGCATGGTCAGCTTTCGAGCATTAAGGCAGACAAGGTCAGTAATCCAACGGATTGCTGACCTTGTCTGTTTTAAGCGGAAAAAGCTATGCTTTGTAGCACGTTTATGCTGCATATTAAAGAAAAAAGGATATGTCACGACTTTATCCTCAGTGTACAAAAAGAGGATCATGACATAGGTCACAATCCTTTTCTTCGTTTTTGGATTTCTATAGACTAAACGTGCAACAAAAAGCTGCAACCTCTAAGCTACGAACCACAAATGATTGATGGTGCCAATCATCTGTGTCTCTAGGCTATGCTCCGGTGGCAAACCGCTTTTTGTTACACTCTTTAATTATTACTATGAAATTTATTTTCCATAACTAATTCAACTGTATGACTAAGACGCTTACTGAATGTTTCATTTTCCAGAAGCATAGTCGTAATGATATCTAACGCATATGTAATGGCAAATTGTGAATTGATAAAACGAGTGTTATCAACAAAATTACTGTTTTTAACTAAAATAGGATAATCACTTAGCTCATATAGTTTACTTTTTTCAAAACCAGTGATGCCGACTACTTTTGCTCCGTTTTTTTGAGCAATTTCGGCAGCTTTATTCAAGTCAGTTGTGCTACCAGAAGATGAAAGTGCTAAAACGACGTCATCTTTTCCGATGATACCTGATGTGATGTACATTATATGACTTTCAGTCATGGAAAAAGCGGCGATACCCATTCTAATGAGTCTTTGTGTCATTTCTTGAGCAGTATATCCAGAACTACCGATACCGAAAATATAAATACGATGACAATTGGATATTAGATTAACTACTTTTTTTAATTGATCAGTGTCTAAACGTTCCCAAGTATCGCTTAGTACGTTTCTATAAAAGCTGTAAACTTCGTCAGCAATAGAATTTTTGGCTGATGGTTTTGGCGCTGCTTGTCGTTCGCTAGCTAATTGTAATTTAAAATCATAGAAATCATGACAATTCATTTTTTTAACAAAGCGGGTGATGGTGGCGTTACTAACACCAACCTTTTTTGCTAAAGTAGTAATGCTCATTTTTTGAACATCACTAGGATTTTGAATAACTTGAATGGCGACTTTTCGTTCTTGTCTAGAAAGCATTGGTAACTGTTCTTCAACTAGTTTTAGAATATTCATAAAAGTTCCTCCGTGGACTATAACACAATAATAAATACCAAATTAATAAAAATCAATAATTGTTAACAAATAGGGAGAGAGAATTATGGATGATAAATTATTTCTTGCTTTTGATATAGGTGGAACTACCATTAAGTATGGAATCGTAGATAAAGAACTAAATGTCAGTGATTTTGGTAAAGTTGATACTAAGCATAATAAAGATGGATATATTTTGACGGCATTACAAGAAGTTACTGCTGACTTTCAAAAAAAGTATAAATTAAGTGGAATTGGAGTCAGTACTGCAGGGATAGTTAAAGATGGTAGCATTTTATTTGCTGGACCAACTATTCCAGGCTATCAAGGCACAAAAATCCAAGAGACTTTGGAAAAACAAACAGGATTAGCAGTTTTTGTTGTTAATGATGTTGACGCTGCCTTGTTAGGAGAACAATTAGCCGGTGTAGCCCAAAACAGTGATACAACTTATTGCGTGGCTTTAGGTACAGGAATTGGTGGAGCATATCTCAAAGATAACCAATTACTAAGTGGTACGCATGCTTATGCAAATTCAATTGGCTATATATTATATGATGAAAAAACCAAAACAAACTATGAACAGCGCGCTTCAACTTTGACCTTAGAACATAATTTAGAAAAATATCATACTAGTGTTATAGATGCTTTTGAATTTGCTAAGAAAAAAGAGGAGCCATTCTTACAAATAATCGAAGATTGGGCAGATGAGGTGGCAAAAGGATTAGCTGAGGTAGTTTTATTGTATGATCCAGAAATATTAGTTATTGGTGGCGCTGTATCAAAACAAGGGCAGTATTTATTAGATTTGTTGCATCGTCATATGGACAGCAAGATCCCTGATGGATTGTTTAAAACGGAATTACGCATTGCCCGATTGACGGATAAGGCACAGATATATGGGGCTGTTTCTAGGTTTATGGGTTAAAATACATTTTTCTGAATTCGGTTCTTTATTTTTATCTTTAAATTTGTAACATAAACGTGCGACAAAGCATAGCTTTTTCCGCTTAAAACAGACAAGGTCAGCAATCCGTCGGATTACTGACCTTGTCTGCCTTAATGCTCGAAAGCTGACCATGCTTTGTCGCACTCTGTAAATTAAATTCTTTTCTTAACATTATATTGCACGACACCTGTATCTTCTTTGTCGTTTGGTTTAGCGTCCTTAGCAAAATAAACGTAGAACTTCTTATTATCAGCTACGTCCTCTGCTACTACCAAGGATGATTCATAAGGATCTTTAGCTTTATATATTTGTGCTCCTCGAACAGCTTCGCCAAAATCCCTTGAATTAGCAATTGCATCGCCCGGGTTAAAAAATACCATTTCGTCCATAACCAACACATCCTTTCATTGCTTCTATTATACAATTATGATATTAATTAAGCGAAGAGAAAGAGGGATGCTATGACTAATGTTGAAGATTATATTAAGAAAAATATTTTTGGCAAGCCACAATTAAAGCCTGATGAAAAAAATAAATTTTTAGGTAATTTTGCTGAAAGAGTTGCGATCGCGTTAACGGTTGCACAATTAAAGAACTCTAGTAATATCAAGCTGGTAGAGGACATTATGAAAAAGTATCCTCATTATCATCTTTATTTAAATGGAAAAATAGATCCATACATACTGGATAATTATATTCAATTAAGTGTAAAATTAGGGTATAAGTTTACCATTGTTACGCAATCACCCGTGAGAAAAGGTAGTCGAGAATTAACCGATTCTGATATGGCCTTGGTGATTGCTGACGAGAATAAACCCATTGGACGACCAGTACTTTTATAATTTTGGAGGACAAAAATGTCTCAGTCATTAGATAAACTTGCTTTACTTTCTTTAAATGGAAATAAACCTTTAGCAAAGAGAATTTCTGAATATATGGGAATTCCATTGTTGGATGCTTCTGTTTCTCATTTTAGTGACGGGGAAATCAACATTCAGATCAACGAGAGTATTCGTGGTAAGGATGTTTATATCATCCACTCTGTATCTGATCCCGTTAACGATAACTTTATGGAATTGATGATTGCGGTTGATGCGTTAAGACGTGCAAGTACACATAGAATTACATGTGTTTTACCATACTTTGCATATACGCGTTCAGATAGAAAATCACGTTCCAGAGAACCTATTTCTGCTAAGCTTTTTGCTAACATGCTTGAAATGGGAAAAGTTGATCGTGTGATTGCACTTGATATGCATGCTGATCAAATTCAAGGATTCTTCGATATTCCAGTGGATCATCTACGTGCAATGCCTATCTTTGCTCGTTACTTTATGGATACAATGGATAATAAAGAAGATGTTGTTTTCGTTGCTCCTGATCATAATTCAACAAAACGTGCGCGTGCTTTAGCAGAAGTATTTGGATCACAAATTGCTATCGTTGACCAAAGATCTACTGAAGATGATGATATTGTTTCTGACGTTATTGGTGACGTTGAAGGAAAAGAATGTGTTATTGTAGATGACTTGATCGATACAGGTACTAGAATGATCAATAGTGCTAAGTCATTAATGAATGCTGGTGCCACTGGTGTTTCTGCCGCAGCGACACATCCAATCTTTTCAAAGAATGCAGCTCAAAGATTGCAAGATTCTGATTTGAAACAAATTGTTGTTACAGATTCAATTACTATCCCTGATGAATGCTGTTTTGATAAACTAAAGGTATTATCAGTTACTGGATTAGTTGGAGATGCTATTCGCATTATTGAATCAGATGATTCAACAGCGCCATTGTTTACTGTTCGTGATAACTATCGAGAAATAAAATAAGGACTCATCTGGGGGTGTCCCAGAAGAATCCTTTTTTATAACTAATCAAAAAATATAAAAGGTGGTATATATGAAAAAGAAAGGTCCCATATTTTCCTTAACGATTTTAATTATAACTTTATTGGTTGTCAGCGTAATTCTTTACATTGCTGACCAGCAAAGGGCAATTTTAACCCTAATGGAAGTCATTGTGATTTCAGCTGTCTATCTAATGGGCATGGAAAGAAATCACAAGGGACACGGTAAGAAACGCAAGACCGTTAAACCTTAAGTACGAGAGCGCAACCCAACACGGTCAGCTTTCGAGCATTAAGGCAAAAGATCTCATCAATCCGTTTTTGGATTGATGGGATCTTTTGCTTTAAGCGGAAAAAGTTGTGTTGGGTTGCGCGTTTAGACTGCATATTTAAGAAAAATAAAAGGAGAAATCCGATTTTGGAGTGCTGGGACTCCTTGTTTTAAGCGGAAAAAGTTGTGTTGGGTTGCGCGTTTATACTGCATACTTAGGAAAAGTAGATGAGTTAGTTTGTTAATTGCCGTCTCTGGGTACAAGAAATATTGGCGCTGTGGGGACCGCTTGGAGCCGAGGTCTTCAAGCTCAATTTTGAACTTCGCAAAAGGCGCAAATTTCAAAACTCGTCCCGTTGTGTAAGGGCTAAAGCCCTAACACAACCTTCACCGCTACCAATATTTCTTGTACCCAGAGACTAATATGTAACACTATGTGAATAACTAATTTAATAAACATACTATATTATTTGAAATTGAATATAAGTAAAAAGGTTAGATACTTTTTCTGGATTTATACCAAGAAAAAATATCTAGCCTCTTTGTGTTCTGTCCCAATTTTAACTATTTTTTCATGAAAGCAAGTACTTTTTTCTTATTTGGTTTCATGCTTCCTGCTAAAAACGAAATTATTACTGCAATAACGGAAAGCAAAAATTCCCATACTGACCATTTAAAAACTAAGGTTAAGACTAACATAATAAGAACTGAAATTAACAAAACTCCATCTCTAGGGCCTAATTTAATATATGGATACATCATCATCAGATGTCACTTCTTTCATTAGAATAATATCAACCTAGATTTATTGTGGATGGGAAAAGTGGATTCCATAAGATCTTAGAAACCGTGTGTCTATCTCTGGTAGAAAGAAGTCTAGGAATAATTTGAGATCCATTTAAATCCTAAGAATATTATATCTCTTCCTTTATTTTTACGAAAGCCTTTTCATATAGACCTGTAGGGATTACTTAGAACCGTTTATTTTAAGAAGAAAAAAATATATTTTGTTACAATTTTATTTTTTTAAATGAAATTCTTCCGAACCAATGAATAAATTATCCAAAGGTATTATTATATAGGTAATGATATATACATATTTTTATCGGGGTAAAAAGCACGAAAGGAAGAGGAGAAATGTCAGGGAAAGCAAAGAAAATATTGATGATTAGTTTGCAAGCCTGCTTATTTTTGCTTGTCTTTTTTAGTTTGAGTATTAAAGTTTCTGCCGATGACGTACGTGTGCAGGCGCCTAAGGGATTGAATTATAATTCTATTCAAAATTTATTTAATGACCCAAATCCAATTTGGGGAACATCCGGTGATGATAATAGATATCGTAATGCATTTGTGATGGCGAATAATGGATTTAGTAATGTGGATCCTTATTCAGCAATTGGTGGAATTAATCAAGCAGGGGATTCTTCAGATACTACAGGTTATATGTGGAGTAAAAGCAATAACATGTTAGATATTACTAAGTCACAAACATTTGGTTTTTGGGTCGCAGCAGGACCAGGAAGTAGTGGCAAGATGGATGCCAGCTTAGCCTTTGTCTTGCAAAATGATCCTAAAGGAGAAAATGCTAGAGCTACTTTAGGTAATGAAGCATCAGGTAAACCGATTATGACCCCTCCTGAAGGACTAGGTGTTTGGGCTCCAGATACTTCGAATCCAGCAGGTGCTATTCAAAATAGTTGGGCAATAGAACTCGATACAAATTCAAATAATAGTAATATAACTAATAATGCTTTTGATGTAGGATTACAAACGGCAAAACCGCATATTGCAAGTAATTATCCAGGTAAATCAAGTTCTTATGTTAATGTTGGAACTAACACCTATCAGCTTATTCATCAAGGCGTTATGTACCATTACTTAGGTAGTAATACATCTGGACACTATTGGCACCATTTATCAGTTAAATATAGTCCCAATAGTGATGGGAAAACCGCTGATGTAACGTATACGATCAATGATAAAAATCCAGATGGTACCGAAAATTCTTCTACAGGTACTGAAACTCAAACTAATCCAATTAAAGAATCAAAAACAGAGACGGTCGATTTGAGTCAATTTCATCTTAACGGGAGTAAAAAACTATACTGGGGATTTACAGGTTCTGCCAGTTCACTTGGAGGCGGTTTATTATTAGTTCTTGAATCCATACCAACTATTGTTGATGGTTCAATAACTTCACAATTGATTGATGATAGTCAAGATGGTCGTGTTTTGGATGATCCAGAGGGTAACAATTATATTAATTCGGGTGATAATTTAACCTATAAGTATCAAGTTAAATATAATAGTGGAACTGTGGATTTGAAAGATATTTTAGCTAATATTAATCTTCCTAATATGACTACGTTCAAAAGTGGAACTGTGACGTTTGCTAATGGTAATACTGAAACAATAACTTCAAGTGAATACTCCAAAAATTTGATAACACATACCATTAGTACGTCTCCAACAACTAATGCGTTAAATGAAAATAATAAAACGGCAACAATTGAAATACATGTTGGAACAGCATACTCAATGTTAGGAACAACGGTACCTAAGAGCTATGCTTCATTTAAGGGTAATACATATATCGGAGATACTTATGCACCAGGATTTATTATTAGACCTTCTGTACCAAAACACACGTTATCACTAACTTCAACTACGCAATCATCACAAGAAATTCAACAAGATCAAGACGCAACAATTGATGGTAATTTAAAGTATTCTGATGGTGCTAAGTTTGATACTCAAGGTGCTGATATTCATGTGAATGTTGATGGAGAAGATCAGGATTTAATTAATGTTGGTTCATCAGGGTCAGATACAAGTCTTAGCTTTAGTCAAATTTTATCTGGTACTGATTTGAAAGCAGGTACACATAAAATAACGATTTTTGCTTCTGATTCGTACTATATAAAATCGAATAGTATGACTTTTACGGTCATCGTTGATGATAAATATTCCAAGATAAATGCTTCAGACGCGTACAGTTTTAGAACTCTTAATGGTGCTAGTGCTAGAATAATAAAGCGTCAAGGTGATTGGCCGTTAAGCGTAACGTCTAAGAACTCATCTTGGGAATTAGATGCACAGGCAAGCCCATTAATGGATGGTGATAAAGAGTTTGCCGGTTATATTATTTATAAAGATGCTGATTCTACTCGAGATATGCAGGATAACTTGATTAAAATCGGTGAGTCAAAAGACGCTGAAACAGGTACTACTTCAATTCCGGATAAGTATGATTGGACAAGTGATTCTGGAGTGTTATTACAATCGACAACTGATGTAACAAGTGGAAATTATGTTGGTCAGATTGATTGGACTTTGGTTGATAGTCTTAACTAGAGGGTGTGACAAAAGGCGGTCTGCCACCGGAACGTAGTCTAGAATCACGAATGATTGGGACTTTCAATCATTTGTGGTTCTAGACTATGTGGAGGTTGCAGCCTTTTGTTACACGTTTAGGCTATATAAAAATTTCGGAAATGTAAAAAGGGGCTATGACATATGTCACAGCCCCTTATTTGTGTTTTACTTTAATGCTCGAAAGCTGAGCGTGTTGGGTTGCGCTCTACTTCCAATTTATTCTAGAAAATACTCGACGTCCCAGTACTTCACGCATAAATATGAATAGGGGCCAGATTATGATAAAGATAGTTAAGTAAATGAAAATGTAGCGCCAATCCATAATACTTTGAATGCCAAATAATGATGCTCCGAAAATAAATAGTATTGCAAAAATGGCAAAGGACACGCCGATCATTACTTTCTTACGATTTATAAGCGGCTTACTAATTGACAATAAAGCACAATATCCAATCAAACCGATCACAAACACAGATTGGGTCGAGGTTATATTAAATGGAATGTTCATTTTTCCACCAAAGAAAGCAATTCCACAAATTAATAAGATATTACATATTGCGGCGGGTAAGGCTATCTCCATGACATTTCTCATAAATCTTCCAGCTGGAGGAGTGTAATTTGGCTCTAAAGCTAAGATGAACGTTGGAATACCCACGGTTAAAGCATTAATTGGCGTTAGTTGTGAAGGCTGGAATGGATATCCGGTTCCAAGAATAATAAAGATGACCGCCAAAACTACTGAATAGATTGTTTTTATCAAGTATAAAGAAGCAACTCGTTCAACGTTGTTGATAACTCTGCGGCCTTCGTTAAGCATGAAAATCATTGAATCAAAGTTCCTATTTAATAATACGAAATCGGCACTTGCTTCAGCGGCATCACTTTCACCAGCAATAGCTACACTACAATCTGATTGACGCATTGCCAAAACATCATTGACACCGTCACCGGTCATACCAACGGTTAATCCGTTATCTTGCATAGCTTTTATTAAATCTGATTTTTGACTTGGACGAACGCGACCAAAAATTTTGTAGTCATTAACTAATTTATGATAGTCACAATTTTCATCGATCTCGCTCATATCTACGTAATTCTCACCGGAATCTATCCCAGCTTGTTTAGCAACATTTGCCACAGTAACAGGATTGTCACCTGAAATGATTTTCAAATCGATTCCTTGATTTGTTAAGTATTTGAATGTGGCTGGAGCTTGTTTTCTTACTTCATCGGCAATTTTTATTAAGCCAACTAAAGTATCTTGTTTCAAAACAGCAATAATTCTAAAGCCCTGTTGAGCAGCGGTTTGAATAGTATTTTTTAGATCATCTGAAGGATTTTTTATGATAAACTCTGGAGCTCCCATGATGTACTTAGTATTGTTGATGTCTATAAAGCCAGAGTATTTAGTTTCTGATGAAAATGGAATTACTTTCTTTATTTCTACATTTAGCGAATCACTATTCAATTTTTTTATTGCTAGTGCAGTCGCGTTGGTTTCTTGGGTAGCATCGACAATTTTGGTAGCCGTTTTTTTAATCATTTCTTCTGAAAAGTCATTGAAGGCTATTATTTTTTTAACGTTCAAATTACCAGTAGTAATAGTTCCCGTTTTGTCCAGGCAAAGAGTGTCGACTCTAGCAAGGGTTTCAATTGCACTTAGTGATCGTACTAAAATATTTTTTTTAGATAAGTTGTAAGCACCAGTGGCTAAGGCAACTGATGTTAGTAAAACTAAACCTTCTGGTATCATTCCGATAACAGATGCAGAGGTCCCAAGGATCGAAGTTGAAATATTGTTGTTTTGAAGATACGAACGGAAAAATAAAAGAAGCCCAATAGGGATGATGGTGTATGTTAGAATTTTAATGATGTTGTTGATAATCTTCATTAAGACACTTACTGAGCGTTTATCTTTACTGACAGCAGAAGATAATTGGGAAACAAAACTATTCAATCCAACTTGAGTCAGTTGCATTTTAGCTTGTCCAGCAACTACGAAGCTCCCTGAGTAAACCGGTTCACCGACTTCTTTAGTTATAGTATCGGATTCACCAGTAATACTTGATTCGTTAGTTTGTAGGCCATTTGTAGAACGCACGATACCATCAGCTGGAATCGTATCTCCACGTTTTAATACAATGATATCGTCTTCTACTAGGTCCTCAATTTTAACGTCAATTTTAACGCCATTCCTAATAGTAGGAAAATCCTGAACATTTACAAGACTGATTTTATCAATGGTCAGTTTAGAGCGTATCTCTTGGAAACTTCCAATAATTATATTGGCAATTACAGGTCCTAAGAAAAATAGATTTCGATATGAACCAGTCCAAAAGATGAGAATGGCGATGACCAAGTTTAAAAGATTGAATAGGGTAAATAGATTACTACCGATGATTTGGGGAATCGATCGGGATAATTTTTTTATTTGGACATTTGTAAGTCCTTGATTTATTTTAGATTGTATAGCTTCACTTGAAAGACCAGAATCTATGTCAGTATATGAAGCAGGTTTCTTAATTTTTACCATAGATTACCTACGACTATTAGTTATTTTATAGCCAATGCTATATAATTTGCTTTACTACTTAAAATTTAACACAAAAGGATGAATATATTTTGAATAACTTATTTTTTGACTTGGATGGGACAATTATTGACTCAGAAAAGGGGATCGTAAACGGACTCAAGTACATGTACAATGAAGTCCTTGGTTATGTTCCTCATAATGATGATATTTTGAGAACATACATTGGACCAACTATTAGTTATTCTTTTAAAAAGTATGATAACTTAGATGGAAATGATCCCGAAGCACAACGTCGAGTATCAATTTTCCATGATTATTATATGACTAAAGGTTGGAAAGAATTGAGCGTTTATGATGGGGTTTATGATATGCTCAAGGATTTAAATAACTCTGGAAAAGAAGTTTTTATTGCAACTTCTAAACCGGAAAGTATTGCTAAGAAGATAGTTGACCAATTGGAAATGAAACCATATATTAGACATGTATTTGGAGCTACTGATGATGAAAAGACTCGTTCTCTAAAAGAAGATGTAATTTCATATGGTATAGCTAAAACTTCCGTGAAACTAGATCCTGATAATCTAGTCATGGTAGGGGATAGAAGTAGTGATATTGTGGGGGCACATAAGAATAATTTGAAAGCAATCGGTGTTACTTATGGTTTTGGTAAACGTCAAGAATTAGCTGACGCCAAATCAGAGTGGATTGTAAACAAACCATCTGACATCACTAAAATAGCTATGGAGAAGTAATTATGAGCAAGTCATTATCATATAATAGGCATGGTTTTACCTTATTCTTATTATCAATATGTCTCATGTTGATAGTGTTTTTAGGGATAACTCTGACCACAATTTTGAATGGGGACTATGTTAAAAAAGTGATTTCCAGCGATGAGAATGTCTCTTTAATACGTAGTTACTCTAATCAAAAAATTAATAGGTTAGTGAACAGCTATTCATCAGTTTCCAGCGTTTCGACTAATCTAAGTAGAAGAGATGTAAAAAAAATAATCGGAACTTCTGTGGATGAAGTTTATGATGATGACTCCAAACTTACCGTTGGTAGCAGTATTTTAGATACCATTGGCGGTAATTTAAAACGAGCTTCAAAAAAACAAGGTTTAAATATTGATGCAGAAATAAATCAAACAATTAGCGTTAATAAAGACTTAATGAATCAGATGATCGATGATGATCTGGGACCGATAAATAATTTATCGATCGGTATTAAAAGAGTTCGTGGGATAGTTAAAATGATTGTTTTGACTTTAGCAATTATTTTTGTATTATTGGCTATTCGCTTGCGGGCCAAGGTTGGATCTAGTATGTTATTTTTCCACCATTTAGGTACGGTAGGCATATGTACCTCGATATTATTAGCAATTTTATTGGCATTTATTTATTTTCCTATACAAGACCTTATATCGAGCAATATTGAGTACAATTTACATGATGTACTTTATAATGTCCTCAATGGTATATTCCTCAGCTACATATCAATAGTTTTTATGGTGTTTATCCTAAGTTTGATCGACTGGGGAAGTACCATGAAATATAAGTACTGATAGCGAGGTGTTGGTCATGGAAATCAAGTTAACAACTGAGGCCATGAATAAACTCAAGGCCTATACAGAAAAAGGAAAAAAGTTGGTCCTAGATCTTGATGACGGCTTGGGACGTTTTTCAGGAGAAGGGGATTGTGCTTTGATCACTAAATTCCGCGTAATTGTTGTAGATAATGATGAGGACGTTTCAGATTATTCGATTCATTTGAAAAGTGTATTAGGAGATATTTACTATAAAGAAAGTGCAACTGACTTCTTGGAAGCCGGTTTGCAATTAAAGGTCAATCCTAAAACACAATTGCTTGTTCTGAAAAATAACCACGAAACTATTGATAATAGTGTTAATATTATTGATTTTGATTCAGTAAAATCTAAATAAGACTTAAATTTTTGAGTACTGGAATTATTCCGGTACTCTTTTTTTATTGCGTTAGTCTTGTATAATATGTGATAGCGTCTAAATTTAGGGGAGTTTATACAATGCAGAATAGTTCAAAGGATAAGCAAAATAAATATTTGAAATATACTTTAATGACTATCGCAACTTTGATTGTTTTCGCGATAGCTAGTATTGCAACAGTTTATTTTACTGAAATTTATCATGGCCAATTTTGGTCATATCTAGGTTCTAGTGACAATCGTTTTCATGCGATGAGAATTGAGGGATTAGCTGAATCCATTAAGCACAATCAGTATTTTCCTTGGATAAATATGTCGTTTATGGATGGATTTGGATATATAGTAAATACTTTTTATTCAGATTTGATGATTTACCCAGCTGCTATTTTTAGATTAATGGGATTTTCAATGGCTAAAACTTTTATAGCCTTTTATTTCTTATTAAATGTTTTGACATTTTCGACATCATTTTTAAGTTTCTTAAAAGTAAGCAAAAAATATTGGAATAGTTTAGTATTCAGTTTTGTTTATACATTATCAACATATCGTCTTCATGATTTATTGTATCGTCATGATGTCGGTGAATTGATCGTATTTGTTTTCTTGCCAATTGCATTCTTAGGAATTTATGAAGTGTTTTATGGCAAGCGTCAAAATTGGTGGTATTTAACAATTGGGATGACGGCAATTATTTATTCACATGCTTTGTCACCAGTTTTGGTAGCTATCGTGATCGTCTTAGTTGCCTTATGTCAATATAAGGAATTAAGAATTCATCCTAAGCGTATTTTGTCGTTATTATATGCGGCAGGTACATCACTATTACTTTCATTAGCATATTTCTTACCAATGATGGAACAAATGAAACATACTGATTTTGTTTTATCTCACTCAGCAATCAGCCTTTCTGCTGGTGCATTAGAATTACAGGATTTAATAGATGCTAGTTTGAATAACGTTGTTACTCAACCAGTTATTGGTTTATTGATGATGACCTTGGCTGTTATTGTATTTGCAAGTTACAAAAAGATAGATAATCCAGCTGTTAAGAACTTTTCATTACTAGGTGCTGGATTACTAGTTATGAGTACTAGAATTTTTCCATGGGGTATTCTTGATAAAACTCCATTGAAAGTTCTTCAATATCCTTGGCGTTTAGATATTGTTATTTCCATCATGTTAGCGATATTTATTGCCTATGATCCACTTCATATCCTTAAGGGAAGATTAGGCAAGATGGGGATGATATTAGTAGTAATGCTATTGACTGTTTCTGCCAGCAGCAGACTTGGTCATACGGCAGATGCTATAAACACGTATTCTCAATATAACAAATTAGAAACATACAGTATTGGAGCAGGACAAGAATATTTACCTGTAGGCACTAGTCCATTGGAACTAAAGAAAATGGGGCACAAACCTCAAGTAAAAGCTGGTAAAGCTAAATTGAGTAATTTCAAACAAGATTGGTCTACTTTAACGCTTGATTATAAGAATGCTAAAAAGGCTAAAGTTGATCTACCTATTATTGGATATTATGGTTATCAGGCAACTACTAAGGGTAATACAAGTGCTGTAACAATGGATAAGAGCAATAATAACTTAGCTCAAGTTGAGTTGAATGGTAGTGGTAAATTAACCGTTGAATATACTCAAACAAGTATTCAAAAATACAGTAAAATCATTTCTCTATTAAGTTTAGTTGTAATGGTGGTTTGGTTTGTTGCTGATAAATTTGGATTTAAATTTAAGAGAAAAAATTAAGAGAGTGTGCCAACACATGGTCAGCTTTAAACGGAAAAAGCTATGTGTTGGCACATGTTTATGCTGCATATTTGATTTGAAGAGTAGTTACGTTATAACTGCTCTATACTTTGGAAGTAGTAATATGCCGCCTTCAGGAGCAAGAAAATTAGGCTGCTATGGGACCGTTCGTAGCCAAGGTCTACGAACTTGATTTTGAACTTCGCAAAGTACGCGAATTTCAAAAGTCATCCTGTGCTGTAAGGCCGGAAAACCACCGACCTAACACCACCTTCACAGCGGCCCAATTTTCTTGCTCCTTCCGGCTAGTTTATTCTTTGATTTTTTTACTACCTCATTAAAAAGTAACTAAAATTGATAAAGAACCAAAAAAAGACAATAAAAAAAGCAATCATTAGATTGCTTTTTTTATTGCTCTTCTTTTAAGTCATCTACATCAGTTAATGAAGCTAAGTTATCTTGTTTAGTTACTGCTTTTTTATCAACTGTAACTTTGAACCAGTTAACAAAACCGTGATCAAACTCAGCTACTTTGAAGTGGAAGTTTAACATGTTGAATTCAAAATCTTGGTCAATATTAGGATATTGTTCGATCATGAACCCACCGACGGTAATAATATCTGACTCTTGAAACTCAGGAATATCGGTTTTGAAGTATCTTTCAAAATCATATAGTGTTGTCTTACCTGATACATTATAGCTGCCATCTTCATTTTTAACGATGTATTCATCAGAAACATCATCGATTTCATCTTTAACGGTACCAAATAATTCTTCATAGATATCTTTATCAGTAACGATACCACTAGTACCACCATACTCATCGACAACTACGACGATAGGTGTTTGTTTTTTGATCATCTTCGACAAAATATCTTGAATAGGCATAGTTTCGGGAACAGTATTAACTGATCTTAAAACACGGCTGATTCCAATATCACCATCAACTTGATTTTGGCGGACAATGTCGTAAGCATAAACATAACCTAGAACTTTATCTTTATCGTTATCAGCGACAACTGGAAATCTTGAGAATCCTTGTTGTAAGTAGTCTTTTAAGACATCTTTGACTTTATCAGTAATGTCTACGACATAAAGACTAGTTCTATCCACCATGATGTCTTTAGCAACCTTGTCATTTAATTCAAAGGCTCTTTGCATGAAGACAACATCGTTTTGATCCATATCACCACCATGAACTGATGATTTGGATAATCTGAGAATTTCTGATTGTGAGAATATCTCATTTTCAGAATCCGCAGGCTTTAATCCCATTAACTTGATAATACCTGTAGCAGAAACGTTTAGTAACCAGACAAATGGGTAAACTGCTAGATGGAATACTCTCATTGGTGTAACGACGATCATTAACATGCGCATTGGCATATCAATAGAGACGTTTTTAGGTACGATTTCTGTTAGAACAACTTCTAAGTATGTTAGTAACAAAACACCAACAACAGAACCAACGATATGTAAACCGCCACCGCTTGATAGATGGATCAAACCGAATAAATCTATTAATAAATACTCTATAGTACTTTCACCGATCCAACCTAGAATAATACCAGCGATACTTGTACCAACTTGTGTTGTTGATAGATATTCGTTTAGGTTATTGACCATCATTAAAGCACGTTTTAATTTCTTTTGATTACCTTCGCCTTTTGAAATTGCATCTTCTAGTTGACTGGGTCGTGTTTGTACTAAAGCAAACTCAGCAGCAACAAAGAAGAAAGCGAAGATAAATGTTATTAGAATAATAATTAAGTTAGCTGTAATTGCAGAACTTGACAATATTTAATTTCCCCTTTTTTTCTATGTAAGTTGGATTATAACACTATAACATCAATAAAAGCCGACATTGTCGGCTTTTATTGATTAGCGTAACCATATCCTAATCCGTTAGCTGTTTCTGAAAAGGTTTTGAAAGTATAACTATAACTAGGAACGCTTTCAGAATTTAAGTTGTTAATTGTAACACGATAAGTTGAATGATCATTTATGGCAATATTCTTTGGTGGCATATAGGCGATAACGTCACTCAAGTATGCATATGATCTATCAGATAACGGAGTTGTTATACCAGATGATCCATCAGTTAAGTTTTCAACTGTAATTGTCGTTTGGTCGGTGATAATATTTTTATTTTGATCAGCGAAAGTAATGGACCAGGGGATCAAAGCTCCATACTTATTAGTCAATTCCTCAACAGGGAAAAGATTATATGGATAAGTTACGACTGACTTTTCAGCCTGATTGTAAATATCGGTTGGGTTGTTAACAAAAATCGTTTCATATTGTCGTCCGTAGTTACCAATGGCAATACCGACTCCAACTGATGAAAGTCTAGGTGACAACAACCAAGCACGGTGACCTGTATTAGCACCTTCAATATCAGTGTCATCAAAAATCAATTCACGAACAGGATCACCGATGGTTTTTGGATATCCAAAGTATAAATTACCGTATCCAGTTCCATAAACGGCCTGATGCCAATAAATATCTTTGATATTATCAGGTCTAGCTGTATTAGCTAAGAAATGTTGGCTAATATATGGATTGGAATTAGAAACAGCCATTACTGAAGAAGCGATTTGTGAAGTATAGTTAGAATCTTCTTTAGAAGTGATCGGACTTAATCCTGATAATTCACGATAATAATTTATCCAACTAACGGTACCATTAATTGCATTACCACTAAGAGTTCCTGGATAAAAGCTTCCATCAGTGGTCAAATTTGGAGCCGTCGTAAATAAATTGCTCTTATTGTAAAGATCATTATCAAGGTTTTGATATGTCTGTTGAAGCTGCTTAATTCTAGTGATTTCACTTGGACTGTAATAAGTTCTATACAAATCAGAAATATTAGTCGTTACATTACTGGTTGCTTGTACCGTTGTAGGAGCTGCAACGGAAAAGAGTAACAGTAAGGACGCGCAACTAATAAGTAACCGTGACCTCTTCATTTTCATAACCTCATTTGCAATGTATTTACTATCTATAGTATACCCAATTCTAATAATAAAATGTAGTTTGAAGAAAACGAACTAGTCAATTAGTTGTTTTAATGCAATATTTGTGGTTGAACTCCTAAATGATTATTTTTATAATGAAAGAATGAATTGATCTGGGGGAAATACTTTTGAGTAATGTAAAGAATGAAAACTTTTTAACGCCTGCACAAGCTGCAAAAGAATTGGGGATCAGTGTTGCAACGCTACGAAAATATTCATTGATCGTTGAACATACAACTGGTAACGCCAATTATTTTGAACGCAATAGTCAGAATAATCGCTTGTATACTTCTGAAAATTTGGGTGACTTTAAGAAAATGGTAGATTTAGGTCATGAACCAAAAATGACTTTGGATCTAGCAGCACAAAAAGTTTATCCAAGTAAAGAAAAAACTGAAGCAGCTGATGACAATCATTTGGCACAAGATATTGCTGATCTAAAGGCTGAAAATAAGAAACAATTAGCAACTATTGAACAACTAAAAAATGAAGTTGCCGATTTAAAGTCAGCTAATAAAGAATTGGAATCAAAAAATGCAACACTTAAGACTAAAAATGAAAAGTCTGAAGAAAAAACTACTGAACTAAAAGAACGTGTTAATGAACAAGTTAAAGATGACAAAAAGGGTCATTGGTGGAATAGATTCGTCAAATAAGTAGGTTAGGCAAATTGTCATGCCTGCTTTTTTTGCGTATAATTGTTGATTGGTAAAAACTTAGGAGGATTCACTTTGAAACTAGCAATGATCGGACTCGGCAAGATGGGGATCAACTTGACCGAAAATTTAATCAGAAATAATAACGAAGTAGTAGCATTTGATTTAAACGAGGATGCCAAAAAGGATGCACAAAAATTGGGTGCTGAAGTAGCTGACGATTTACAAGGTGTTATAGATAAGTTACCAAAGCAAAAAATCGTTTGGGTTATGTTGCCAGCTGGCAAGCCAACTAATGCAACTATCGATACATTAAGTAACATTTTGTCAAAAGACGATATTGTTATTGATGGTGGTAATTCATTTTATGAAGACTCACTAAAACATAACGATATTCTAAAAGGAAAAGGTATTATTTTCTTTGATGCAGGAACTTCTGGCGGTATGTCAGGTGCTAATCATGATGGAAACTTCATGATCGGTGGTGACAACAAAGAAGCCTTTAAGATTATTGAACCTATTTTTGAAGGAATTGCTCAAAAGGATGGTTATTTATACACAGGTAAAGCTGGTAGTGGTCATTATCTAAAGATGGTTCATAACGGTATTGAATACGGTATGATGCAATCTATCGCTGAAGGTTTTGATGTCTTGGAACATAGTAAATTCGACTACGATAACGAAGCAGTTGCCAAAGTATGGTCAAATGGTTCAGTTATCCGTGGATGGTTGATGGAATTAGCTGAATCAGCCTTTTCAAAGGATCCTAAATTAAATGAAATTCGTGGCGTTATGCACTCATCAGGTGAAGGTAAGTGGACTTTAGAAGAGGCACTTAAATTACAAGTTCCAACACCAGTAATCGCCGCTTCATTGATGATGCGCTATCGTTCTCTTGAAAATGATACAGTTACAGGAAAAGTTGTTGCCGCTTTACGTAATGAATTTGGCGGACATGACGTAGATAAGAAATAAAAAGAGTGTGACAAAAGGTGTTTTGCCACCGGAACATAGCCTAGAATCACGAATGATTGGCACCATTAATCATTTGTGGTTCGTAGCTATGTGCAGGTTGCAGCCTTTTGTTACGCATTTAGTCTATAAAAGTTAGGAAATACAAAAAGAGTTTGGAACAAAATACAACTTTTTCCGCTTAAAACAAATGGCACCGGCAATCCAAAATCGGATTTCTGGTGCCATTTGCCTTAATACTTGAAAGTTGAACATGTTTTGTCCCACTCTTTATTTTTAGAATTTTGAGAGGTGGAGATAGCTCATCAAAGAAGTAAAAACCTTTTTAATTATTTTCGTTGGAGCTTTTATAGGTAGTAATCTGCGATATGTTGAGGGATTGATTTTTAGTACTGGTGGGAACTTTCCTTTGGGCACAATCGTGGCTAATCTCTCTGGAGCGCTATTACTGCCGTTTTTAATACATTATTTGCAGGACCGTTATAACTTATCAGCGCAAACGATTCTATCTCTTAGTACAGGCTTACTTGGGTCTTATACAACCTTTTCAACATTCACGGCTGATACATATCGACTCTTTCAAAGTAATAGTTGGGGATATTTAACATTATATTTATTACTAACGATCGTTGGCGGATTTTTATTAGCAATCCTTGGAAATTACTGGGCTGCATCACAGGCCTTTCGTGATTTAGCAAGGAGGAAGCTATGATAAATTCCTTATTAGTCGGAATCGGTGCCGCATTTGGCGCTTATATTCGGAACTTTTTAACACAGAGTTCTCGAAAAATTAAAATAGACTTCCCATTTATGACTTTGATCATCAATATTTTAGGATCTTTTGTATTAGGCTATCTAACATCAACTGTTACCAATAAAAGAATGTTATTATTTTTAGGTACCGGAATATGTGGGGGATTTACTACTTTTGGTACATTTAACATGGAACTAAGTCAGCTGTGGTTTCAAAAACGTTATGTTAGTTGTTTGTTATATTTTAGTTTGACCTACATTTTTGGTATATTAGGTTTTATTATAGGAATTTACATATAGGAAGTAATTAAAATGAATGATTCAGTTTGGAATGAAAGTACTAAGCCAGGAATTTTAAATTCAACTAAATTGTATTTTCAAGATATGTTTATTGGTGCAAAACGAATTAGTCGTGCTGATTTTTGGTGGGGTATGCTGGGAATGACGATTTTAACAGTTGTTTTAATGGTTATTTTTGCGGCTTTGATGAATTTTTTGTCATTGAGAAGTTTTTATTGGAGTGCTGTTATGGGAGTAGCATTTGCCATGACATTTGGCTATTATTTAATAGCAATTTTTACAGCTACAATTAGACGATTACATGATCTAAATATGTCGGCCTGGTGGGTTTTATTATTTGTTATACCATTTATGGATTCACTAGCTTTGATTATATTGATGGTTTTGCCACAAAAAGACGTTTCAAAATGGCCTCGAACTATTTAAGTTTAAACAAGTTAAAAAGTGCTTTACTTCAACATTGTTGGTCCAACATATGTGAAGTAAAGCGCTTTTTGTTTTGTCAAATAATAAGTGAAACTCATTTTGAAAGAATAATTTACAATAAATGATGTCATGATAGATAAATATCTTTATATAATAGAAATAGAAACGTTTTCAAATAGAATTAATATAAAAAATATAAGATATTTTAGTAATTGTTGAGGAGAGAATCTTTATGAGAAGAAACGGATATCTGAAGTCCTTCATCTTATCATTCTTCTTTGCATTGTTTATTATTTTTGGGATTTCTGGAATGAGTCAAGATGTTAAAGCGGCTTTGAATGGACAAATTGATGATGGTATTACAGATTGGAGTGCTAATACTAGTAGATCAACTGTAGGACAAAAGAAGATTGGTAATGGATTGTCCTTAGGATATACTTTTGGATTGGCCAACGATAGCAATGGTAATGTAACTAAGGGTGATGACAATACCGTCACTACCCAAAGTAAGATATTTGATTCTAGTGCTAATAATGTTAGTTACTCAAAAATGAATATATTTTTGAATAATAATGGCACCTATATTGGTTCAGTTTTCCAATCAGGTACAACTAATAATACTGATCCAAGTAAGGTATCGTTATCTTCAGCAGATTTTGGAATAGTTTTCTCTAAGACAGATAAAGGATCTAATGGGATCAATGCCGAAGACTATTCTATTTTAATGAATTTGACTAACAAGGAATATTACACAGGTACTGACGCCAATGATAATCAGGTCTCTAAAATAATGGGTAACTATAGTAAGACAGATAGTTATGGTACTCATAAATTTATAGTGGAACTACTTCTTAGAGTATCACCCGGTAATACGGCTTTTGTACAAAGAGAATTATTTGTAAAAAATGTAAGTACATCTCCACAGTCTTTTGGAGTGTTCTTTGGTGAGGATACAAAATTAGGAAAATTTGATACTGTTCGTGTAAAAGATTTAGGTAATAAACATGGTATATACATTGAAGATGGGGCATATAAGTTAATGGTAAGTAACAATGTTCCAGATGGATTTAGCAAGTATACTGGGCAAGATTATACCAATGGGTACATGAACTGGTTAGGTAAATTTAGTGATAAAACTATTGAAGGAACAGGTGATGAAGTCAAATCTAATAGTTACGGAACTAGTCTATCTAGCGGAAAGGATAGTGCTTATACTCTAGTATGGCCTTATGTTACAGACTTAAAAGTTGGTGACACAGCGCACTTTGGTTCAGGCATGGGAGTTACGGAATCACCATATTCAGTACCCACACCTAGAAAGAGTTATACCAACGAGACCAGCAATGATGGTAAAAATCGTGTTGGCGATAAGTTAAAATTTGATCTCAAATTAGGTAATTATGGATATAGTAGTAAATGGAATTTTTCTAGTGTAAAAGATAAAATCCCGGATGGATTACAAATTGATCCTAATTCAATTAAGAAAATTGATCAGAATGGTACAACTACTAGTATTGACTCTTCAGCATACGATGCTTCAACTAGGACTTTGAATGCTCCGATTAATTTAGTGTTAAGTGATGGTCAATCAGCTGATATAACGTTTGAAGCAACGATAAATTCTAACGCCGATGGTTCGAAGATAACTAATACAGGTGACTTTATTGGTACAGATCCAAATACAGACGGAGGTGTTATAAAGACTTATTCCGCTTCTGTAGATATACCTGTAGAGGGTAATCCCTACAAGGATTCATTTACTCAAGAAATAAAGAATTCAAAAGACTCCGATTGGGGTACGACCGCTAAAGGTGCTAATGGCGATACGGTAGATTTTAAGAATACTTATACTGTTTTGCCGAATAGTAGCGATTCATTTTTAGGCAGAAAAGCTTCATTTAGGACTGAACTACCTGATGGTTTAACCGCCAAGGGGGATGCCACATTTACATTTAGTGATGGCAGTGCATCCTATACTTCTTCTGTAAATGGAGGAACGATCATACTATATGATCTTAAACCAGGAAGTTCTGTGACGGTTACTTATTCTGCCACAATAACTGGAAATGCTGGCTCAACGTCATATAACGATGCAACATTATCAGGTGGTCAAACTAGCTCTGGAACAAGTCTAGGTACTTTAACGACTAATCAAACAGAAGTTAACATCGAAAATTTAGTAGGATTTACTTCTATTCCAACTAAAATTGATTTTGGGACAGTACATATGGCTGGTACAGAGAAGACATTATCTAATATAAGTACAGAGGGACAACTAGCTGTTAATAATTCTAGTGGAAATCCTTATGATGTAACTGTTAGTTATGATAATAATGATGCAAGTACACAACTAAAAGATCCTGTTACAGGAACTGTTTTAAATCCTTCAGCAGATACAGGATTGCTATTCTTAAAGCAAAGAAAGAGTTCAGCGACTGATTCAGGAACTTGGCAATCTGTTGATGCAACGGGAACCAAAATCAGAAGTGATTCCTTTACTGGCAATCAAGATCTAACTAACTACATCGGTGTTGGTGATTGGCAATTGAAACTTAGCCCAACTACTAATCCAGGTGGTTATAGCGGTAAAATAACTTGGAATATTTCTGATAGTATTTAAAAAATTGTATTAAAAAAATCCTTGAGTTTGCAATAAAGCAAATCCAAGGATTTTTTAGTCTACATAAGGTATTTCATCAGGCTCAACATTTTCGCTATTTAATAAAATTATGTTTTCACCACGTTGCTTTCTAAGTTCAATATCGTGTTCTCCCCAAAGGCAAAGTGCTTCAAGAATACGATTCAAGCTTTCACCGTAATCTGTTAGTGAATATTCAACCTTAGGTGGAACTTGGCTGTATACTTTACGACTGACAATACCATCATCTTCTAATTCACGTAATTGTTGTGTCAGCATTTTTTGCGTAATATTTGGAATGGCCCGTCTTAATTGACCAGTTCTCATTGTTTGATGTTTAAGATGGCAGAGAATAATAGGTTTCCACTTTCCGCCAATAATATTCATAGTAGCTTCAACGCCAATATTATAAACTGCTTGTTTCATCTAATTCACCAGTCCTTTATTTCAGTAATGATATCTTACCATTATTATTTTGTTTGGCAATCTGATTGCAATTTTAGGTCATCACTAGAAACAATATTTTTGTTTCCGAGTTTCATTAAAACAGCTGTCAAAATAACACTAGCTAAAATCATACCTATTCCGATCCAAGGTGTGTTAACTAATTGGCCGGCACTAACAGCTTGACCACCAAGTGATGATCCAAAAGTAATTCCGACATTAAAAGCAGAAATATTTAAAGCTGAGGCTAAAGAAATTTCATTTGGGGTAAATTTCTCAGCTAGTTGGACAATATAAAGTTGTAATCCAGGGACATTCATAAAGGCGAATAATCCCATAACTAATACAGCTAATAATCCAAGGTAGTGCATATTCATAGTGAATTCCATCAATAGAAGAGCAACTCCTAAACCGATGAACATTTTCAAGAGTGCACTTAATGGATTTGTATTAGCAAATCTTCCACCAAGTGTATTACCGACAGCAACGGCTAAACCATAAAATACTAGAATTACAACAATAGCTGCTTGTGACCATTGCATTTGTTTATTCAAAATCGTTGTTAGGTAAGTGTAAACTGGGAAGGTTGCTCCATAACCTAAAGCAGTAATAATCAAAATCAATAGTAATTGAGGTTGCTTTAATATTTTCCAAATACCTTTGACACTTGTTGGTCTTGGTAATGGCAAGTCATTTGGTACAAGGATGAAATTAGTTATTAATCCTACTAAGCCGAGAATTACTAAGAATAAAAATGATGCTTTCCAGCCTAGAATTTGACCGATAAATGTTCCTAGAGGAACCCCTGTAACGGTTGCTACTGTTAGGCCAGTAAACATAATGGCGATTGCAGATGCACGTTTATTAGGTGCAACTACGTCAGCTGCGATCAATGAAGCAATAGCCATAAAAATTCCGTGGGATAAGGCTGTAATTACACGTCCCGCTAAAAGAATTCCAAAGGTTGGTGCAAGTGTGGCGATTAAATTACCAACTACAAAACTTATCATAATACCGACTAATAGTTTTTTTCTGTTCCATCTATTAGTTAGTAAAGTTAAAATTGGTGCACCGAACATGATTCCGGTAGCGTAGATTGAGACAGTCAATCCACCTGTTGCAAGTGAAACATTAAAGGTATTAGTCAAAAGAGGCATAATACCAACACTGATAAATTCAGTTGATCCAATGGCAAAGGCACTGATAGCAAGTGACATTAGGATCCAGTTTGATGATACTTTGTTATTCATATGTGATAACTCCTTTGTGTTGAAATATAAGCATGAGTTACATTATATGGAGTTAGGATAAATAAACAATTACGTACTTTAAAGTGCAATAGGTACTAAAAAGTGCCTATTATTTTTGAAATTTTTTTAAAATTATTATAAATCCCTATCTATAAGGGAATGAAGGCACTTTCAACATTAGAAAATTACTCATAAACTTGTCGTATTATTAGATTATTTGTTGACAGGTTAATCTGATAATGTTTTACTAGGAAACATAATAAAAAACAGACATGAAGGGAAAGGTAATTAGCTATGATAAAAACTCAACTGAAACATTTAAATAGTCAATTTGCCTTTAGCTTTTTCTTTAGATAGCGTTTGTATTCAATCTCTTGGATACGAACGCACACGCAGCGTTCGTATCTATTGATTGGATAAAGTTATTAAGCATGTCGCTAAGCCAGATAGATGCGAGTTGAATCTATCTGGAAATAATATTCGGGCCCGATATTAAACCAGATGGATTCTCGTAATCCATCTGGTTTTTTATTTTCTCTGGAGGGATAAGAATATGAAAAAATATTTAATGGGATTAATAACAATGATGATGGCAGTATTAGTTTTGGCGGGATGTTCGTCAAATGCTAGTTCTGATAAGAAAACTTTGAACGTAGGAATTTTACAAATAGTTCAGCACGGATCACTAGATGCTGCAAGGGATGGATTCAAGTCAGGATTGAATCAAGAAATTAAATCTCACAATAAAGATATCAAAGTAAAATACAATTACATGAACGCTCAAGGAGATCAATCTAATTTGAACTCAATGAGCCAACAATTAACTCAAAAGAAAAACGACTTATTGCTGGGAATTGCTACACCAGCAGCACAAGCCTTAAGCAAGAAAACAAAAGATACACCAATTTTAGTTACAGCCGTAACAGATCCAAAAGCAGCAGGTTTAGTTAAATCAAATGACAAACCTAAAACAAACGTTTCTGGAACAAGAGACCTTGGACCAGTTACAAAGCAAGTTAAATTATTAAAGACTTTAGTCCAATCAAATAAACCACTTGGAATTTTATATAACTCATCTGAAGAAAATTCTGTTTTACAAGTAAAAATGGCTAAAAAATATGCTAAGAAAAACAATATTAAATTGAACGTAGTTAGTGTAACAAGTACAAATGACGTTGCCAGTGCCGTTGATGGAATGAAAGGTAAAGTCGCAGGGATTTATCTTCCAACAGACAACTTGATGGCAAGTTCAATGAAGACAATTGGTAAAAAGGCTAAAGAAGCTAAATTGCCAGTAGTTACTGGTTCGATTGAAATGGCACAAGATGGTGGAACCGCAACTTATGGTCTGAACTACCGTGATCTTGGTAAGCAAACAGGTAAGATGGCTTATAAAGTTTTAGTTGAAAACAAAAAAGTTGAAGATATGCCAGTTGAAAAGTCTAAGACATTGCATTTATACATAAACAAAGCTAATGCCAAAAAAATTGGTTTAGATCCAGCAAAGATTCAGAAACCTTAAAAAGGAGCACTAAACAATATGCTAATATCCAGCTTAGGACAAGGATTATTATGGGCACCATTAGTGATTGGTGTGTTTATTACTTTTAGAATTTTAGATATTCCCGATTTAACGACTGAAGGAAGTTTTCCTTTCGGTGCAGCAATGACAATTAGTTTGATGTTAAATGGACAATCAGCTTTCATAGCGACTTTAATGGGATTTGTAGCGGGATGCTTAGGCGGATTTGTAACAGGTGTGCTTGATACCAAGTTACATATTCCATCATTGTTAGCCGGTATTTTGACAATGACAGGTCTTTATTCAGTTAATATGCACATTATGGGAAAATCCAATGTACCTCTATTAACTCAAAAAGTTTTGACTGACTATTTACCAGACTGGGCAACAGAGATCCAGACTATTATATTGGGTGCAGTCATTGTGGTGATCGTTATAGGATTACTCTACTTATTATTCAAGACACATTTGGGATTATCTTTAATGGCAACTGGTAATAATAAAGATATGAGTGCTGCCAATGGAATTAACACTGACAAAATGATTATTTTCGGATATACCATTTCTAATGGTTTGATTGCTTTATCAGGATCATTAATAGCTCAAAGTAATGGCTATGCTGATATTGGAATGGGAATTGGAACTATCGTTATTGGTTTAGCATCAGTTTTAGTTGGTGAAATTTTCCTTCGCGGTAGAAATATTTTAGTTAGGTTATCAGCTATGGTAGTTGGTGCTGTATTATACAGATTCTTACTAACAGTAGCGATGGGATTAGGATTCCCTCCAGATGACCTAAAGATTTTATCAGCAATCATCCTAGTTATCGTTATATGTGTACCAATTGTTAGAAATAAACTTAAAACTCGTAAACAATTAAAATTGTATTTATCTCAGTTAGCGGAAGGTGAACAAGATGAGCAAGACGGAAGTATTAAACATACAAAATTTACAAAAGGTGTTCTTTCCGGGGACAGAGAATGAGCGTCACATTTTAAAGAACGTTAGTTTAAAAGTGTATGATGGCGATTTTATTTCAGTTATCGGTAACAATGGTGCTGGTAAATCCACTTTACTAAATACGATTGCTGGCACTTTGTCAGCAGATGCAGGCTCAATTAATTTAGAGAACAAGAATGTTATCAAAAAATCTGTTTCATATAGATCACGTTGGATGTCTCGAGTTTTCCAGGATCCTAAAATGGGAACTGCTGGTGAACTCAGTGTTGCTGAAAACTTAGTTTTAGCACAAAGCCACGTTAATACGACTAGTTTAAAATGGTATAACAAAAAAGGACAATGGGAAAAGTTTCAAGAGTTGTTGAAGCCTCTTGATATGGGACTTGAAGATAGATTGAAGACTCAAGTTAAGTACCTTTCTGGTGGTCAAAGACAAGCTTTGTCATTATTGATGGCAACTTTAAGTAAGCCTAAATTGCTATTGCTCGATGAACATACCGCCGCTCTTGACCCCAAAACTAGCCGGGATGTTATGAATTTGACTGATGAGATCGTTAATCGTGAAAAACTGACGACTATGATGATTACTCATAAGATGTCTGATGCATTGAAGTACGGTAATCGTTTGATCATGGTCCAAGATGGTCAAATCACTTTAGATGTCAGTGGCAAAGACAAACAAAATTTGGATTCCGAAGAACTTGTAGGGATGTTTGATAATTAAGCCCGCCTCCGAGTGAGAAAATATCAGTCTGCCATAGGACCGGTTCAAGCCGAGGTCTTGAACCTCGATTTTGAGCTTTGCTAACGCAAATCTCAAAATACGTCCGTGGTGTAAGGCCACAAGCGGCCAACACCACATTCATGGCTGACTGAATTTTCTCACTCTCCGGCTAATAAACAGTTAATCCCCCTTTATATACAGTTACTATTAATAGTCTGTATATAAAGGGGGATTTATTTATGTAGAAATTATATTTAACTGGAGGTATTGAGTAATGTAACCAGTTGTGAAAGTGGAGTTGAACGCGTGCGTTCTTACTCCACCGACGATTTGAAGATTTGCGTAAGCAAAGCTTCAAATTGAGACTTCAGACCTTGGCTGAAGTCGGTCGCACAACAGGTGGAATTACTCAATACCGGAAGTGGAAAGTTACCACCACAACTTAACCAGTGCTTGTGTACCATCATTGCCTAAATCTTTTTCGTCAACTAACTTTTCGTATAGTTCTTTTGCTTTTTGAGTAGCAGGTAAATTTAGTTTCATCTTTTCACTTTCATCTATCGCAATTCTTAAGTCTTTCAAGAAATGTTTTGAAAAGAATCCTGGTTTAAAATCACTATCTAAAATTCTAGGTGCATAGTTTTCTAGACTCCAATTATCACCAGAACCACCACTAACTGTCTTTATAATAGAAGGAAGATCTAAGTTTGCGGCTTTGGCGTAGACCAGCATTTCTGTCATTCCGGTCATTGTTCCAGCAATCATGATTTGATTGGCCATCTTGGCATGTTGACCAGCTCCATAGGTTCCAAAGTAATGATTGGATTTGCCAATTATTTCAAAAATTGGTTGTAATTCATCGAAAGCTTTTTTAGATCCGCCGACCATAATGGTTAGTTTTCCATCACGTGCACCGACATCTCCACCGGAAACAGGGGCATCTAATGCCAAAGCTCCAATTTCTTCAGCTTTTTCGCCGATTTTCTTAGCTAATGTTGGTGTACTTGTTGTCATATCAACAATTGTTTGATTAGATTTTAGATCTTTAAAGATACCTTTTTCTGAATTAAAGTAGACATCTTCAACGTCTTTTGGAAAGCCTACCATTGAGAAAATGATGTCGGCATTTTCAACGACTTCTTTTGGTGAATTGTACCATTTGGCACCTTTTTTTATTAAAGGTTCAGCCTTAGATTCTGTTCTTGTGTAGATAGATACCTGATAGTTTGCTTTCAACAGGTTATTTATTATTCCACTGCCCATGACACCGGTTCCAATAAATCCGATTTTTTGCATTTTTCTACCTCCTGATAACTCGATTATATATAAAATATAATCTATTTGATTCAAAAATTAAAATATTTAGTGAGAATCCAAAAGTATATTGTTTTTTGGAAATTCCTAAGCTATAGTGTGTGAGGCTAGCAAAAAAATAGGAGGTGATTTCAACATGAAATTCAATAATTATCCAAGAGACATCTTTGCAGCAATATTCTTTGGAATAACTTCCGCTATAGGAATTCAATTGCTTTTACAACCAGCAAAAATTTATACTGCTGGGGTTATGGGTGCAGGTCAGTTGATATCAAACTTGTTCGCTGAATTTGCCAAAATTAATAGCCCAGTTTATTTATGGTATTTTATTATTAACGTGCCAATTATTTTAATTGCTTGGTTCAAATTAGGTAGGAGGTTTACGGTTTTATCGTTAATCGCCGTTGCCTCGTCAACACTTTTTATTAAATTTATTCCGTTAAATCCAATTACAAGCGATCCAATGCTAGCTTCCGTATTCGGTGGGGTCATGGTTGGTGTTGGTACGGGGTATTGTTTCCGCTGTGGTTTTTCAACCGGTGGAACGGATATTATCGCACTATTAGTCCAGAAGAGTACTGGAAAAAGTGTCGGTGAAATAGGTTTTTATGTTAATGCCGTTATTCTTTCGATTGCCGGAGTTGTTTTCGGCTGGGAGCTAGCTTTATACAGTATAGTGTCTATTTACGTTACGTATCTGTTGGTGGATAAGATGTATATTCAACAACAAAAGATTACCGTAACCGTTTATTCACACCATATTGACGACGTCTCTCAAGAACTATTGAAAACAGTTCATCGCGGAGTCACACTTGATCATCACCTACAAGGTGGATATTCAGGAGAACCAATCGGTTCAGCAACAATGGTTCTAACAAGATATCAATTATTCTTCGTTAGAGATGCAGTTTCTAGAATTGATCCTGAAGCCTTTATAAATATTCAACCAACAATGTCAATTATGGGTAACTTTTTTGATAATTAGAGCGTGAAATATCGCGCTCAGCTTCTGAGTATAACTACTAAAAGCCTCTGTATTTACACAGTAAATACGGAGGCTTTTTGAAGTTAAACGGAGGAAGTTGCGATATTTCACGCGTTTAACCGAAGGTTAAAAAAATATAGAAGTTGTGATTATTTTAAATTTTTGAACTACTTACTTTATAACATCAGAAATAGGTTCATCACCACTAGCAATGCTATATTCTTTCTTTATAGTAGAAGGATTTTGCAATATTTCAACTAATGATTTAGCAACGTCAATTCTTGGTATACTTCCGGATTCATTTTCGCCCAAGGATTTTATTTTTCCAATTGATTCATCATTAGTAAGAACGCCTGGGTGAATAATTGTGTAATCAAGGTCAGTTCCTCTTAAATGAACGTCGGCGTAGTGTTTAGCAATCATGTAAGGCTTGATGCCTGAGGCATCCCATTTATCACGATTGTCACTGAAGATTGAACTGACCATGATATAACGTTTGATACCTAGTGCTTCTGCAACCATCATTGTCTTAATGGCACCATCCAGATCAATTTGTAAGGTTAAATCAGAACCGGCACCACCAGCGCCAGCAGAGAATAGTAAAACATCGGCTCCTGATTCTTTGATAGATTTAGTAATATCATCTAAAGAAGAAGTTAAGTCTAAGAATTGTGTAGGTATATTGTTAGCTTTGTAGGCTTTTATTTGTTCCTCACTTCTTAGTCCTGCTACAAAGTCGATATTTTTAGACTGTAATTCACCAATCAATAAATGCCCAACTTTACCATGAGCTCCAATTATTAATACTTTCATTTGAGACCCTCCTTATTATAACTACCATATCAGCAAAAGATTCTTTTTACCAATGATATGAATTTCATTATAATAGGGTGAAAGGGAGGGATTAGATGAAAGTTCTTGGCATTTTGGCTTCTCATCAAGAGCATGGATTGAATGCACAAATGCTTGATGAAGTCTTAAAGAATGTGGATGAGGGCGTTGAAACTGAAACCATTTATTTAGAGAATTATCAGATTACACCTCATAAATACCATGAGAAGAATCCTGTATTGGACGAATTGTCTGAAAAACTAATGTCTAGTGATGTTTGGGTTTTTGCTGCACCGACATATTGGCGTGAATTATCCGGTGTTTTGAAGAATTTCTTTGATTGTATGCGTCCTAAGTTTGTTTATTTTAAAGAAAATGGTGACACAATTCCGGGCAAGTTTAAAGATAAACATTATTTGAGTATTACATCTTGTTATGTCAGTCCACTAGAAAACTTTGTAACCGGAGTTACTGATGAAAGTTTTAAGACAATCGATCGAGTAATGAGCGCTGCAGGAGTTATTAAAACAGGTGAGATAGTATTACCTGGCACTTTTGGTATGAAAGAAATTCCTGAAGCGAAAAAACGTTTGGCAGTTAAATATGGACACAAGATATCTCATAAGAAGAGAAAGGATGACTCAACTTTGAAAAGATATATTCAGCTATTTTTCATGATTGCTATTATGGCTTTAATTACAATGGGTATTCAAGTTCCTTTGCAAAATATAATGCCGATTGATAACTTTTGGATCAATTATATAAGTTTCACAGTTATTTTCTTTGTACTTTTAGCATGCATTTTGCATTTTGTTACTTTTGTAAAGCATCGAAGACGTTAGATATAAAAAAGGAACAAGTTCACTTTTATGTGATCTTGTCCCTTATTTTTATTCATGCATTTGATCGATTTGATCTAATACCTTGTTGTAATCTGGTTCATTTGTTTGTACTTTGAGAATTTCTGAGTAGATAACTTGTTTGTTTGTATCAACTACCCAAACAGAACGAGCTAGGATATCTTTATCTTCGATCCATAATTTACTATTTTTACCAAAATCATGATCGACATCAGAAAGCATCTTCATGTTTTTAACGCCTTCAGCTGCACACCAATTTGATTGTTGTTCGATCGTGTTAGTTGAAATAGTGATGAAATTAATCTCTGAATGACCATCAACTTCAGTATTGAAGTGCTTTGTTTGAATGCTACATACACGGGTATTAATATCAGGTACGACACTTATCAAAAGAGGCTTATCTAAAAGATCACTTAACTTTACTGTGTTGCCATCTTTATCTAATGCTTTGAAATCTGGGAAGTTTTCACCAACTAGAGGAGGTTGCCCCAAAGTTGTTACTGTTTCTCCTTTGAAATCTAAATCCATACTTGTCCACACCTTTCCTGTTACAAATGTTTATAATTTGATTATAGATTAAAAAAAAGTAAAAACCTAGAAATTAGATTATTGGGAGGTAATTACCATTGGAAAATAGTAACTTAATTTATCAAAGAAAGTCGATTCGTTCGTTTAGCAATAAGAAAGTTTCTACTATTAATATAGAAGAAATAATCCAAGATGCTCAACGTGCACCTTCTTGGCAAAATTCACAACCTTGGGATGTTTATATTGCCTCTGGAGATAGTTTAAATAGAATCAGAAAGGCTTTTAAGAAATCCGATGTTCCAGGTAATCCTGACTTGTCTACACCACATCGTAATAATAGGTCTGAATTATCATTGAATAATATCAAAGAATGGTCTAAATCAGTCGAAGATGCAGTTGGTGACAAAGGAACTTCCGACCCTGAATTTGTTGAAGCAAGAGAAAATCTATTCTATGCACCGTATGTAATTTATTTAACGACTAACAAAAAAGCCAGTGAATTTACAATTTATGATATGGGTGCATTTGGGCAGACATTGATGCTAAGTGCAGCTAGTAAAGGTATCGGAACTATTCCCGCTTATGCATTAGTAAGCCATCCGGATATTATTAAAAAGGAATTATCTATCCCACAAGACCAAGAAATTGTTGTTGGTATTGCAATGGGTTATGCTAATGAAAGTAAGATAAATGATATCCAAACTAAGCGTGCTTCAGTTAAGCAAATTTTACATATGAAGGAATAAAAATGCATTTAATAGGAAGAAAAGTGATCATCCGAGATTTTGTCGATGAAGACTTTGAAAGCTTTTATCGATTAGTACAAGATGAGGACAATCATAAAAAGGCTGGATTAGAGTTTGTGCTCAATAGAGATCTTGCCAAAGAGCTTTTTAAAAAGTATCAAGAATTACCAAATAGTTACGCGATTGCGCTGGAAAATAATTCAATGGTAGGGATAATTGAATTAAATGAGCGTGGAATGACCGCTGATTTGAGAAAAACTAGAGAAATTGGCTTCATTGTTGATCGAGATTATCGAAGAAAAGGGATCGGCAGTGAGGCAATTTCTTTACTAATTGAGTATGGATTTAAGAAATTAGATCTAATTGAACTGTGGGCAGCAGTAGAAACTGACAATTTACCCACAAAAAATCTATTAAACAAGCTAAAATTCAAATTTATTTACCAAGTTAATCAGAATTCTCTCCTGACGGATAATAAAGTGCCTTTAGATTTTTATCTTTTGAAACCCTAGTTTCCCACTTTTGGAAAAGATTTCTTAAGTAAAACGGAATTTAAAGGTATAACATGCATGTTACACTTAATTCTGGTAAGGAGATAATAGACTGATTTTTGATGAGAGGTTTTTGATATGAAAAAAAGAAGATCAAGTAAAAGTCTCACAGTCAAAAAGCGAATGATCGGTTTATTTGCGATTGCCGTTATTGTTTTTGGAGTTGTTGGTGCCTTTGGGGTAAATCAAGTCATCGCCGATTCCGCGAACTCTACTGGAAGCTCCGTTGATAGTGCTCAACCTGTTGTCGCTGAAGATAGTGACGATGGCGGAGGACCTTCAAACGCCCACGTACTAGTAACAAGTGATAATACAGGGGATAACACAGACGGGGATTCAAGTAAAACTCAGTCATCAGATAACGTGCCATCAGTAAACATCAATAATCTATCATCGTATCCACAAACAGGGGATGCCGATGAAACAGGGTTGGTTATTGTCGGTTTATCTATGTTGGTTGGTCTATTCGCTTTTTACATGAAGAGAATTCGTAAAGCTTTAAAGATTTAATGGTTACAAAAAATACCATTTTTAATAAATTTCATTTACAAAAGGTGAAGTTTACAGAAGCATTTTTATTGGTATTATCAATATGTAATCAAGTTACATCAAACAAAAAGTAATTCGTATATCAGGGAGGAAACAAACATGAAATTATCAAGAAACGTATTAGTAGGCTCATTAGCTACAGCAGGTATCGTATTAGGAGCATTTGCCCCATCACTAACAGCACAAGCTGCTACAACATCAGCAACAGTTGGTGCAGATGGTGTAGTTAAACCAACAGGTGACACAAATAAAGACGTTAACTCATTAAATGATCCAGATAATCCAGGTCTTGCAATTGCTTATGATGATGGTGAAGGTAATGTTAAAACAGCAACTGCACAATCAGATGCAAACGTTACAGTTATCAGTGGTATTTTAACTTTAGATAAGGTTCCTGATTTTGGATTTGGTACAGCCGCAGCTGGATCAACAGTTGATCTTCAAAACAATAGTTCAGCTATTGAAGATGATGGTAACCAATCAGGTATTTTACAAGTAACTGACTCACGTCAAAATTCAGATAAAACAACAGCAGGATTTACAGTTTCTGCTCAATTAGGTTCATTCTATACTACTGACGCAGATAATCCAGCAACTGGTAAATTCCTTCTAGCATTGAAACCAGTACAATTAACAACATCAACAGATTCTAAAGATGTTATCCAAGGACAAAAGTCAATTGAGGCAAGTCTTACAGCTGGAGATAAAACAGATCACGATGTTATGAATCTTAAAGCCGGTTCATATAATAATGGTGCTATCATTGCCCAATTTGCAGCACAAACAGGTACACCTAACTCAGATGCTCAATTAACAGTTCCAGCAGATGCAGCTAATGGTTCAACACCAACAGCACAATCATATAAGGCACCTATTACATGGACATTAACACCAACAGCTATGACAAAAGCAGCTACTGGTGGTTCAGGTAACTAGTCATTAGTTTGATAATAAAGTCAATTTAGTAGTTAACAACAATTGATTTAAATAAAGAGGCTGTGACAAAAGTCCTAAGAAAAAAGATCAGAACGTGGAAATCGTAAGA
>NZ_AZDG01000013.1 GCF_001434665.1 Companilactobacillus tucceti DSM 20183 | reverse complement strand
GTACCAGTATTTCCTCCAGTATTTCCAGTTGTACCAGTATTTCCTCCAGTATTTCCAGTTGTCGTATCACGACTATCAATATATTCATTTGTAGAAATTCTATATGCTGTAATATCTCCATAAGTCATAACCATATCAGCAGGATATGGGACCACAGTTAGAGATCTAGATACATCCTTGCCACAGCTATTATAAAGACGTGGTGATGTCGAAGAAGGTGTAACTGTAATAATCTTTGGTGTTACATACGTCACCTCATTTGAATACACCCATTCGTTTGTGGATACACGATAGACAGTTTTATTGTTTAAAATAGCTGAGATATCTGTTGCAAAATTTTCTCCACTATCTAAAGTACGTGAAACGGTCCCATTTCCAAGGTATGCAGTTACTGTACTTGGTATACCAACGAAAGAACCTGATGGTAATGACTGTTTATTAGTAACTTCTCCATCGCCGTTCAACTTCTTTAGCATTGCATCGATTTCATCTCTAGTATAATAATTTAATAATTGATCTTTAGTTACTATGTTATTCTTAGCAATCTGATCAGTAATATTATCAATTGCTTGTTTTAATCCATCATATTTATCAGTTGCTTCTTTTGAAATATCATTAAAGTAATTGATTGTATTTTTTACTTTTTCATCGACTTGAGAACTAAAAGGATCGCTGCCAATATTCAAATTATAAAAATCATTCGGTAAAACGTCTAAATTAAAATTGATTGTCGCAATAACTTGATCCTTATTCTTAACTTCGATTACACAGCGTTTGTATTGTCCTGCGGTTGCCATCGCCTGTGAAGATAATGCAATCACAACTCTTCCTGCTTGCCACGTGTCGCTTTGGTCTGCAGAAATTACTTTGATCTTATCTCCAGCATCTAAGCCATATAATGTTACAGATGAGTTATCCTTATCTAACTGATGAGGTTGGTTACCATCATAAAACCATAATTTCAATTGTGGACCATTTTCACCCTGTCTAAACCGCTTATTGAATGAATATGTAACTAGATCTACTTTATTTAAATCAATTTTGATATATCCATCTTTAGTGATATCAGGAGTAGCTGGCAACCAAGTATCTTGATCCAAGATATCTTTAATATTTTCGTCCATTTATTTTTCCTCCTTGTAAATAAAAAGACTGGTATCAAGTTCGTTAATAAAATCATCAACGGCTTGCCAGTCCTTATTAAATATTTCTATATATGTTTCGTTTAACTCTAATTGCTTAGGTATTTCTAGATAAATATGTTTGAACTCATCATGTATTACAAGATTCACAATTCCAGCTTCATTTAGCATGTCTACTGTATTATTCAACACTTCATTTAATAATTGATAATCATCATATGTAATGCAGTACAGTTCGACGTCATCTTTACTTCCAAAGAGCTTTTTAAATCCAAGAGTATAACTTCTATCAGTCATATATAAGCTTTGTAATAGCTTATATACTTCACTGATTCGATTGAAGATCTCGCTAAAATTGTCATCATTCGTTTTTAAGAAATCAATGTATTTTGTGCCAGTTTGAATTGTTTTCATAAAGGATCTCCTATGAACCAATATACGAAATGGTGAAATTGATAAATCCACTCGTGTTATTAGTAGCAGCCCATACTACTCCGTCTGTACCAATCGTACCTATTCCTACCATTTCGTGGAGATAAGCATTATCCATTTCTTGAACTGGGAATGATACCTTTTCAAATGGACGAGCCCATGCTGGCAAAGGCCCCATATCCATCCCTTTGTCTGTGTCAGAGGTTTGACCTGTGAACTGAAAAGTTACAACTTTGCCTTGACGGATAAGAGAACCATGTCCGCTAAACGGGGATTTAGGGTTGAACGTATAAACGTCGGTGTGTGTTGTTGCATTTTCGATTGCCGTATTCATTTCTTTGGTTGTTGAATAGTCTGAAATCTTTTTATCTATGGCGTTGTTAATTGCGTCAATAACATCATCGCGTTTCATAAACTGGGAAACATCAGGAATGCCCATCCCTGAAATCTTTTTATCTGTCTCATCTTTGGTGTAGTAACTGGTTAAATCAGGCTTTACATTAGAAATGGCTTGGGTGATTGCCGTTGTCATATCTTTCTTGGTTGGATAGTCACTAAAATCAACTTTTGAAATTGACTCAATGAGTTTATCAACGTCAGTCTTCGTGTAATATGCCGAAAGGTCAACTTTAGGGATTTTGGCAATCAATTCATCAACTTGCTCTTTGTCGTAGTAATCCGTCAGGTCGACGCTACTACCGTTATCTATTAAAGCCATAACTTCCTCCTTCGTATAATAATCTTTTAAGGAATCCTTGATTGAATCGGAAAGCAATTGTTTAATCTCTTCCTTAGTAAAATAATCAGTGAGATCGACATTATTACTAGTGTTTTTAATCAGACTATTTATAAACTCTGTCAATCCTTCAACAGAGTCATCATCAGCGTGAGTTTTTGCATAGGCTCGATTTCCTTCGAAATCAGAGAGCTGCATTATTTTTGTCATTTTACCTCACCTACTTCCCATAACTTATTACTTTGATTATTTCCATTTGAATTATTCGTAATGTTACTAATCTTAGAATCAATTAAATTAGTAATTGTGTTTTTGGTACTATTTTCAAGATCAAAGTAAGTCTGAACCGTATTGTTAAAAGTAATTTGCTTGACCTGCTCAAAGTTGAGTAAGGCCTTTTTTATTCCCACAACTGTAACATTAGTATCTAAGTTCAAAGGTTGAACTTTTAACAGAACACTTTCACCTTTAAAAAAATCATCGTCTCCATAATAGGTAGAAGTTAATGTGATCGCTGGTTCAGATTTCATCTGCGATAATGCTGATTTCTTAGCATCATCAGCGTTCTGTGATTTGTCATCATTGATATCTTCTCCAGCTTTTTCTCCGAAACGAGCAATAGAATCCTCATCTCGCACTTCAAATGGTGGGAAAATATACTCTGGTTTACTTTCTGTAGTATCAGAATCGTTTTTCTTTGTGTCATCAGATTTAGTTGTTGAGTCATCCGAACTATTATCTGAAGTGTCAGTTTTAGTGGCTTCTTTTTGACTTGGATATACCATTGCAATGTTTTGTAACTCCGTAGTATCCGCAGATAATTTAACATCTGATGTATCGTGATAGTAATGAATTACTCTACCGTTATCCTTTTTAAATTCAGATTCAGACCATATATCAATATGCCGATTATCAAATGTATAAACCGACCCTTTCCATGAATCAGTAATTTTACTCAGCACATCTTTTAAGGAACATTTACCCATATTGTCAAATTGAACTGGCTGAAAATCTCCATGAATTTCATAGGTGAATCCACCGGTCTTTTGACCATTCTTAGTGACATAATCAAATAATCCTTTAGGTGTAAATCCAAATGAACCGTCCATGCTTTCATTGGTTCGAACATAGGTGCATTCATAACCAATATGTGTAGCTTTAACATCTATAGTATGTGTTGAACCTGATAGTGTTGGTTCAGATGTTTTAATCACGAATTCTTGACCATCTGCGATTATATGATTCTCGTTAGTAAGTAGGTTAAAAGCTAGCGAATGATCATCAAAAGCTGTAAATGACAATTCATAGTTGCTATTTTTTTCCCAATCAATGATAAAAGTTTCAGGTTCGATACAATTATTCAGTAATTCTTCATACTTACCGGTACGTTCTTTAACTATTATTTTTTCAGTCATTAGAAATATAAAAACGGAAAACTAAATGTTATATCTGGATTGTCTAACCCAGATACAGTGAAATGATTATTTCCCTTGACCAGACTGATTGTTCCGTGGTCAGTGTCAATGCCACAAGAAGTATCATCTAAAAATGGATTGATACCATTAATAGTCAGCGTTTGGCCCTCCGTTAATCCTTTCTTATAAGTAAAAGTTTCATTCGAAGTAGTATTGGTTAAAACCATATTATTTCCTGTACCGGTAATTTTAATCACTAAATCATGTCGTTGTTCTAATGGTTGAATATCAACATCGCTTGGGTTGTAAACATTAAAATCATTAGATTTAAAATGATATGAGTAATCTTTGTCTCTTGGAAGATTTAACCCTATTTGGTAATTTCCATTGAATTTAAATATCTCATCTGAATTAACAATTGATTGTCTAAAACCTGACAAATTATTAAATGTGACTGAAAAACTTTTTTCTGCATAGTCCACTCTAGTCATCGTAAACGGTTGTGGATAGCAATAAACCACCAAAGCAGGACTTACCGAACTACGTAATCTCATTACTGTACGGCTTGAAAATAGATCATAAATTTTATGTTCTAAAAGATCGAGTTCATATGCATTTCGAGCATTTATTAAAAAATCAGCTTGAACAGTTGTGGCATCGTAAGTAATGGCACCTTGTTGTATCTGACCATCAATACCTGTTGGAGTATATGTATTCATCTTGGGCTTAGGAGTGCCATTAACCAGATTTAAAAAGGCAAACTGATGATTAGCAGTAATAGCTATCTCCGGTTCGCCTTGTTTTTTTATGTATAATGTCTGCATATTAGATACTTGCATAATTAATAGCCCGCCTGAAAGTCATGCATTCTTTTTGAACCTGCCATTTGTTGTAAAAAGCTGTCCATTCCTGAACCACCGTTACCATTGCTAGAACCGATTGCAGAAAGAATGTTTTTCAATAATGAATTCTGTTCTTGTGTAGCCATTAATTGGGACTGCATCGTGTCATTTAACTCATTGTTTTGATTTTCAGTGTTGGGTGTTGACTGACCTCCATTCATATATTGATTTGCTTTAACCATTAAATCTAAAGCTCTTTGCTTTCTATTCAGTGGGATAACTACTTCAGGCCCAGCCTCGCCAACGATTGCTTTGGTTTCTGAGGAAACGAAACCACCATTTGCCATACGCCTGTGACCTTGAGGTCCAGAATGCAACCAATCAATTTTAGATACACCCCAAATACTAGTAGGTCCAATAGAACTCTGCCAATCACTGTTATTAAAGAATGCCAATAATTGATCAAATGGATTCATAATGTTTTTGTGTCCAGGCATGGCGTAATAACCGAATGTTGGTGGAGTATATTGCAAAATACCGCGGGCTTCATTACCTCCAGAGTTAACATCATGAATTTGTTGAACGATATTACGACCACCAGACTCTGACTGGATAACTGCTTGCAACATCTTAATGAACGAAGCACTCGGGCTAACTTTCATCATTGCTGCTGCCGCCATAATCATTTTAGGATCATAATTACCACCCATTGAGAAATCTAGGTTCTCTAGTTGCTTTTTAAAAGGTCCAGAAATTGATTTCAGGAATCCATTTGATAACGCATTACCGAAGTTTACATTAAATTGACTTCCTGAGAACTTAGCTTTATCAAAGAAGCTCTTCTTTAGTAGTGGCATTGGATCCTTTTTGATTTCATCTAAATGATCCAATAGGTACGACATCATATCCCCGGTTGCATCACCTTTACCATTGGCATGATGTGGAAGTAAATCAACCATGTTAAGAAATTGCTGAGACATACCATGTGGCATGATTGAAGTATCAGGACTCAAATATCTTACTTCTTCTCCACCTAACCCAACAGGATAAATACCGTGTTCTTTGTCGTGCGCTAATTCAAATCCTTCTTCACCAACAACAGCAAGTCCACCAGGAGTTCCTGAAGTACCTGTTGCATATTTTGCCAATGACAATGATTTTCCACCGAAGTCCTTAATTACAGTATTGACTCCACCAATACCCTTGTTAATTTGATCAATGACTTTAGACATTTGTTTTGAAGCAATACCAGGTAGCTGATTAAATCCACCCTTAAATGAATTAACGACTTTATTCAACCAACTCTTCCACTCGCTCATAAACGAATTTGTAAAGTTCTTCTCTCTTGACTTCAATTTGTTTGTATCACTGTTAAACGTTTTAACAATAGTAGACATATGATTCTTTAAATTACTATTTGCATTCTTCCAAACATTATTCCAACTCTTTTGGAATGTTCTATCAAAAGATTTAAGACTCTTCTCAATACTCTTAGTTGACTTGTTGAAATTAGAAGCAAATGTGTTGCTCTTGGTGGCCTTGTTTGCTGTATCAATTTGCTTCTTTAGTACAGTTCCAATATTTGTTTTATTAAGAGTTTTTGTTAATGAAGTAAAATCCTTTTCTAATTTTCCAAAGGGATTTGATTTACCATAGCTTTTAAGAAATTTATTGAGAGTGTCGAATGCTTTACCAACCTTATTAATTGGTTTTTCGAATTTAGTCCAATTTGGAGTACTCTTCTTGATACTCTTGTCCAAATCCTTAATCTGCTCAGCTAATTTATTTTTCTTGAGATTCTTACTCATTTTATTCAAGTAATCATCTAATTTACTTTTCTTAACTGTACTTTCAAGTTTTGGTAAATCCTTATTAAGAGCAGCAAAGGCATCTTTTTTGTTCATTGACTTACTAAATGAAGCGAGCGTCTTGAATGCTTTGCCAATCTTGTTGATTGGTTTAGCTAACTTATCCCAATTTTTCGTCGACCCTTTAATGTTCTTGCTAATAGCCGTCAACTCTTTGTTGGGGTTATTTTTCTTCAAGAATTTCTTGAGACCACTTAATGCCGTCTCATATTTCTTGATAGCAGGAACCATATCTTTAACATTCTTAATATCTTTTTTAGATACATGTGTGGTTGCAACTTTTTGAATAGCATCTTTTGTAGAAATTTTGGAAGATTTAGATTTTTCACGCTTATAATCCTTAATCTTCTTATCCCATTTATCAAAAATTGCTTTTTGCTTCTCAAAATTCTTGGCAGCGTCTGCATCTGCCTTCTTTTGATCAAAGTGATTTTCAAGTAAATTACCAAAGTCCGCTTTTTTATTGGTGTTGTCCATGTTTTCTTTGGCGTTCTCACGTTTCTGTTTCATGTATTTTAAGGATTTACTGTCGTAAAAGGTTCCATTTTTAAGCAAATTATTAATGCTAGGTGCTGCAAACTTACCAATCTGGTCTCCAAGTTGTGAACCAATCATTGCTCCTACAGGTCCACCCAGAACAGCTCCTATCCCGGTTCCAAGGGCTGTACCAATTGCACCACCGGTTGATTGAATGCGTTCCTTAGGATTCTTGGTATTTATTGCTTTAACAACATCAAATCCTACTTCCACGGCGCTCATACCTAAAGCAAACTTACCCATAGTAGATTTTCCCATAGCCATGATATTAGAACCCATTTGACTTGAAGAAAGTTTTGTAGAAAGTTTGTTGTTGAAACTTGTTGCGGTATTATCCGCTAAATTGCTTGCTTCAATTGGTAAGTCATTTTTTTTCAAAGATCCAGACAGTTTACTGAACAATCCAGTTATTTCGTTTAGTTTTAATGCAAAGTTGGACATTTTATTTACGGCCCATATAGCTGCAATCGACCCGCCAATTACCTCAACAGCATTCTTATGCTTTGCCAGATTAGTAACAAATTCATTCATAACATGTAAAGGATCTTTGGCTTTTTCCCCATTAGAAGAGACAAGGCCAAAAGCACCACCAATTACTTTTAATGTTCCAGCAAAAGTATTCCAAGCACCTTTAGCCAAATATCCAACGATTTTCCCTGTACTAGTTACGATTCCTTGAACATCTTCATGATGTTGACCTAAATAACCGAAAAAGGCTGCAACATTATCAGTCAAATGACCGACAGTTTTTCCAATTCCTTGAATATCTTTTTCAAATTCTTTTGAACCAGCACCTTTAGCGAGTTTATCGCCAATTTGAGTGATCGCAGGAAGAGCGTTAGAGGCGATTGTCATAGTAATAGAATCAAATGCTTGCTTTAATCTATCTAATGCGACTTTACCAGTCTTACTATTCTTTTCAGCCAACTTAGCTACATAGTTATTTTTTGATGACTCTTCGACTTTTTTATTCAACTCACCTAGCTGCTTGGCATTATCAGCTAAAATCAATCCAGCTTGTTGTCCTGTTGTACCAAAAATACTGTGAAATAAATCAACTTTACTTTGTTTACTCATTCCTCGTGTATGTTCATTGAGCAGACCGAAAATGTCAGTCATTGACTTGAGCTTTCCATCTTGTCCAACGAAATCCTTGGTACTCAATCCCATCTGACCTAAAGCATCAGAAGCACCCTTAGTTGGAGAAATAAGACTATTAATTGCTTTTCTTAATCCGGTACCGGCCTTATCTGCTTCAAGACCATTATTACTTAAGATACCCATCGCACTAGAAGTTTCACTTAAACTAAATCCTGCTTGATGAGCTGTTGATCCCACATAAGACATTCCAATTCCTAAATCAGAGAAATTGGTAGCTGTCATATCAGCGGCATATGCAAGATCATTAACCGCTGTCTTGGTATTCTTAATCATCCCTTTTGTGGAACCAGTTCTCATACCAAATGCTTCTAAAGTTTGCGAAGATACTTTTACAACGTCAGCAAAATCATCACCGGATGCAACAGAAGCTTGTAGTTCAGAGCGCATTGCTCCTAGTGCTTGTTTTGAGTCATAACCACGTTTTACAAGATCTTGATATCCTAAAGCAATTTCATTTTGAGATTTACCGTATTTCAGCGCATATTGCTGACCATCTTTTTGCATCTCAGCAACGTTTCTTGTAACTTCACTAACTTTTTCTCCACCAGTTACAAGTAAATTGCTAGTAACCTTAGTGGTATTTTGTAGTTCAGTAGCGTTTCGTGCTCCGCTTGCTAATGCGGCACCCAAAGCCGTACCCGCAAGTGTTGCAGTTAAGGCAAGATTCTTCAAATGAGAAGCTGTTTTTTTAATGGAGTCCCGAGTCATTGATAGAACTTGCTTACTTTTACCAACATTCTCTCTGAAACCAACAAAGTGTGTGCCAGCAATTCCCAATTGAGTGCCTAACTCACGATATCTTGAATTACTCCTGCCTATTTCAGTACTAAGCTCATTGACACGAGTCTGTTGCTGTGAAAATTCTTTTGACGTTGATCCACTATACTTCTTAACGTTTTGAAGTTGTTTGGATTCTTTTTCATATAACGAATTTAATTCAGTAATTCGTTTCTTGAGAGCTTCTCTTTCAGTTGAATTGGCTTTGATACTTTGGCCTTCAGCTTTGTACTTTTCGATTAGACTATCAGTGACAGATTTAGTACGTTCAAGAGCATCTTTTTGTTTCATTATTCCTTGATTGTATAAGTCTAAAACGTTCTTAGCGCGTTCTTGTTGCTGAGACATGTTGCTCATTTGTCGAGTCGCATTGTTAATTTTACTGGCCAAATCGGAATACTTTTTAGACCCTTCAGATGTGGAGGTGTCCAAAAGCTTCATTTCATCTTTAAGTCTATTGATATAATTCTTCTGGCCTTCAATGGAACGATTAAGCCCGTCAACCTTTGACTTATATGCATTTTGGTAGTCGCCATTGGCTCTCAAGACCGCTTCATTTGCTTTCCACTCTGAAGTGAGAGCACGGACTTGGTTTTTCAATGACTTGATTGAGCCTTCTGACTGAATGGTATCAATATGAATACCAGTGTTTAATTGCATATCTTTTGCCATTTATTTTCCTCCCTTCTGAAAAATTGATGCAATCCCACCCGTTCGAATGAAATCGCCTAAATTCATTTGTCCAACGTCATTATTTGGATTTTCATTTTTTCTTTTTTCACTCATAACTTCTACAAGCAAAAAATAAGGCTGGGATTCGACAGTTTCGATATCCCAACCCATGTTTTCCATTAAGCCTCGTTCAAAATCTAAGAATTCATTTAAAACCTCTGAAGGAGCCACATAATCTGACTCTTCTACTTTTTTGGGTCTGTATCATCATTAGTAATTAGATTTGAAATCTTAGCAGTAGTCGAAGCTACTTCTTCATTTGATAATTCTTCTAACTTTGTGAATTCAGCATCACTTAAATTCAAAGTTTCTTGAATGAACTCTAAACTTGCATTTATTTGATCAATAGAAATATCTGTTAGACTTGCAGTCGCATCAACAATTGCTGAATAGTTATCTTCATTGCCAAGATCTGAATCTGCTAATTCTTTGTATTCATTCATTTTTACATGTGACTGTTTTTGTGTAAGTACGTCTTTCTTTTGAAATTCCAATGCTAGTCTGAAATTCTTGACTGACTTCTTAATAATGCGTTTCTTTCCTAAAAATGTAATTGTTGCTTGTGTCTTTGACATATTCTCTCCTTATCGTCTCACGTCTATCGTCTCTGTCTTTTTTTAGTTAATCACTATTTATTTGTTGGGGTATTTGAATCAGTACTTGGTAATGTCTTTGGTGAACTTGTAGCACCACCATCAGGGTTAGTTACCTTTTGGCCAAATACATCCATTTCATACTTATCAATATCAAAATCATCATCTTCAATAGCTTCAACATATGTTTTGCCATCGTTTCTGTCTACTGCAGTAAATGTTAAATGGTCTTGCGAATAAACAGTTGTATTTGTGTTTGTCTTTGGATCAACGTTACCTAAACTAAATCTTCCTTTGAGAAGTGCGATTCTAGCCTTGGCTTTTTCATTTTGTGCATCATGTGAAATCAGTTCAAATACACAATAAGGTGCTTCTGTGTCTGATGAAATTGTTTGATATCCATCTTTTGTATCCATTCCAAGAATTTTTGCACGAACAATTTTATCCATTGTATTTGCTACAAAGGCAACTGAGATATTTCCTGTACCTTTTCCTGGAGTCTTCCAAACTTGGTCCGATCCATTGATTGGAGTTGTAGTAGGTGCAATGTTTGTGATAGATGCACTAACCGTTGAACCAAAAGTTTTGCTATCTGGTCCGATATCAAAAATATTTTCTGGTTTGATTGTTTCATCATCAATCGCGTTATAAATACCAATTCTTACTCTTTCAAAACCTGATAATGCCATATTAAATTTCCTCCGTATGTTCGTATTTCATAGTTCTACTAAAAGCTCCCGTCACCGGATCAATATCTGGATAAGAGTCTATTTGGTAGAAGTACTGTTTTTCCAATATTTGATTAATTTTGTTTTGTGTATTTTCGTCATCCGTATCACCACGATAAAAAATTTGTATTTCTATCATTTGATCTTTAGCTGTACTGATATCACTTGCACGATTTGTAAAGATATCATGTATTTCAGATACTAGGACGACTGTGTTTTCAACATCCACATATTGTTGCGGAATGTTTTGAGCAAAAAAATTGGATGAATCAATTTTTAATTCATCCGAGTTTTCTTTTAATATATCTAAAATCACATTTGAGACCATGTTAATCTCCATTTAATTGTCTATAGACTTTCGCCTCAGCTTCTAAAACATCATGCTTACTCTCTTCAATTGAATGTTCTTGAAAATGAAGTCCTGGAATGTACTTAGTACTATGAGAATTTTTACCTTTCCCACCATGAGCCATATAGCCATCATTTAAAAATCGTGCTATATAGCCAGGATTTTCTTTATCATTCTTAAATCCAACAAAAGTGGCACCATCTTCAGATTTATATCTCATTGAAATCGATTTAGACAAATCTATCTTGGTATCTCTTGAATGTTTTCCCTTATGAAGAGAATTGTTCATATTTTTTGTAAGCAGTTGTTTATAAACTTCTGCACCCGCCTTTGTCATTGCTTTCTTTTGAGTTTCAGTTGGAATTAATTTACCTAGCTCGTTGTCTAACTGTTCTAAGCCTTCAACTAAATCCAATTTTGTCATCTCTTTTCAGACTGATAAGGTCATACGCATCAGCAATATTTTCAGAATCTGGGTTATAGTCTGTTATTTGATAACTCTGATGGTCTAATACTGCGTACTTAGCACTATTTAATCCCTTTGCTTGGTGACGTACGATTACTATTACATCGAAACTATCAGGGGTTCCAAGCAATGTGACTTTTTGATTCATAGTAAGTGTATATAGACCACACCAAATGGTGTTGATAGGGGTTAATACTGGTTTGTTTGTATGCTGTGCAGTTTCTTTATTTCCTACACCACATAAGGAAAGACGTTTATTAAGACGGCTGAAATTAATTCTTTGAACCATTTACGCCACCTCGTTGCTCTAAATCAATATACTTGCCTCTAAGTTGTCCAATGATCGAATAACTGACCAAGTCGACTTCACTGACTGCGTTTCCTACAATTGCCGAACGATAAGTATAATAAGAGCTTGCAATTGCAATAACTACCATTTCAAATTGATCTTTAATGTCGGCAAGCTCATAAAATCCTGTCATAATGCCATCATCATAACCGATAGCACCAATCACATAAGATTTGGCAGCGGAAATATTTCTCTTTAAAATTTCGTCATCTTCGTCTCCATCAACACGTAAACTGAGCTTAAGCGTTTGTAATAACTTATCGTCATTCATGAAGTGACCTCCTATTCAGCCTTAATAGTTGTTTCTTTATCATTTGATGTTAAAGAAATCTCACTAGGCTTTACTGGGTGTTGGAGTTGTTGTTCCAGCCAAAGTTAATAAGAAAGCACCTTCTGAATCAGTAACTTCCGTATCAAAACGAATATTACCGGCAAGAATTTGGCCGTATGTTGGATTATCTTGCCAACGAATAGTATTTTGATTTCTGTCAAAGAATGTAATTGCACGTGGGTCACCAATCCAAGCAATGGCATCACCAGATTTTCCAAGCAATGTATCAGGAATACGAACTAGGTCTAATCCTAATAACATTTTGCCTGTTCCTTGAGCAATATTATCTTGTAGTAAGTAATGACCTTGCTTGTCTTTTAATGTATCAACGGCTTGAATAAAGCTTGAAGTAGCGACAATCTTAGGCATATAAGCTGGGTCGAGCTTTACATTGAGAATTTCTTTAATTGAGTCTGTAATGTCATCTTTTGATGAAAGTGAAACAGGTGTAGCTGTCTTCATCTTTTCAGCAATTGCTTGATTAGTAGTATTCAAGATTTGTTTTTGGATATATTGACCAATAAGACCAGCAACATCAAAGTCTGTATCATCAATCATTTCTTGAGAGATTGGCAATTGTCCACGATATGTAGCTACCTTATAATCGATTGACTTGAAAGTTGGATTGGCTAGTGTTGGATTTTGTTCCAATTCTTCAACAGTATGGAATACGGCATCAACTTTATCCTGTACTGGATATGTTCCAGAAGCAGTTGTTACTGAGGTATTTTGTACAAATTGTCTCAAATCATATTGAGTTTGCACTGGTTGTTTAGGATCATAAACAATATCCTTTGGAACAATAACTTCATTACCGACTTCCTTGACACCATCACGTTTTTCACCACGTGAATGAACATAGGCGTTTAGTGCTGAACGTACTTCTTCTTGTGGCTTAACAGTGATCTTGTTTCTTACTTCTTTATTTTGAAATGTCTTTTCTGGCATTGATCTTTTATCCTCTTTCTTTTTATCACCTTCATCAGATGATTTATCTTCATCCTCTGAATCTTTCTTATCATCATCGTTATTCTTAGTAATCATGCTCTTAGCACGTTCGATTTCTTTGGAATTTTCAAAATCTTTAGTAAGGCTTCTGATCTCTTCCATTTTTTTATCTTTTTCTTCTTGTGGTGCATCGCTTCTGATGAATTTTTCTGCTTCATCAATTTTTGTTTGAATTTCTTTAATATCCATATAATTTACTCCTTAATTTGATGAGTTCTAATTCAGAACCCAATGATTTAATTTCTTGTTGCTTAAATTTATCTAAAGAACGTTTTGATACAGTAGTTTCTTGATAGGCAGGCATTGGTGTAATAGACAATTCAAATAGATCATCAATCTCAGTAATGTGTCTAATAGCGGTGTCAGAAGTAGTATTTTGCCAGCTGTCATTTCTAATGGTGAATCCAAATGAGCAACCTTTTAAATTACCGTTTCTAACATTTTCTGAAACATCATTACCAAGCGTCGTATCAGGAATTTGGGCATTAAAAAACAGCCCTCTATCATCTACTTGAAGTGATAAAGTGCTGCTATCCGTTCTTGCTAAAATGTTGTCCCAATTGTGGTTATAAAGTAATTGAACCTTACTTAAATCAACACCATCTAATGCTGACCTATCAACATATTCAATAAATCCGCCTAAGTCTTCACTTGGTTGGTCAAATATAATTGCATAACCTGATAAATTATTACCATTACTCTCGGCACGCTTTTCAAGCTTAAAATCACTATTATTGGCTACTCTAATTTCCTTGATTTTGTTCACTATCATCACCACCCTTCTCCGTTACCGTTGTCTTTGTCACAACGGGTGGTAAAGGATTATCAGTTTCATTCATTGCCTCTACCGTCAATAAATCTGAATTGCTCTTAAGTAAAATATTTTGAGCGAGTTCCGAACTTATAACACCGTTCTTTACAAGATTGGATACTCTATTTTCCACTTGTTGGCCATCAATGTCAGATACTTGGTTAATATCGTAATCAATATTTCCGTTAAGTTTTAAACTGAGCTCAGATTGAACACCCCTTATATATCTACCGATAGTTTGTGAGTACTGAATAGCAACTTGTTCAATATTTGAATGTTCACTTTCTGTACCTAAATAATCTTGGGGAACTCCATATACTTTGGCAATCTGATCACCAGTCCAATCTGTAGAAGAAAGAAGCTTAGATATATCCTTATTAATTTCTAAAGATTGGTAATCTTCCAAAGCATCTAAAACGATTGTATGTCCGTTTTTAGATGTCTCTTCAAATTTATTCCTTACACTATTTCTAATTTTAGGGTTGCTTAAATCTCCACGGTTTAGTTTCAAAATACCCGATATATTAAGACCATTTTTCATCGCGTCTAAAGCTAGTCCCTTATTAGCATCTTGTAATTGAAGTTCCTTAGATAAAGCACTCAAGGGGGAGATTCCAACTAATCCCCCGTCAATACTCATGGTCTTCAAATGAATGATCTGTGAACTGGGAACATTATTCATATCTGGTTCTTGAGTATCAGGAAATGTTAAATCATAAGTTAAGTTCTCACCATCACCCGACTTGTAAATATTAACTTGAGATGGTTTCAGATACTCTAGATGGTCACTTCTGTTAGATTTATCACCCCAAATGTAGGCATAAGAATTTCCTGTTAGAAGCATTTGTGCATACATTGATCGCCAAAAAGCAAAGCTATTAGTTAAATGACTGGGATTAGTTAATACTTTTTTAGTAAAGCTATTATCCGTTTGAAAATGTACACTCGCCATATCTTCAGAAAGCTTATTTACAACCGCAAATACATCTGAGTATTTCAATGCTTTAGTAGCTGACACATAACCAGAGTTAAATACTAGCTGACCATTTCTCAATGAATAACCTAATTCATAATCTCCACTCCCCAACATCTGGTAAGGCTTACTTGTGGGTCTTAATGATCTGAATAACATGTGCTCACTTCCTTTCTACCGTTATTAAAATCATTTTTGGGGTTTATTTAATATGTAAGTGACTACGAACAAGCTACCAGCCACAACATAATTACCAATTAGACTTCCAAAATGATAAGAATTTACATCGATAATCACTAAAGCCAATAAAAAAAGCACGGTGTCTATGTTTGATAGAAACCAATGCTTCAAATTATTTAATATTTTCTTCATGTTGTTCTCCTAAAAACCAAAATCATCCGATTCCAAATAATCCTGGATTGCTTGGTCACTATATTTGCTAAGTGGATCATCACGGTCACGCATATCATTAAAGTAATACATTGCCTGATACATTGCGTCGATCAAAGCATCAACCACATCAATTTTCATTGATTGTTTTGATTTACCAATCTCCATACCAGCCTTATTTTCACCAACTTCCGCATTCAGAAGGGCCTTTTTCATGATCTCATCATCTAAATGTGTCACATTTCTGTGGAAAAAACTATCTTGAATATATTTGATAGATTCAGAAAGGTTATAACTAGTTTGTCTCAAAGGTTCAATCGGCCAATCAGTCTCATCATTTAGTGTTTGAATAAAATTATTAGTTCTCAATGCATCATAACCAAAGAACTTAACATTTAAATCCCTCTCTTGAACGTAATTAAGTAACCAATTGTATACTTGATCAAGATTAATTAGTCCACGCTCATTATTAGTGATTGTAGCGAACCCTAAATCTGCAAACTTTCGATATTCAATGCCATCAGATTTTTCTTTAGCCTCAATGGAACCAAGTAATTTCCAAGGAACAAAGGAATGTTGTTCAATGTGAAATAGGTTTTGTCCATTCGACCGATATGGATATATAAAGGCAAGAGCTGTGTTATCTGAAGTTAAACTGGCATCAAATCCAATATATACATCTCTACCATTAATATCAAAATCATCAATAGTAGTTGAATCCCAATCTTCATTATCAATGTATGAATTAACCTTATGATCCAGCCAAATATTTAAATTTTTGTTTGCAAAACTAAATTCTTGCGAGTTGATACGTTTAATGTCTAATTCTCGCTGCAAACCAGAAATAAGCCCATCATGTTTATCTGGTAAATCCAGCAATGGATTACTCTTTACCCAGGTTTCAGGTTTATTGATTTCATCTTCACTATCCTGAGACCAAATAAGGGCCAATTGATGGTCGCCTTCTCGCTTATCATCCTGTTCCATAGCACGAATAACAACGTCTTCTTCTTGTTTGAAGGGAACAGTCGAGTCGGGGTAAGCAGTAGAAATTTGAATAAATTGAGAATTAGGTGTGTTAATTTGACCAGAAGTAATTTTGTCGGTTACCACGCTATGATTAGTTTCGCCAGCCTCATCGAATATAGCTGATAAGAAGTGATAACTATCAAACTTGCCTGACTCAGCAGACAATTGTAATAATCGATTATTCGTATTTCTTTGAATAACCCGATTAAACTGTACGTCCATGTCAGTTTTCTTCTTATATTCTTTAAATACTGGATTAGTAGTGGTCAATTGATTCATCATGGTTGAAATATAACCGTAGATTTTTTTGGCTTGCTCGGTAATGTTACTTGTAACCATTAGGTCTTGGTTATTCTTTCCGCTGGCCTCGATTAAATATGCATAACAAGCAATTATCGCACAAAGATAGGTTTTTCCTTGTGCTCTAGCAACAGACACTATGACTGAACTGTATCGCTTGTTCTTATTACTATCTCTCCAACCAAATATTTGACATAAGATAAAATTCTGCCAAGCCATTAATGCGACAGGCTTACCTGTATCGACATTGGGACAAATTTTTGCAAAGTTCATTACCTGCTTACACTTTGTTAAATCATAATAAAAAGGGAAATTATTCGCATTATTTTCAACACGTTTGAGATCCCTTAAATGTCTGTAACAAGCTAATTTAATATTATAACCAGTAGTCCTCTTACCGTTTAAAACTTCGAAACAGTATTTTGTTCCTTCATCTTGATATTTCTTCTGTATATCTGTGAAGTCCTCATTGGAGTACTGCTTCAATAATTGTTTTTCTTTGTCGCTCTGTCTTAATTTTGTTAAGTCCATAACATTAACCACCAAACGTCTTCATCGCTTCATTAATATCTATATTGTTATCCGATTCCGTATTAGCGTTCTGTGAACGTGAATTATAATCGATACCTAAAATCATGCCTAGTGATCTTAAATTTTTTGTAGCTGTATCAGCAACGTTAACGGCTGGATTCTTTTTCAAATTCCCATTTGAATCCTCATATACACTTCCATATTTCTTTATAGCATTAACTGCATCACGATGTTCTTGATATTGCATACAAAACAATTCAAAGTTAGTACTGTCTAAGGATGTAACCATACCTACCTTATTTAATTCAGGAGCCAACTCTTTCCATAATTGTTTTGCATATTTCGGCAAGTGTGCAGGTGGTTTTTCATCAAGCTCATTTAATTTCTTATTTTCCTCTATTAGGGCCTCTTTATTCTTGTTCTGCTCTGGATGCTTTGGATCTACTACTGCTAAATTGCGCTTCCGCCCTGCATTTGGTTGCTTCATATCATCACCTCCTAGGTAAAAACTTTTGATTTTGGGGTTATTTTTTTAGCTCATGCCCACTGTGCGAGCTGTCTCCCATGCGACAGTAGGCGGGGGCTATTTTGAAAAATTAGGCAAATCATAAATATTTTTTAATAAAATATCTGTCTTAACTTTTTGGTTATCATTTCTATAACCAGTCTTATAAAATCCTTGTTCCCATTCCGTCTTTCGTCTATGGCATGAATAACAAATCGTTGACAGATTATCTACATCAGTTATCAAATCTGGAGCAACTTGACCTGGCACAATGTGATCTACCGTCTTGCTGGGTCTAATGATGCCGAACCTTAGGCAATACTGGCATAAGTAATTGTCCCTCGTTAATACATACTCACGTATCTTCTTCCATTGCTTTGAATGATAGAACGACTCACGTTGTCTTCGTTCTTCTGATTGACTACGTACTTGCTTGTTATAAGACTTGGTATGTCTCTTGATATGTTTACGTTGTTCTTCCTTACGTTGCTCATAGAGTTGTATATCGCTCTTATGGGCATCACAGAATACTTGTTCACGTGGTACTAATGTATGGCAACCAAGATGTTTACATCTACTCACCAACATTGGCAATACCATCGATGACACCAACAATAAGACTTAACACTACTTTAAGTATGATTGGTAAGAAGACTAACCACCATGACCACGTGATGAATGATAGCAGCTTAGCAACCACAAAGATGAGAGTGAGTAGTTCTAGAAAACCTAAGCCTGTTGATTTAGTTTTATTGTTATTGTTCATTTGTTTTCCTCCAATAAAAAAGCACCGCTATAATTAGCGATGCAAAATAAAAAGCACTACCGGTTAAGGTAATGCTCTATGATTAATAGTGAGTGTTACCTTGAGAAAGGTTAATATGAGCGTGTATCAAGCTTTAATGTTGATGATTTCATTTTCAACATTAACAGTTATCATACTAAAATTTAATCAAAAAAAATAACCGTCTCTTAACTTTGACAGGTTAAACAGTTATTTTTAGTTATACCTAAGTCACCGTCTTTAACGGGCTACCAGCCAATACCTATTCCACTAGGTGTTGACTTTTTATTTACAACATTATTATGTAGTAAAGCAATAAATTAATCAAGTAATTTGGGTATTAATATCATAGGGTAAATAAAAAGCCACCCTGTTTAGAGTGACTTAGTTAATACTGGGATGGCAGGAATCGAACCTGCATACTTGCTAGCGTATAGTATATCCACACCACTGGATACATCCCACCGAGGAGGATTCTATGAATAAGGGATGGATATACTCCCGGTATGTATATCCAATGAGGATCAGTGGAATCGAACCACTGTCGTACGCCAGTATCCCCACAATGCCATGCCGTTATCATAAGCAGGCATTAATAGCGTTGAGCTAGATTTTAACGTGTTTACTCACGTTGTCGTTTTTTTAAAGATCGTTCTGCAGTTAGAGACAGGCTGTCTTTGTGTTAAATTAATATATTTTATTTAGCCAGTATTAGCTATCCTTTAGCCTTTGGCTATACTACTAATTTACCACTTTTAAAACCCTAAAAAGTGCCAAGATCGTGCCAAATTTCTAAGGTTCATAAATATCTAGTTCATGAGCAAGTTTCAATAGAAAATCACTCTTTAAACGTTTAACGGTTCTAACTGAGCAATTAACAATATGATTGAATGCCAATCCTTCAACTGTATACTCACGATATTTCTTGAAATACAACTCTTTAATAATTATTTGTGTATCAGTATCTGACTCAAAAAAACATTTTTCGATTGCTGATTTTTCACGTTCAAGACTTTTAAGACGACGATCAGCGTCAATCGTAATCATCATTTGTTCTTGTGGCTTAGAAATCTTAGATGACTTACCACCACCTACATTTCCATCTTCCTCACGATGTGGAATCATTAACTCCCGTTTGCGGTTCTTAATATAAGCTTCTAAGTCTGGATAATCTCTTAAGATTGCCTCTACTCTAATACGAATATCAGTCCTAATCTTTATGTCTGATCTAATGATGCTCACCCTTCCCATTATTAACGCTCGAATTTCACTTAATCTATTTTGCTTCCATTCATTAGTCTTCTACTTTTTTTCTAGCATTAGTCCATATGCTGAGCTAATTGTCTAATCCAACATCAATCTCATATTTATAGCCATTTTTCAATATTATCTGATTGTCTGAAATTATGGCAATTGGCTCTGAATCATTATTTACAATCACTATATTCTGCCAATTCTTAATTGAATTGGTCTTTTTTTTATCAATATTCTTCATTGTCTGCCTCCACTAGCATTGGTTCGTATGCTGGGTTAATCGATAACCACCACTTTTTGGTATTTTTATAAGGTATCTTTGCTCCAGATTGCCCCCAGAATAAACCAATCCTTTTTATACTGTAATAGATATACTGGTCTGTAACTTTATCATGAACAACATACTCTTTCTCTGGAAAAATAGCAGTTCCCATTACCACATTATTAATATCTGCCATGAAATTAAATTCGTCTTCATGCTCAATTGCATTATATTTTGCCTGCAATTTTATGAACATATCATCGTCATTTTCCGAGTCTACCACTAGCCATACTGCGGTCATTGGACTAGCACAAACTTTGCTAAGTTCTTTTAATTCCTTTAATTCGTCTGCCGTGTAATCTAATTTTAATTTATATTTCATTATTACCCTCCAATTTATCGTCTTCTACCTCTTCCATAAATGGCACAAATTTTGGATCAATAGCTGTAACTCTAATTCTCATTCGAGCTATTTCATCATCAATAGTTTGGTAATCCTCTAACTGTTGCTCTAAATATTTTAATGTTGCTTTCCTTAACTTTTCCATATGTTACCTATCCAACCTCTTTCCCTTCAAACATATCAAGGCAGAAGTAAGTGTCTTTGAGTAGATTTCTAACTTGTTTTAAAGTTAAAAATTTATTCTCTTTCGGAATGGAAACATCATTGCAATTTGTTCCAAGAACGGGAACACCATCAATACCGTCCTTAAATAAATATATATCTTTCCCTGTTTCTTGAGTGAGAGTTGGTTTTAATTTCCAGAGGTACCGTGGATTAAAAAAAACACCGTCACCTCTCCAGTAATCAACCATATCAAAAATCATCTGTTCTGGTATCTGTGATTTCATATATTTATCTTTCAAATACGTTTGGTTCTCTTGATCATATAAAACATCTAAAACATCATCAAAATCATTTTTTTGATTTTTTTGCCATTCAAGTTCTTCAATCTCTTCTTCGGTCCACCCTGTAATAGTTCTCATCTTTTTACCTCCACAGCATATGGGATCAAGCGCCCATCAATTTTTTTGATCTCTTCCATGGTTAAAAATAATGCCGATTTGTTAAATGGTGCAAACCAACCATATACCACGGTCATATTATCAGACGGTTCATATTTACCTAGATACTGGTGAGTTATGTCATTATATATATAGTATTTTTTCTCAGGAAGTTTAGCAGTTCCCATCACCACATTGTTGATATCCGAAATGAACGCATATTCTTCATCACGATCTAAGTTTTCAGACATGAGGTTAAGATAATAATATTTTTGTTGAACAATTGCACTAATCACATGCATTGGTGATGCTTTGCGGGCGCCCTCCTTACTTATTTGTTTTAATTCGTTTAATTCGTTTTTCGTATAGTCTATGTTTAATTTATTTTTCATTCTTCTTCACCCTTTCCCCATCTATTCCAATATCCTTGATTGGTATTCTTATCAACTTGAATAGAATTTTTGCGAATTGACAAGAGTAAATTATGCAAGTTAGCGCCGTGATCTTTACCTTCTAAAATTTCAATTGCTTGTTTCATTTCTAAAATTAGCAATTGATTGCGTTCACTTTTTTTATTCTTCTACTTCCTCCAATCCATCTAGTGTCAGGATATGCAACCAAAATTCTGGACGTATACAGTCCTCGGATAATTCAATCGGTCTACCAACTAATGCATAACCCGTTGTATATGGCAGTAAGTAGCCGTAAATATATCCGTCATGAAAATACGGGTCTGATTTGTCTAGCCAATACAAGTCATCTATATCTTCATCAGTTAGTTTTAATCTGTATTCTTGCGGTTTAATCATTCTTCCACCTCCAACTTTCTGCCACACATAGGACAGTAATTAATAGGAGTTGTAAAGCGTTCCCAATTCATGCACTCATTTTCAACCCGATCAGTGATTATATTTTCATCTATAACCACTGAAGTGTAATTAATGTCAGATGAATCATCAGAAACAATACCAAAAGGCTTTGAGTTCATTGGGTCACAATACTCACATGTTTCTAGTTGCAATTCCGCAATAGCCTCATCACAAGCTTCCATACCTCTTTTATATTCACCGCTAGTCTTCAAAAGATTCTTTGATATAACTTCACGGGCAATTTGCATTGATTCAACTGCACTATTTTCCATTGATTCGTTCCCTTCTTAATTGTTCAATTTTTTCTTGTTTCAATCTCCGCTTTTTATCGACTGATTTTTGATAGGTCTTTGCCCGCCGTACACGTTTCCAAGCAATATCATTGATCAATTTAAATCGCATAGCCTTATCAAATTCAGTTTTGTTGATTTCATACAAATCAATGATTGTACGTTTTGGCGTGCCACTGTCTAATTCTTTTTGTATGTAATCCCATCTGAAATTTTTTGCTCGTTCACTCATTTCATTTCCAATGCGATCTTCCGCCCTAATCTTCATCAATGTTGGGTGCGTGTCTGGCACGTTTCGCATATTTCCAAATTCTTCTTCTAATTCGATTACCCATTCAACAATTTTGTTCATGAATTAACTAGAACGGCAAACTAATATCAATTAATAATTCGTTCTTTTCCCTTTCCGTCAAGTGTCGTCTTGCTAATGCTAATTCATTTGGTAATTGCATCTCATGCTTGATTACATATGCAATAGTTTTTTCTATGCTGTGTTGTTGATCTTCAAAAATCCTAGACATATGTTCTTTGTAAATACTTTTAAAGTTCAAGTTGGTTTCTCCTTTCAAAGGCTTGTTTATCTCTGTTGATACGTTCCATTTGCTTGCATAATTCTTCATCGCTGATCCGTAATGCATCGGCAATTTCAATATTTGTGTATTCATTCAATTTCATTTGGTAAATTGCCAAGGGAATGTTTTTCATGCGGTCGGTTTTCCTTTGTGTGGCGGTGTCAATGGTTGCATTACATTCTCAATTTCAACAATTGGAATACCTGTATCTGTTTTTAAGATGTTGTCTGTTTCATCAAAAAATATTTGTCCATCAACAACCGTTATTTTTTGGGGCAACTCGATTTTTCTTTCTTTATCTTTCTTCATGTCGTTCACCTAAAAAGGTAAATCATCATCTTTCACTTCGCTTTGTGCAGATGCTTGGAATGGGTCATTTTGCCCTTGTGCGCCGTTTTGGCTGTTGTTTGCACTATTACCCCAATTAGAACCACTTTGACCGCTAGTGCTATCTTTTTTTGATTCTAGGAACGTGAATTGATCAGCAACCACTTCTGTAACATATACGGTTGTACCTTCCTTATTCTTATATGTCCGTGTTTGAATCCGTCCATCAATCCCGACCAATGAACCCTTATCAACGTATCTAGTGAAATTCTCTGCTGCCTTGCGCCACATAACGCAATTAATAAAATCGGCTTGCCGTTCTCCATTTGAATCTTTAAATGCACGATTTACCGCCACCGTGAATTGTGTAACTGCGATACCACTTTGTGTGTATTTAAGATCTGGTCTTTTTGTTAAACGTCCTGTAATCACTGCTCTATTAATCATCTGAATCACGTCCTTTTTGTATTTGGTTGGCTGTTTTTACAATCAAAGCTAATTCATCAAGTGTTATCGGTTTCCCAGTGTGTAGAAAAAACGCACTGTCGTAAACTTCTTCAATAAAACGTTGGCTTTCATCAACTGTTAATTTTTTCAATTGTTACCTCCACCCTTGGTTGTTCGTCATAATCCTTTGTTGCGTGGATCTCAACAATTTGCCCGTCATCAAACCATGCTTTTTTTAAACCGTCTAAAACCGCCTTTGTGTAATTATCGATATCGGGTTTAAGTGCAGGTTTAACTATTTGCATTGCTCTTCTTCCATGTTCCTTTTTGGAAATCGATTTTTGTATTCCACGGTAAAAATGCAATTCCACTTTTAACGGTTCGCCACGATCGAAAATTTGTTTGTTGTCAAAATTCTTTCGATAAAGTTCTTCAATGCTTTTTTTGTACTTAGCATATTTAGCCTCATTGTAGGTTTTGCCATTTCTGGTGAACCTCGGACGGCTTGCGGGTACTGGCTCGGTGTTAATCGTTAATTTGATCTTTTTGATTCTAATAAGCCCCCATTTTTCTATTTGCTATTTCTAGTTTTGTACTTAATGTTTCACTAACTGATTTTGATAATTCCATCAATTCTTGTAAATCTTGTTCAAGCGATTCATCACGGTAATAACTCATCGTGTCTTTTGGTAATTGTTTAATTGTTTGATACTGCAACATTGAATATGTGGCAATCGTGATTGCCCTATTCCTTGCTGCCTGCAATTCTCTAATTGCGTACACTGGTGTATTTTCTTCAAATTCGGGGTATCTATTAAGTTCAATTGTTTTCATTTCTTTTAGATTCATGTTGTTCACTCCTTAAATATCTCTCATATCTTGACCATCAAACACGATGGCATTTTCTCTTTTTTTAGTAAGTAATCGACTAGCGATCTTTCCGTTGTACATTCTTAATAATTCTTCACCAGTGTTATTGGTGGTAATGATATTCGCTTTGTTTTTGCGGTAATCAGCAATCCGAAATAATACTTCTTGTGTAAATCTCGTTGCAGGTTGTATATCCTTACCCGATGCGAAACTTGTTTCACTGCCTAAATCATCAAGCACTAACACATCGCATTTTTGAATACATTTTTCGATTCGGTAAACGTCATGTTTTTCAATGTTGAACTTATCTGTAACGGCTTGGCGTTCTAAATTGATTAACATTTCAGCGCTGACAAACAAACAAGTAATGTCGGTATCAAGCGACTTTAATCCGTTCAAAATGCTAACTGCCAACATGGTTTTACCTCTTCCGGCTTTACCAGTGAATAGGTAGTTCGATGTATTGCCTTTATATATTTCATTTGCGATATTTCGAGCCTGTAAGAGTTCTTGTTCTTGCTCCGGTGTATCTGTATCAAAGTCATCAAAAACGCTTTTCAGATCATCAATATCACTAACAAGCGAACTGTTAAACATTCGATACTTTTCTTGTGCCTTATATCTTTTGGTTATGTTAATCTCGTCTTGTTTTCGCCGTTCGTCCATGTCGATATTCTTCAAGTTACCCCAATCAACGTTGATGTCTTTTTTTTTGAGGTCTGCCAACAGTTCACTCATGATTGTTCCTAAGTTTTCCATTTCGCCCTCCTAGTATGGTAATTTGTCCGATTCATCAACAGAGTATGGTTCATTCTTGGTCTTCGGTTTTTGTTCTGCCTTTACATTGCTTAATGTGAACAAGCTGTGATCCAACCAGTTCTTTAAAATCCCATCTGCATAATTCCAAGACAGCTTATTGCTAAGGGCTGCCTTTTCAATTGCGAGTCGAACAATCTCATTGGCTTCAATTTCATTAGTTCCTTGATTAACGAAGTCATTGATTCGATATTCTATGTTTTGCTGCACTAATGGATTTAGTACCCCAATGTTTTGTTGATACACTGTAAGAGTTTTTTGAAAAGTAACAGCAGGTGACTCTATTTCTTTACTCTGCTTTTCTTTACTTTCCTTTTCTTTACTTTCCTTTACTTTACTTTGTGTACTTCCGACGTCGGAAACTGGGGTTACTGACGTCGATAATTCAACAGCGTCTGGGTTTCCGGTGTCGGAAACAGGGTTATCGACACCGGAAACCCCGTTGTCATTTTTACTAGGGTTTAATAAATCGAAATCTTTTCGAATCGTATTGTTTGTTTTTTTGTAACTGGCTTGCTTATATCTGTTTTGAATTCCAGTCGAAGTCAGTATTTTGTATTTGGTAAATAGTAGTTGATCAAAAAATTTTATCTCTAATGCTTTTTGAACTACCTTATCAACTAGTTCTTCAGTTGTATCGATGTCTTCAGCAATTAGAAAACGCGTATCATCATCAAAATATAAAAAATATCCCTCATCTTGATAAACATATCCGAGAATACAAATGATTACCGTTGGTGCGGCACTTCCACAAGCTCGAATTACTTTTCTAATTTTTATATCCTGAAGAAAACTGACATCTAATGGGAAGTAATCAAGCCCTTTCTTAATTGGTCTTGCCATCTCGCCCTCCTAACTAATAAGGTTTTCCATGCTTGTAATTTCCCCTAGTGTTGCAGTTTTTCGACAATAAGCACATTTACCACAACGTATTGGTACTTCAAATCCGCTCTTTACTTTTTCAAATCTTGGTTGAAGTGTTTCAATCTCTTCTTGGGCCTCTGCTAGTCGCTTCTTAGGAATCGAGATAACAGCCTTTGCGGGTATTTCTTGTTTACTTACTGCAATAATATAAGGTGTACACATGACTCCATATTGTTGATAAATTAATTGCTGGTATACATACATTTGCAACGGATAATTATATTCGTCCATAAATGATTGCCACATATGTTTTTCTTCGTTCCAATATTTACGGTCTATTTCCCTAGTTGTTTTTAAATCAAGAAATATTTTGCGGTCTAGGTTCAAACAATCAATTTTGCCTTTCCAATTAACGCCTTCAATTTGGCCTTTAACGATTGCCTCTTTCTTACCCTGATAAAGATTATTGAACATTGGATCATCAGCAAGCGTTGCAATCATTGAGTCAGCAATCTGATAGTCTTTTAACAGTGTGCCCCGCTTTGTGAACATGTCACTTTCGTGTTGTTTAATGAAATTCTCGTGAGCCGTATGACTTTCAAAGTAAGAATGCAAGTAATTGCCAACCAATAGAGCTTTTTGGTTTATATCTGGTTTGTATATATCATTTAGCTGTGCCACGGTTGCGGTCTCACATTTTTCAAAGTTCTTGAAAAAAGTTGTCGATTGATAATACCTATCTGATTCAATTGAATAATATGTTTCTTTATTCAGAGTCTTTTGAATTGGTGGTCGAGTCATTGACATTTACCTCCGTTGCATTTCCATTGATCAGCTGACTAACATCAGTTGCGGGCTCTTTTTCTTGTGCTTCAATATCTTTGATGTCGTTTGTGCTGATTGTTGTTGCCTGCTCGTCGCTTTCGTATGCTTTTTGCATTTCCACGCTCATTGGTCCCCATTTACTGATTAAGTTTCTTAGAACCGTTTTGAGCGCCATTGCGTCGAAATTAGTTGCCCAAACACCACTCGGTTTTGACTTTCCACTCATTTTTGAAAAATTTTGTCTGTGGTCATCAATTTGTTTACGTGTCCAATACACAGTTTTTTCAAAGCCACTAGTTAACTCAAAGTAACCAACGTATCCAACGGGTTTTTCAGAGGAATCACGATCCTTAAAATGAGGTTCATAATCCAATTGCTCGGTTAACGGGTTGTAACTTTGAAACTCGTCTTCATAAACTGCGACGGCGTTCAAATGTTTGTACTGTCCGGTTCGCTGTGCCAATTGGATATATCCTTTGTAACCCATCTGAGGTTGTGCCTTACCGCCATATGGAACTAACCACATGTATCCTAAGTCTTGATTAATTGGCAAATCTAAACTGGCTGCCACCATAGCGGAGGCAACAACGCTCATTTGATCAACATTCTTCAAAGATTGATTACTATTCACAACATTAATAAGCGATGTAACAAATTGAGCTGATTTGTTACCTAAAACAGATTCAAATTTTTCAACGATTTTTGGTTCTTTTACTAATGTCTGGATTGGTAATTTTGCTAAATTGTTTACCATTTTTTTATCCCCTTTTTCTTATTGTGTTAAAATGTATATATGATTTTTTTGAAGTATTCTGGTCCTTTGCCATTGCCGTGGCAAGGGACTTTTTTTGTTCTTCATATAATTCGTTTATATCTTTTGTCGGAACTCGTATGAAACCCCATCGACCGACTTTGACAACTCGAGGGTATTTATTTGAACAGCATTTTGTAATTCCTCCGTATGCAAGACCGGTCTTTGCGGCAGCGTCCGTACAATTATAAAAAATACCTTGTATAGTTCCGTTCTCGTCAAACCATACTATTGAAGTATCTTTTACTGAATAATCAAGTTGATACGGTTTGCGACGTCTGGAATTCTCTCCAATTGTTATCCATTCTAAATTTGTTGCTCTGTTATCAAATTCATTTCCATTCAAGTGATCCACAACTAGAGAAATATTCGACTTTGGCTTGTGGCAAAATAACTCTGCAACTAGTCGATGGACGTCATACGTCTTTATCCTGCCTTTTCCATCTTTAAATGTCGTTTTTAAATACAACGTTCTTGGACCGGGTTTCGATAACTTTCTGATTCTTCCTGTTTCAGAGTTCCGTACACGTCCAAAATTTGAAACTTCATAGCGTTCAAACTCCGGAACTTGTTTCCAATGTTCCATCGATTACCACCTATTTTCTTGCTCGTTTGTTTCTTTTGTTTGGGTTAATGATCCATATGCAGATTCGTTCTGTAACCATTCATCAAAACCGTCCATTGCTGTCACTCCTTTTCCTTAAATGATTCCAAAGGAACATTCAACACTTCTGAAATTTTTACAATTGTATTGAAACTTGGCTGTTTGATTTGTTCATTAATCATTGCGTGTAATGTTGATTCAGGAATGCTGGTTATCCTGGATAATTTTCGTATTGAAATGTTCTTTTCATTCAAAATTTTTTTTAATTCTTTCATACAACATATTGTGTCCTTTCTGTTGTCGTCTACATCATCATGTAGTAAAATTGTTAATGGATATTGCCTCATCATATGGTGACATGTGATCGTAACTGGGTGAATTCAGGGGAAACCTAAGTCATGAAGATAGGGCAATCCTGAGCCAAGCCGAAATAACCTGACTAATTTCGGAAGGTGCAACGCATAGACAGTGAGTTGGTAGCAATAACCTGTCCACGAGCGCCCAGCATCTCACGTAGATGAAGATGTATGCTGAACTATATAGAAATATATAGAAAATAAGATAAAAAACTTAGTGATAACAAATTGACTGCCAAAGCATTACAAAGCACAATCGGTATTAATTCAAATCTTACAAAAGCTTTAACTGGTTTCAACGCACCAACTGTTAAGATTAGTCCACTTTCTTCAGAAGTGACTGACGCGATTACCAACCAAACAAAAGCAATTGCAAACGTAACAAATAATTTGAAAGTTGGTACATCATTGAGCAAAGAATTATCAGGTAAAAATCCGTTAAACACCTCCGGGTGTTTATTTTTTTAGCTTTCAATAAAAGCCGTTCATTGCTGTCACTCCTTTTTTATTTCATTAAGATGAAAAATTCAGAAACTATCATTCCCATAACAAACCAAAATAGCAGTGTGAAAATCTTTTCTTTCTTACTCATTCGATCACGCCCCCTTAAACTTTACGTCAGGTTTAAAATTTTGAATTTTACACAATGACTGGTTAAGTTGTTCATTTAACTTTCGGGCTTTTTCTATTTCATTTTTCAATTCCTCAAGATTGGTTATTTCAAAATCAATTTCCTTCATAATTAACACCTCCGGTTTTTTTCTGACAAGATATTTAGTTGGCCCACATTGCAGTCAATAAAGATATGGTTGAGATGATCAATGCAATAATTGGTAATGATAAATTAAAAAAGAAAGCAACCATTGCAATTACTGAGACAATTACTATTGAAACAACTAGCGAAACTAATAACTCCATCCCATAACACCTCCGGGTGTTTATTTTTTTGTCTTCGAGTAAATATTTGTTCTGAAATTCTCGTTTCCTGCTGTGTCTTCTTTTTCAAATCCATAAAAATCAGTCGTGTTTTTCAATATTCCCTTTAACGTTTTAAATTTAATAAATAGATATGTCGCAACGCTTGAAAATATTGCTGTGAACATTGCGTCAAAAATAATTGTTTCAATTGCTAATTTCATGATTCCCTCCAATTTTTACTGTTCCCACGGTCTTTTAAATTAATTTTGTAAAATGAATTCGTCTAATTCTGGTTTGTAATAAAGCGTTATTCCTTTGATAGTATGTTTTGGCAAACCTTCCAAAATGAACTTATCAAAAGTGTTATTTTAAACGTTTAGGTACTTTACTGCCTCGTATTTCTTCATATATGGTTTGGCAATCAGTCCGTTATCTTTTTTAAAGTCGTCAACAGCTTTTCCAACCACTCCATAAACTGATTTCATCAATTCGTGTTCTTGCTGTTCGGTCAAAGTTATTTCCATCATTCGGCCTCCTGTTTGATATACTCTCCTTAGAAAGGAAGTGTTGATAATGAGTAAATCTGGTATAAACTTTTCTGGTCTGAAAAAATTTGAAAAATCTATAAAAAACTTAGACACAGAACAAGTTTTTCTTGATGGTTTAAAGAGGGCACATAATGAATTTGAATGTGTTAATTGTGGCAAAAAGTTTGAAGTTCATTCTCCACAATTTGAATGTCCTCAGTGCCACACCACTTATGACTATAAGATCAAGAAGAACTAGATTTTTTGAGCCAGCTCATCTACCAATGAGTTGGCTTTTTCTAATTTTTCAATCAATTTATCTACTTTTTTACATAATCTATCTAATGTAGCTTCTGTTTCTGACGCATCAATTTGTATTGTTTCTTTAATCACGTTTTTCACCTTCTTGTTTGTAGTATTTCTTCATTACTTCTAGTGCTGCTATTGATTCGTCGATTAACTCGACATTGGTTGATTCTCGTTTGCGATTGAGATTAAAGATTGGTAAACCTTTAAATAGTGCATCTATGTTCTCGCCTACAATCTCCTGTGCTGTCGAAAAATTCTCGTACGTCACCTTCATAATCATTCCTCCTATCTAGAAATAACTGAGTTATTTTCCAGAAACTTATTAATAAAATATTGTTGGCCCTTACCAGTAACTTTTGGAGTTTTTGTTACTACCGTGACTCCGTCTGAATTAACATGGCTTGACTCTTTAATCTTGAATAAGCCTAAGTCCATCGATTTTTGAGTTGGAGAATTATAATCTGCGCCTTTGCGTTTGATTAAGTACCCGTTGTCTCTCATCCACTGGAATAAACGTCTTGCACCAGTATCAACACCATTACCTTTGATGATTTTGGCAAGATCACCAACTAAGATAGTGGTATGTGATGTTGCTACCGAATCTGCAAATATTGCCTTAGGTTTCATCACTTCTAACTGTTCCTGTTGGTCTGCCGCCAAACGTAAAGCTTCAGCCATTGTCGATGGAATTTTGAAACCACCTGTTTTGATTTGTTCTTCCATCTTGTTAAAAGCTTCAATGTATTTTAATTTGAAACCATCAGCTTTAGCTCCGGTAAATCCCATTGCGATAAAAGTGAAACCATCTCTGTTCATGTAGTACATTTTGTTTTGTTTACCGCTTTTGTCTTTGTAAGTGCCTTCCACAAACATAGTCTTGTACTGAGCCGAATTTTCGGCTGAGTCAATTTTCTTATTGATTGCTTCTAAAACATGTCTATGACTTTTCCCAAAATTCTCTGCAACTTGCAGACTACTAGTTACTGCTTGTTGGTCCTTCATAATTACTAAGTTGTTCATTTTTTATTTTTCCCTTCTTTCCTATAGGTTTAAAACTCGTGCAACTTGTTCACGTAATTCACGTGACTTGGGTGTCATGTCGCCTTTGATCGCACGATTAAGTTGTTGTGGATTAGCGTCAATTTCATCTGCTAATTCGCGTTGGGTCATATGATTCTTAAGAAGTGCAATCTTGATAGAGCTCTCAACTTCATAAGCAGCCTCCGCATATTTTTCTTCTGTCATTTAAATACTCCTTTCTGTTATTTATTTATCAAGTTGTTGACAGTAATCACACAGTTGTGTACTATAAAGGCATAGCAAATAAACCCTTATTAACGTTTGTTGATTCCTGCTCGCCAAAGCTTATCAACAACCGCTTGTGTTTTTGTTGCTCAATTACTTGATGAATTAATAATAACACAGTTGTGTAATTTGTAAATACTTTTGTGTAATTTTACTGTATTGTTTTTTCATCAAACGTGGAGAATGACCGATATGACAACGTTTGAAAGAATTAAAAAAGTTTCTAAAGAAAGAGGACTTACTTTAAAACAAGTCGCTGAAAAATCTGGAATGAGTACCAACGCTATTTATAGGTACAATCAAGGAGTAAATCCTAAGTACGATTCATTGAGAGCAATCGCAAATACTTTAGGTGTGACCGTTGAATATCTTACTGGTGAGACATCTGATACCGATAAGAAAAAACAAGTTGACCTTGCCGATAATGATGTGATTATGACGTTTGAAGGACGTCCAATACCACCTGAAGATATTGAATTAATGAAACGCTTATTGCGTGGAGGGGAAAAGAATGATTAATGACATAATGGCTTCTTTAATGAATAAAGCCATGGACTTTGGCTATAGTGTCATAGTCGATAATAGATTTTCTAGCCGTACACCATCTGCTGTTAATCCGTATACAAAAACAATCGTAGTTAACGGAAGTTGGCACGACCCAGAACAATTGCCATTTCAATTGGCACATGAGATGGGGCATCTTATAAATAAAGATGATTCCAATTGTTTGTACTTCTCTCCTTCTAAATACGGAATTGAAGGACGAGCAAATGTACAGGCAATCAAATTATTGTTGCCCTATTATACGTATGAAAAACGGATAGAAGAATTTAACAGTATTGATTTTATGAGAGCATTTAAAATACCACAGTATTTAGAATCAGTTGTTAATGAAGAATTTTACAAGAATTATTAATTTTAAGTCCAAACACTGATCGACTATAAAAGCTGACTATTGCGGATTATAAATGAAAACAAGAGGTGTACTATACGCAACGGCTTCACTAGCAGCAATCGCATTATTTGCAACTGGTTGTTCTAGTAACAACGACAGTAAGGACTCATCGAGTAAAAATAATGAAAAGACCGAAAAAGTGACAAAGGCCAAAAACAAAGATGTATCCAATAATAAGTGGAGCTACAAAAATGATGTCTTTGACGCTGGAAACCTTACATATAAGTTTACCAAGTCTGAAATTATGGACTCCGTAACGGACGGCAAACAAGTACTCGTTCTTTATACTGATGTGACAAACAACTCTAAAAAAGAACAAGACCCCTCAAATATCTATATGGTTGTTCACGCCTACCAAAAAACTGATACGGCAAACAAACAACTTGATCCCGGAATTGTTGCGTTAGACGAAAACGCAAATAGCCCTCTTCAAACACAAGAGGACGCAATGAATGATAAATTGCTACCAAAGAAAACGACACAAGGAGTTGTATTATTTGAATTAGAAAACACAAATAAAGTAACAGTTAAATTTTCTAATTCTGATTTCAAGAATATTGGATCAAAAACTTATAGTGTTCAATAGCATTTAATTATTCATGTCGTTTCTTCCCTGTTCCCACGGCGGGAGATTAAAATATGACGAAAATAAAAAAATACACAAAAAAAGACGGATCAACCGCCTACAAATTTAATATTTATTTAGGTATTGATCCGAAAACCGGAAAGAGCAAAAGAACAAATCGACATTTTGCAACTCTCAAAGAAGCAAAAGTTGAATTAAAAAAACTAGAGTATCAAGCGACACAAGGAATTATAGAACATAAAGAACCTAATTTGACCTTTAATGAAGTTTATAATGAATGGTTTGAGGGGTATGTTAATACCGTTCGTGAAAGTACGTGGTACAAAAAGAAAAAGATTTTTGAAAATCACATATTACCGGCATTTGGCAAATATCGAATTAGATCAATCACTACTGCTCAAATACAAAGTGAGCTAAACAAATGGTTTAAGTCGACTACCAACAATTTCAAACCTTGGTTTTATTACACCAGTGCTATTTTCAAATATGCTATTCAGCAACAGTACATTACTGACAACCCAGCTAAAAGAGTTATCATGCCACGAAAAACTGAACATATTGAAAAAGAACCAAACTTTTGGAATAAAGATGAGTTGAAAACCTTTTTCGATTTTATTGATTCAAAAAAAGAGTTAGAACGTTACACATTGTTTAGAATACTTGCATTCACTGGTATTAGACGTGGTGAATGTTTAGCATTAACGTGGAATGACTTTAACAACACCGAAAACATTTTGCAAATCAACAAAACACTGACGCAAGGTATTGGAGGAAAGCAAATAATTCAAGACACAAAGACAATTAAGGGAACTCGTACCATTCCCCTAGATACAACCACAATTAAATATTTAAACCTCTGGAGAATTCAGGATCGCAAGGAATTGTTGAAAATGGGTTTTAATATTGGTAAAGGTTCACAGTTAATTTTTCATAGTAATACTAATCACTTTAAATCATTAAATACTCCAAAGAAATGGTTAGATTTAATAATGAAACGTTTGAACAGTGAACAAACTTTATTACACCCAATAACCATACATGGTTTTAGACATTCCTACGCAAGTGCATTGTTTGCCTCAGGAGCAACTATTAAAGAGGCTCAAACATTGTTAGGACATGAGGACGCTCAAACAACATTAAACATATACACTCACGTAACAGCAGATCAAAACAAAGAAGCAACGGAAAAACTGGTTAAGTTCCTGAACTTCTAAATGGTACTCAAAATGGTACCTAAGCGAAAAAACAGCCCTTGAGAAGCCTTGTAACTACTGATGTATCGGGAGTTATTAAAATTAGTATCCGATTCCCCTCATCTCCATTAATTAAAAAAACCAGTTATATCAAGTGCTCCAGGTCTTGATATAACTGGTTTTTTATTTTTAGTAATGATTTTAGAATCTGTCTAAAACTATTTTTATGGTAGCCAATTTGATAGTCAAAAAGTTTGCTGGACAGACGTTAGTCATCACTATACATTAATTTTAAAAATTGTATAAATGTCTATTAATTGATGGTTACTTAGTGGATAATTACTGTGATAGCAAGTTATGACGGTGGCTACAACTTGAAAGTGGTGATGCTTATGGTCTTACTGTAAGTTATTCATATCCTAAGAGAGGAGTAGTATTTTTGTCTATTTCAGATGATTTGAATTTAATGCTAACATTCGGAATTTTTTTAATTTCCCTGTTAACATATATTCATAGTGATAGGAAATAAACAAAAAAAATAACCGTCTTGCTTTGGCCAGCAACGGTTATTTAAGAACCCATTAAATTAATCTAAGTAGCCATCGTCTTAAACGGGCTATCTGGGGGATGCTATAGCACCCCTCTTTTTTATTGTACTTCAATTATTCTAAATCAATTAATTACAATCTGATTGTAGCAACGCCATTCATAACTGTCAACTAGATAAGATGTTTTTGAATATCCATATACTATAGCAATCCACATTTTCAATACAAGAAACCGTTCATTCGTATTTTAAAATCTTTCTACTATAGTATACAGATTATAAATACACGGAATATATTAATGGACATCATATGAATTTAAGTGTATTGTTTACCTTAATGTTTTTAATAAAAAAGCCGATAATCGAGTTTTCAACTCGAATTATCGGTTTTTATTCTGAATTTTAATAATTTATGAGGGAGGTAAAATATGGGAGAAAATAAAAGATCCATTTATATCTTAGTATTTAGTAACTTTTTAATCTGTTTAGGAATTGGTTTAGTAATACCTGTCACACCGTTTATCAAAAACGAATTTCATTATACAACCTCTGACATGGGATTGATGACGTCGTTATTTGCATTCGCACAATTCGTCGCCTCACCTATCGTTGGTAAATTATCAGATAAAGTTGGTCGTAAACCCGTTATAGCAATTGGTTTAGGAGTATACATGATTTCTGAGTTTATCTTTGCTATTGCCACTTCACTACCAATTTTCAACTTATCAAGAATTATCGGTGGTATTTCTGCCGCCATGGTAATTCCAACTTCTATGGCACTTGGTGCCGACTTAACTGACTTAAAGCATCGTGCTAAAGTTATTGGCTGGCTATCGGCTGCTTTTAGTGGTGGACTTATTTTAGGACCTGGTCTTGGTGGTATGTTAGCCAATATTGACTATAAAACACCATTTTGGGTAGCTGGAGTTATGGGATTAATAAGTGCCATATTCACACAGCTCTTCCTTAAAGAAAATAGTAAAACCAGAGAAATTGAAAAAGAAGAAGAAGCTCGAGAAAAAGCAAAAGGTATCTCTTCTATCAGAGCAATTTTAACTGCACCAATGGTTATGTTATTTGCAATGATTCTGGTTGCATCTTTTGGATTACAAGGATTCGAAAGTATTTATAGTATTTACGTCAACCAAGTCTTCAATTTTGGTTTAGGAACAATTGCTTTGGTACTTACATTAAATGGAATTATTTCCCTTATTTTACAAGTAGCGGCCTTTAACTGGATAATCGTTAAAATACGTGAAATGAACTTGATCAGTTGGTGTTTCTTACTAAGTGCTGTATGTGTTTTTTGGATAACACAAGCACATACAAAAATCGAGGTTATTGTAGCAACATTGATAATCTTCTCAGCATTCGACTTATTGAGACCCGCAATCACTACATTGTTAACTAAATCAAGTGATAGTAACCAAGGACTCATCAATGGTATGAATATGTCATTAACAAGTGTCGGTAACATCATTGGACCTTTGATGTCCGGTGCATTGATGGACTGGAATACACACTATCCATACATCGTAGCTGCAATTATTTTAGCTATTTCTTATCTCTTTACTTTGGTAGTAAAAAGATTCCCAATTATTCGAAAAGTGTAATGATACACGTTCAGCTTTTGAGCATTAAGGCAAACGACCCTATTAATCCGATTTTGGATTGATAGGGTCGTTTGTATTAAGCGGAAAAATCCGTGTATCATTGCACGTTTACGCTGAATCAATTATTACATCTAATCCAATTTAATTGGAATTACAACTGGTAAATCACAGGCTTCAACATAGCCTGTTTTTTTTGCCTTTAAAACTCCTGATATTAGATTTACTGCTGGTGCAGCAGATGTTACATAGCCTTCTCTTTCAGGTATAAAGCCATCAATTGTCGCATCAACGACTGATGGTAGTCCCTCTATGTGGATCGAGTTATTAATTGCTAATTCTGGAGTCTTCTTATGACAGACTTTATGAACATAACGCAAAGCAGCCACTTCTGATCCTTTATTATATAGAGCCATAGTAAATCTATGACCATAAATCGTGCCTTTCTTAACAATACCTTTTACCGTTTCAAGATCTTCTGGAGCTGTAAATACTTCATGTTTTGGTTTAAACTCGTCATACTTCAAGCCAATTCTATCTGCCATTTCATATACACCGGATGAATAATAAGCATAAATAAACTTAGCCAATAAATCTTCATCTGAATCCAATTTGGGATACTTATCTATATCAGCTCCATATGAGAATACATCTACCCATCCTGAAGTATTATGCCAATCATCTTCACCAGATTGAACAACTATTTTGTCAACATGGCCCATAGCACCGGCTAAAACCAATGGAATATATGAAGCATAATCCCCTGGCAAAAGTCCAAATGGAACAAATGCTACATTATGTGCTTTTGCATGCTCGTCTAGGAATTCATAAACTTCTGGTTGACTATCTTGACAGTGATATACAGGTATTGTAGTAATTACATTTTTACCTGCATCTAAAGACTTAGACAGTCTGATTGCTGATGGCATAAATGTTCCTTTTTTATCCATTTCAGTTGGGCAAAAATCTAAAACGATATCTGCATCCATTTTTAATGCTGCGTCAATATCACTTGTCACTTTCACTCCGATCGGATCAAAATCAAAGACCTCACCTGCATCTTTACCAACCTTTTTAGGATCAACATCAACTGCAGCAACTAATTCCAAAATATTTTTACGTTCAGAGATCATTCTAATTGCAGAACGCCCAACATTTCCTAATCCCCACACGATAACTTTATATTTGTTCATAAAAGAAGTCTCCTTTCAATCAAATACCAAAATTTGACTAAAGAATAATTCCTTACTATGAGTTTATCAATTCACATTTATTGATAAATGTATAAGTTTGCACAGTAACATAAAAATGTAATTTTACTTTGCAAAAGAATTTAAATAATTATGCAAAGAGTTCTCCAATAAAATTTTCCACCGCATAACGATTTCCTCAGACGTGAAATCAGATTTTTGCAGTACCCATTCTGTCATTATTCCCATATAGGCATTATAATAATATTCAATTAAAAAGGATCTGTCTTCATTAGATATTTGACGACCATCTAAAATCTCTGGAATAAGTTTGGATAGTTGCATTTCAGTGAGATGATGAAATTCTTTTTGAAGACAATTTTGACCATTGTACCCGACTAATTTTTTATAATATTCATGATTTTCTTTTAAATAATTACAAATATAAATTGAACCTTTGTACCAATTATCGACATCAGTTAATTTGATAACTTTAGGAAAAACGTCATTATCAAAAATAGTATTAACTAAATCATATTTATCTTTAAAGTGATTATAAAAGCCACGTCTTGTAATATTTGCTCCAGAAGCAATCTCCGAAATAGAAATATTTGAAAACTCATGATCACTCATTAATTTTTTAAAAGAATCAATAATATCAATTTCAATTTGACTGTAAGTTGCCATTAACCATTCTCCTAACAATTACTAATAACTATCCAGCCTCTTTAATTTTTAATAATTAAAACTATAATTAGGTACTTGGAAACAAATATAAGGATGCTGATTGAATGAATACAATTACTAAACACTTTTTAAAGGAATTACAACAGCAAAGAGTTATTCGACAAAATGAGATAAAAAATCTTAAAAATGCTAAAAATTCACTTTGGTTAAATGTCATGATATACATCATTATCACACTTGTCGAATATTGGTTATCGATTATTGGAAATTCTCAAGCTTTGCGCGCCGATGCTTTTAATAACCTATCTGGAGTTATTTCAACTTCCATTTTAATTGTCGGTCTATTCGAAGCAACAAATATCGACGATGACGACTTTGTTGGTAAACCACTTTCAAAAAAATATGGTCGTAGCAGAGATGCTTTACAGTTATCCCGTTTTAGATTAGAAACTATCTTCACTTTAATAACTAGTTTCGTTATCGTTTTGATTGCTTTACAAATTATTTTTCAAAGTGGTATCAGTTTATTCCACCTAAGTGGTAAAGGAAGTCCAAATTTAATGTCCGCTGTTGGAGCAGCTATTGCTACTTTAATGATGCTATTTGTTTGGTATCTGAATCGATACAATGGCAAAAAATTTAACAGTACATCCCTTCTAGCGGCAGCAAAAGATAGCCTCGGAGATGTCATAACTAGTTTAGGTACCATGGTTACAGTTCTACTATCATACTTTCTAAAATTACCTTGGATCGATAGTGTTGTCAGTATCGTAATTGGATTATTTATCCTTTGGTCTGGTTTAAAAATATTCCAAGAATGCACTTTGAATCTTGCAGATTATGTGGATCCAAAACTAGAACACAAAATTGAAGAGACTGTTAACAAAGTAAATGGTGTTCATAAAGTTTTAGAGCTAAGAAGTCGTTATAACGGTAATATCTTTATAGTAGATATGTTTATTCTTGTTGATCCTAATAAAACGGCTACGGAAATATATAACTTAGATGAAAAAATTGAAGGTAAATTGAGAAAAGAATTTAATGTCTTTGACACTACCATCACGATTGTTCCAGACTCAAATACTCCTGATTTGGAATTATTAGCTCAAGAATCTATAAAATAAACGCTTTGTAAGCCATATATCCGGCCTTTTCTAATAATTTTGGCGTTTCTTTCATTGCTTCTGATAAAGACATTGGTTTATTAGTTGAAGATAATACTAGATCTACTCCACTTTCATATACTTTTTCTATGTCTTCTCCAATACTTCCAGCAACCACAATAACTGGCAGATTGAATTTTTTTGCTAACTTAGCTACCCCAATAGGAACTTTCCCCATTAGTGATTGACCATCAATTTGTCCTTCACCTGTTATTACTAAATCAGCTTGTTTCATTTCTTGATCTAAGTGTATTAAGTTCATTATCGAATCAATACCTGATTCTATTTTAGAATCACAAAATGCCATTAACCCAAATCCCACTCCGCCGGCAGCACCTGCACCATAACGAGTAGAGAAATCTTTACCAATTGCTTTATAGGTCTTTTCAGCCAAATTTTCTAAATTTTTATCCAATTGGGTAACTTGATCTTGAGTAGCACCTTTTTGTGGTCCAAATATTGCACTAGCTCCATTTCTACCTGTTAAAGGATTTTTCACATCTGATAAAGCAATTATCTCGACATTATTTAATCTAGAATCCAATTTGGAAAGATCAACTTTAACCAATTTATCTAAATTTCCACCACCAAATGGAAGTTCATCATTCGACTTATCTAAGAATCTAGCTCCTAAGGCTTGTGCCATACCTGCTCCACCGTCATTAGTAGCACTGCCACCCAATCCAACATATATCTTTTTTACACCTACATCTAAAGCTAATTTAATCAGTTCCCCAACACCATAAGTCGTCGTTTTTAATGGGTCTAATCTATTATTTATCAAAGTTATTCCGCTGGATTCAGCTACTTCAATTACAGCTGTTTTATTATCTAACAATCCCCAAGTAGCATTGACTTCTTCTCCAAGTGGTCCTGTAACAGTGGATTTTATAAATTTCCCATTCAAAGTATTTACAACACTTGATACGGTACCTTCGCCACCATCGGCAACTCCATATTTATGAACTTCAATATTTGGATCAGCCTTTTTGATACCTTTTTCTAAATATTCACCAACCTCTAATGAAGTGGCACTACCTTTAAATGAATCCGCTGCAATTAAAACATTCGTCATAGAATACCTTCTTAAAAACTTATTTAATAACAATCTAGCACAGCAAAAAATTTAAGTAAATTAAGCTCTGTGATAAGCTGTACAAAGATGCATACGATTACAAGGAGGATCATTCATGAGACAAATCACGTTTAATAAACAAAACTCTTCAGAAATAGGATTAGGAACATGGCGTATGGGTGAAGGTAATGATTCCAAAAGTAAGGAAGAAATAAAATCCGTTCAATACGCCTTAGACCACGGGGTTACCGTTCTTGATACTGCCGAAATGTATGGAGATGGTAAATCCGAGACTCTTATTGGAAAAGCTATAAAGGGTTATAACCGTTCTGATTTTCAACTTATTTCTAAATTCTATCCTAATCATGCTACTCCTGAATTAATTAAAAATAGTTTGGAAAATAGTCTTAAAAGACTACAAACAGATTATTTAGATTTATATTTACTACATTGGCGTGGTGCTACACCTCTTGAAGAAACAATACGTGGCCTTCAAGAAGTCCAAAAAGCTGGATATATTAAAAATTGGGGAGTCTCTAATTTCGATATTGCAGATTTAAAAGAATTAAACAGTCTACCAGGTGGAGAAGATTGTCGTGTTAACGAAGATCTATATAACGTTGGTAGTCGTGGTGTTGAATATTCGATTTTACCTTGGCAAAAAGAACACCAAATGTCATTTATCGGATATTCCCCATTTGGCTCTGATGGTGGCGATTATTTAACTATCAAACCTGTCTTAAAAGATTTAGCAAAACAAAAACACGTCTCAGTTCACCAACTGTTACTAGCCTGGGTACTTAGAAATCATGATATTTTAAGTATTCCAAAATCAAGTACTGTCGAACATTTAAAGGATAACTTAGCCGCAGTTGACATCGAGTTCACTTCTGATGAATTAGAATTGATCGATTCAGAGTATCCAAAACCAAATAAAAAAACACAACTTGAAATTATTTAGTAGATTTGCTATCCTTATTTGAAATCAAAACCACCGCCGGGTGTATTAAAAAAGAGTACTCTTAACAATTCCATTAGGCCTATGAAGGAATTGTTAGGGGCACTCTATTTTTTTTGGAGGAAAATATTATGAACTGGATATATCTAATTACCGCAGGAATATTTGAAATAGTTTGGGCAACTACTATGAAATTGAGTCATGGATTTAGTAAATTGAATTTTACTATCTTAACGATTATAGGAATGATTGCTAGTTTTCTATTCTTAGCTAAAGCAACTAAATTATTGCCATTAAGTATTGCTTATCCTATTTGGACGGGAATAGGTGCCGTTGGATCAATAATTGTTGGAGTTACCCTTTTTGGGGACAAGATTTCACCAATAACATGGATCTTTATCACCTTACTTTTGATCAGTATTATTGGTATAAAACTTACAACTAATAATTAAGTGGTAAAATTAATTTTATCAACTAATAAATAAGGAATAGAATATGAAAAGAATTAAATACCTAATCGTAGTATTTATAAGTCTTATTGGCTTATCATTTATGACTACTACCACATTCGCCAAAACTAATCTAAGTTCTATCGAACATGATGTCAATCACGCCTCTGCTGATGAACCACTAGTTTTTTCACACCGTGGAAGTCCATACAATAATCCTGATCACTCATTTAGTGGATATAATCAGGCTATAAAAGACGGTACTCAATATATCGAACAAGATGTCTGGCTAAGTAAAGATAACGTACTCTACGTTTCACACGATAAAAATTTGGAAAAAACAACCGGAAAAAATATTAATATTTCTGATTCAACATCTTCAGAACTTTCAAATGTAAAACTTAGAAACGGGGAACCTCTTCATAAATTAAGTGATGTATTCGATAAATACAAAAAGAAAGTTCATTATATTATCGAAACTAAAAAAGGTGCTGGTGATAATACTGACACTGAAAAAGCTTTAGCAAAAGAACTTAATACCTATAAAATGAACAATAATATAATTATGCAAGATTCAAGCATACCAGGCATCAAAGAATTTCACAGTAAAAAATCTCAAAAGAAAGTCCCTATTCTTTGGCTAATGGATGCTGTAACTCAAAGACAATATTTAGAGAAAATCAACAATGCTCCTAAATATATAAAATTCGTCTCAGTTGATTTGGATCAACTAACACCTAAATTAATAAAAGCAGCACATAAGAATGGTTTTAAAATCAATACTTGGGTTATGAATACCTATAACAATAATTACAATGCCTTGAATAAATACAAAGTGGATAGCTTATTTACCAATAATACTAAGGAGACTTTGCATTTAATAAAGAAGTGGAAATAAATTCAAAGAGTGCGACAAAGAGCGATTTGCCACCGGAGCATAGCCTAGAGACACGAATGATTGATAGTATCAATCATTCGTGGTTCGTAGCTATGTGGAGGTTGCAGCTCTTTGTTGCACGTTTAGTCTATAAAAGTTTGGAAAAATTAGAAATGTAAAAGGGAGCTGTGATATATGTCACAGCCCCCTTATTTGTTCAATGTTTGAAATACTAGCTAGGAAGAATATTGATAATATAAATCAATCCAATAAAGACGAAGAAGAGAATGTACATAATTGGATTAATTTCTTTTCTTCTTCCTGCAGCAATCATTGTTAATGGATATGCTAGAAAACCAAAAGCTATACCATAAGAAATATTATATGTTAGTGGCATACCAACTATTGTCAAAAATGCTGGCATGGCAATTTCAAATTTTTCCCAATGGATTTGCTTCATAGATTGTGCCATAAGAATTCCTACAATAATCAAAACAGGTGCAGTTACATTAGATGTAACAACTGTAAGTAACGGTGAAAAGAACATTGATAGTGCAAATAATACACCAACCACTAAAGAAGTAAGTCCAGTTCTTCCACCAATTGCAATACCCGCACTTGATTCAACATATGCTGCCGTTGGTGTTGTACCCATTACTGAACCACCAAGCATAGATATTGAATCTGCCATCAAAGCCTGCCCTATTCTAGGCATTTTATTGTCTTTCATAAATCCAGCTTGTTCAGCTAAACCAATCAAAGTACCTGCAGTATCAAAGAATGCAACCAATAAGAATATAAGCACGACCGCCCATAATTGTGGCTGACTAATATCACCTAAGTGAGCAATTCCGACACCAAAAGTTGGTTTCATACTAGGAATTGTTGAAATAATATGTGTTGGTAATTTAATTAGACCTGTTATAAGTCCTAAAATAGTGGTCAAAACCATTCCAATAAAGATTGATCCAGGTACCTTTCTAGCCATCAATACCCCAGTTACGATCAAACCAAAAATTGTTAACCAAGTTGTAGGAACAGTAAACGATCCCATCGCTACAAGTGTTGATTTACTTGCAACTATCAGTCCCCCACCTTTTAAACCAACAAATGCAATAAAGATACCAATACCCGCAGCAATAGCGAGTTTCAAATCATGAGGTATCGAATTAATAACGATCTCACGTAATTTAACTACAGATAATAATAGAAAAAGAATACTGGAAATAAATACTCCTGCCATAGCAGTTTGCCAAGGAATACCCATTGCCAAAACAACTGAATATGTAAAAAATGCATTATCTCCAAGTCCTGGTGCAATTGCTATTGGATAGTTAGCTAAAATTGCCATAAGTAATGAACCTAAAATTGCTGAAAGAGCCGTTGCCGTAAAGACAGCTCCTTTATCCATCCCCGCATCGCCTAAAACTTGTGGATTAACAAACAAAATGTAAGCCATCGAAACAAATGTTGTTAAACCTGCTAGTATCTCACGTCTAACAGTGGTATTTGCTTCTTTCAAATGAAACAAACGTTCAATGAAGCTTAAATCCCTTGTTGTAGATTCCAATGTATTAATCTCCTTTTAAACATATTTCTATACTCGAAGTATCGCAAATAAATTAGCAAAGGTCAAGTAAAATACGATTATTTTTAAACCATTATAAGTGTATTGTTCGTATTTTATAATAATTAAGTTAGATTATTTTATTGATTGAGGCTTCATTTCATATTATCCTTAACATTAAATGATGTAAAAGGAGTTACCCAATTGATTTCAAAAAAAATCACACCAAATTTTGTCTATGGATTACCTAAGGCGGAATTGCATGTTCATTTAGAAGGAACTTTAGAGCCCGAGTTAAAACTAGCTCTTGCCAAAAAAAATCATATTAACATTGGCCAAGAAACTATTGAAGATATCAAGGCAACTTATAATTATGACTCACTTGCTTCTTTTTTGGATGTTTATTATTCAGGGATGTCTGTCCTTCAAACTGAAAGTGATTTTTACACTTTAGCCATGGAATATTTCAAACGTGCTAAAGAAAATAATATTAGACATGTGGAAGCATTCTTTGATCCACAAGCACACTTGGCCAGAGGAATTAATTTTGATACGTTTATAAACGGTTATTATCGAGCTTGCCAAGATGCTAAAGCACTCAATGTAGATGCACAATTGATTATGTGTTTCTTGAGAGATATGTCAGCTCAATCTGCCAGCGAGGTTTTAGTTATGGCACAAAATCATCGTGAAAAAATACTTGGTGTAGGTTTAGATTCAGATGAACATCATAATCCTCCTTTGAAATTTATTTGTCCTTTTACCAACGCTATTGCTCAAGGATATCGTACGACAATGCACGCAGATATTGATCAAGTGGATTCAATCGATCATATTAAACAAGCACTTGAAATTATAAATGTTGAACGTTTAGACCACGGAACAAATATCCTAGAAGATAAGGATTTAACGAATTGGGTTCAGAAGATTCACTTAGGTTTGACTGCCTGTCCACTTTCTAATAAATTTATTTCCGATGAATTCAAAGGAAACGAAATTTTAGAATTACTAGATCAAGGTGTGAAAATTTCCATACATTCAGATGATCCTGCTTACTTTGGTGGTTATATAAGTGATAATTATCTGGCCTTAGCTGATAATTATGATTTATCAGTTGAAGATATTGTAGATTTTGCTAAAAATTCATTTGAAACTTCTTGGATAAGTCCAGTTCAAAAGGAAATGTACTTAGAAGAGATTTATAATTACGTTGAAAATTATTTCGAGCATTAAGTAAAATGACCCTATCAATCCGACTTTGGATTGATAGGGTCATTTGTTTTAACACTTAAATCATAAATATATTTTCACTAATTAGACACATATGGATAATGTGCCATCTGCGGAACATCATCCCATTGCACTGGATACCCAGCCCCATGAGCACAAAATACTGATCCGGGTGTATTATCCAAATCAGAAACCGGATCATAATCAAATGATTTAACGACTTCTTCTGCATTATGACATGGACGATAGCCATCAACATAACATTCCAATTGTCCTTGTCCATGAGTATATGAATTCACTTCACGAGAATACCCTCTCATTTCAGATACAGGTGCATTTCCCGTCAAAACAGTCATTTGTGAATCACCATTTGGTGTATCAAATTCGCCATTCATCCTTTGAATATCACTCATAGCATGCCCTACTTGTTCTGATGAAACAATTAATCTGAACTTGTACCAAGGCTCCAATAATTGACAGTTTCCTTTAACTTTAGCCATCATCAGTCCCTGTCTAACAGCACGCCATGTTGCCTCCTTAAAGTCTCCACCAACAGAATGTACAATACTAGCTTTTCCACCAACTAAAGTAATACGCATATCTGTCAGTGGAGAACCTGTTAATACACCTCGATGCTCTTTAGAACCAAGATTAGTTAAAACTTGATGTTGCCAGTTCTTACCTAAAACTTCAAGACTGCAATCACTATCAAAAATCAATCCACTACCTTTTGGAGCTGGCTGTAACATTAAATGTACTTCCGCATAATGTCGCAAAGGTTCAAAATGTCCCACTCCTTCAACAGAATCAGTAACAGTTTCCTTATACAAGATACTTCCCTGACCAAATTCAATTCCCAAACCAAATTTGTCCAACATCAATTGCTGTAAAACTTCCAATTGAACTTCTCCCATGATTTGAACATTAATTTCTTGAAGCTGTTCTGACCAAGCTACATGTAATTGTGGGTCTTCATCTTCTAATTCTTTAAGTGCTTTTAAACATTTATGAATATCATTTCCTTTAGGATCTAATGAATAATTCAAAACGGGTTGAATTTCAGGTTGTTTGGCATCAATTGAGTTACCCAGACCTTGACCTGGCTTTGTTTTAGTTAATCCCGTTATAGCGCATACATCCCCAGAAGAAACTTCTTGAACCATAGCAAATTTACTACCATTATAGATTCTTAACTGATTAGCTTTTTGATCTTCTAAAACAAGTGCTTTATTATGTAAAACTCCACCTATCACCCTAACCCAAGTTAAGCGTTCACCATTTTCATCATGTGAGATTTTGAAAACACGTGCACCAAAATCATTGGGATACTTCTTTTCTGCAGTATATTCTTCAAAGCCATCTAAGAATTCCTCAATTCCACTTAGCTTTAATGCTGAACCAAAATAACAAGGTATAACTTTCTTTTTTTGGATCAATTCAACAATATCATTTTCTTCTACTGATCCAGATTCCAAGAATTTTTCTAAAACATCATCATCTTGCATAGCAATTTCTTCATAGGATTCTTCTGACATTTCATCACTAAATTCAATACATCCCTGAGAAAATTCATTCTGCAATTGTTTTAAAACTTGTTCTTTATCTGCCCCAACGGCATCCATTTTATTAACAAAAATAAAAGTAGGTACTTGGTAATGCTTCAATAAGCGCCAAAGAGTTCTGGTATATCCTTGAACGCCATCAGTTGCCGAAACAACTAAGATTGCATAATCCAAAACACTTAAAACTTGTTCTGTCTGCGATGCAAAATCCACATGTCCAGGGGTATCTAATAAGGTCAATTCCATATCTTTAAATTTTAAACTTGCCTGATGAGAAAAAATGGTAATTCCACGTTGTTTTTCCAACTTATCAGTATCTAAAAAAGCATCCCCATTATCGACTCTACCTAATTGACGTAAATTACCGGCACGATAAAGTAACCCTTCAGAAAGTGTTGTTTTACCCGCATCAACATGAGCCACTATTCCTGCTACAACATGTTTCATTTTAATACCTCTATTCCTCATACGAATCTAGAACTAATGATTCAGAAATCAATAATTCACTATAAACATCATAAATATACTTTGCTTTTTCTAAAGCCGCACCATCTACCAGATCATAAAGATATTTACGCTCTTCTTCAAAAGCATTCATCAATATTTGACGTTCTTCTACTGCTTGATATCCAGTAAAAACGTAACGCTTGCTATTTACTCCCAGCCATTGTGACAGAAACTGTCTCAAAGTGGTATTTCTATTTTGATCCATTAAATCAAATGTAACGCTCTCCTTGACTGCTGGAGATATTTGAAGTTTGGAAACATACTCTATACCTACTTCAACCATTTTTTCACGAACTAACTTTTTATTCATTCGCATATCTTCTTGATTTTGAATTGGATTCAAAATCAATTTAAAAACAATTGTTGGAGTTAACATACTCAAAATAATAACTACTGTCTCTGTTAACAAAATCAAATTGAATAAGTGTGTGGATATGCCTTGTTTAACAAGTGAGAATACCAGTGCCAACGTGACTGCCCCATGTACTCCACCTAAAGAAAAAGTTATGGCCTCTATCTGACTATATCTAGTTCCAAACTTTGCATAAAGATATCGTATCACTAATGAAATCAAATAAATTGCTACACCTATCCACAACCATTCTAAAGTACTAGTTAATTCAGGTTTACCTTCGATCACAATACGCATTAATGACAATCCTAGAATTACAAAAACAAATCCATTCATCGTATCAGCAATAAAATCAACTATTTGATTAAAAAAGCTCAAATAACGTGGAATAGAAAAACGACTACGACTCATTTCACCATTAAAAATCAAACCCGCACTAACGACCGCAATAATACCGGATAATTTTAATTCCTCTGCTGCAAAATAAATCAATATTGGTGTTGCAAAATAAACTATTAAATGTGAATGAGTAACGTTAAAACGTGTTCTAATAATCATCTGGCGGCATATCATAATAACAAATGCAATACTAAATCCTACTAAGGCACCACCAACTGCTGTTAAAATAAATGCTCCAAAATTTCTGGCATATGATAAGTGACCTGTTTTAAACCAAATTACTCCAGCCTGTAATAAAATAATTCCCGAAGCATCATTAAAAAGAGATTCCATTTTTAATACGATCTCACTACGCCGAGGCATTTTTCGCCCTTCACTAACAGAATCCATAGCTGTAGCGTCCGTCGGCGTACTTATAGCAATTAAAATAAGTGCAAATGGTAACGTCAAACTAAATAATTGACTGACTAAAAATAAACTTGCAACGGCCGAGATCAAGGCTAATACAACTGCTGTTCCTATAATTGACTTGAGTTTTCTTCTTACAAGAATACTTCTGGTTTTTTGTCCCTCTAAGAAAAGCAGTGGTGCAATAATAAATGCCATAAAAAATTCATAATCAAATTTTAAAATATATCCATTTACAAGAGGAATAGCCGCAAAAATAATCCCAACAAATAAACTTATATATGTTTTAGAAATAGAACTAACGAATTTCGCAATAAAGTTGCTCAATGCTACTGCCATTAAAATGACAATAGTTGATATATACATTTCCAAAATGATATCCCCCAAAAATAAAGCGTGAAAAAACCAAGTTTTCTCACGCCTATTAATCTTTTTGAGATTATATTAACTAATTAATTTTGTCAATTGATAAGTAAAAAGAATCCGTAATATAAATATTTTTAGCTTATGCTGCTTAAACGCCCCAAAAAACATAGCTTTTCCGCTTAAAATAAATTAATATTCAACAAAGATTTAGTTACTACTTTTATTTCTTCTAAATATGCTGCTTAAACGCGTGACCAAGCATAGCTTTTTCCGCTTAAAGCAAAAATGGTAAGCAATCAGTTGATTGCTTACCACTTTTGCCTTAATGCTCGAAAGCTGACCATGCTTGGCACGCTCTCTTACTTATTAATCTTAGCCTCATATGATGCAAGAATTTCATTAACTAAATCTTCATCTTTAAGACCTGTTACTTTCTTGATTACATCAATAGCTTTGTTTTCTTTAAGCATCTTTTGTAATTCAACACTTTCTGAATCTTTAGCTTCATCAAATGTCAAAATCATACCAACGGTATCTAATAAGACACTGTAGTCTAATGAACGTTCTTTCAATTCACGGATTGGACGGATAAATCTTTCATCAAAGCCTAACTTACGGATTGGTGTACGACCAACTCTCAAGATGTCATCTGAAATATATTTATTTTGGAAACGACTTAGGATCTTGTCTTGATATGCTTTATGTTCTGCTGGATCAAAGTTCCATTTATGGATCAATAGGTCACCTGTTTCTTTAAGGGCACCTTTAACCTGTTTAAGAACTTTTTCATCAGCAATAGCATCACCGATTGTCTTGTATCCAAGATATTCACCAGTATAAGCAACTGTAGCATGTCCAGTATTAACTGAGAACAATTTACGTTCGATGTATGGTTCCAAGTCTTTAACATATACAACTGTGTCAAGTTTGATTGATGGATTCTTCATTTGTGATTCATCAACGACCCATTCCTTGAATGGTTCAACTGAAACAGCTAAAGGATCATCATGATGTTGGATAGGAACAATACGGTCAACAGCAGCATTAGGGAAGCCGATATATTCGTCAGCAAACTTCTTATCGTCATCTGACAAATGCTTGTATACTTCACCCTTTAGAAATTGACTACCACCGATCATGTTTTCACATGCGATGACATCCAATGTCTTCTTGTTGCCATTAGCTTTACGTGCACTGATACCGTCAGCAATTAAACCAGCGATAAATGGTAAGATCTTAGGTCCGATAGCTGTTGTAACCATGTCAGTATTTTCAATAGCAGAAACAACCTTTTCAGGATTATCTTTGTTATTAATACCATCTACGTTAGAAACATGAATCTTCTTCTTGCCTTCTGCGGCTAATTCGATGTCATATTCTTTTCTATCATTTAAGGCATCAATGATTGTTGAGTTAACATCAACAAAGTGAATGTCAAATCCATTAGATGCTAAAGTTTCTCCAATGAATCCTCTACCAATATTACCTGCTCCAAAATGTACTGCGTTCATCCTAATCAACTTCCTTTAATAGATTAATTACTTCTTCTGGTGATTGTGCATCAGCTAATTTTTCGACATTAGCGATATCGCTACAGAATAATGCGATCGATGACAACAATTGCAAGTGCTCACCGTTTAATCCTGCAATACCAAATACAACTGTAACCAGCTTTTCATCTGCTGGGTCTTCACTGAAATCAACACCCATTGGATATTGAACAATTGAAATTCCAGTCTTCTTGATGAAATGCTTACCATCTTCAGTTCCGTGTGGAATAGCTATAAAGTTACCCATATAAACTGATACATCCTTATTACGGTCGATCATTGAATCAATATATCCTGGTTCAACATAACCATTATCAACTAATAGTTGACCAGCTTGTTTGATGGCATCTTCTTTTGTCTTAGCTTCTTGATTAAGTTTGATGAGATTTTTATCTAAAGCCTTCATCGTTTCACTTCCAATCCTTTTGTTTAATAACGTCCAAAAATAACTTCGATACTAATTCTTTTAATTCATTTGTATTGCCATTTTGATAAGTCTTAAGATTACTCTCACTATCAATGATCGAACTGGAGATATTTCCCATTAATTCAGCACTAAAGTCATTCATTTCTTTAGGTGCCAACATGAAGAAACATCTTTTTAGATTCATTGCCTTATGATCCATTCCCTTTATAACTATTGAATTAGATAATTCATAAATTGAAAAGAATGGCTCAATAATAGCTTCATTTGTCGTGTGAACTAGTCCTATACCGGTATTAGGAAGTCCAACTGGAGCTCGCTGCATTCTTTGATAAAGAGCGGTCGCTACTTTATCAGCATCTAAAACAAAATCCGGTCTTAATCTTCTTGATAGCAACAACAACGTCTGTTGTAAGTTGTAATCACGATTATCAATTTTTTTAACTTCAATATTTTCTAATAACTTTTTAGAAATTGTTAATTCTTCATAAAGATTATTCAATTTAGTTATGGGATCGTTTGAGTCACTTGAAATAGTAAGTCCCCTCTTGACCTCTATAGCTCCAAATTGATCACCTAAATAATCTTTTATTTCTCTGATTTCATTTTGCAAAAGCAATGGTGAAATAACTTTATAAGGAAACTTAAAGCCCGGTAAGAAAATAGTTGAAAGAATCAAATCATATTCTTTTAAATCTAATTTACTCAACTCTGCAACACGAGAAACTTTATAATTACTGATCTCTGGTACAGTTTTCTTTAATCGACTTTCTAGAACCCTAGCTGTTCCAATTCCATTTGCACAAACGACTAATGCACTAATTACTTTATCTTGTCGTTGTTGCTCAAAAGCTGATGCAAAATGAATCAATACGTAGGCAGATTCACTACTGGGTAATCTATCGTCAAATACGTCTTTCATGTTGCTCTTAACTTTTTCGTAAAGCTGTGGATAATTATTGATAACATTTTTTAAAACGGGATTATTGATCTCTGGTAACTGGGAGATCTGACGTTTTAAGGCGGATCCAATATGCGCCATTAAATCGTTAAACAATGTATCATCAGTTTTAAAATCATATCCAAAACTGTCAGAAACCTGTTTGATCAGATTTCTAACTTGATACGAAAGCTGCAAATCATAATCATCAAGCAATACATTATTGGAAATCGAAAAGCTCATTCCTTGAATTTGTTGTGCCATAAATTCCAATTCCATCAATGAAATTCTATCCCTGATTTTCTCATTAAACTGATTAAAGAGCTCAATTGCAACGTGTTGATATTTAAACAAGTCACTTTGATTTATGTGATTCAAATGAGTAATAACTTTTTTATCTTCAATTCTCTTGGCGGACACAGACAATATAATGATCAATTGTTTGAGTTGGCTATCGGAGAAATTGGAGAAATCAGTTTTGATACGCTTTTGAATGGCTAAATTAGCCTGCTTTACCAAATCAAAATCTAATAGATTGATAAAATACTGAGACGTAGTAACTGAGCCCATTTCAGATTCTTTTTTGAGAAATTCAAAGAACTCATACTCATTTATTTCACTAGAAAGAATGCCACTTATTACTCGACGGATATTACTTTCTTTTCCAATTATTTCAATACCCTTTGCCTTGATTCGAGATATCTCTACCTGATAGTCATTAAATATTCCTTCTATTACTTTAAGATCTTGAGTGATAGTAGATACGCTGACTTCAAACTCCTCGGCTAATGAACCAATAGTAACTATTTCATTTACAGTCAATAACTTACAAGCTAAGGCACTTTGTCTCGTCTCAACCGAAGTTATTGTTGTCTGTTTATCTGGTTGGATCAGTACAGAATTTAGTTCTTCTAAATTCTCTTTACTGCCAATCAACCGATAATTACCATCCTCTTTAGTTAGACTAATAGCCAAATGAGCTAAGCTTATTTCTAAACTTGATAGTTCACGATAAATCGTTCGGCGACTTACGTGAATATTTTTCATTAAGTCAGCAATACTTAATCCATTAGGATTCTTTAATAGTAATAGTGATATTTCTGACTCTCGACTTGATAGATTCATCCTTACTCGTCCTTGCAGAATTATTTAAGTTCTGCAATTAGTTTATCATACTCAGGTGCATCCATTAGATTGTCAACGACAAGAACCTGAACGTTCTTGAATGATAATTTGATACGTTTTGCTGTATCACGACTAGCAATTACAAGAACATCTTCTTCATCATCAACTTCACCAACTGACAAGTGTTGAACTTTAATACCTGTTACTCCGGACTTCTTCATATTGTCCTTGAACAATGAACGTCCCATTGTAGCAGAACCAACATTTTGATCATGATGGATGAAATCAATAACTTTAATTTTTGAAACATCTATATCTTGAATATTACTTTCTTCTGTTGTTTCTTTCTTAGCTTTGTCATCACTCTTAGGAGCACTATCAACTGTGCCTGAAACTTCCTTAGTCTTCAAACCTGTAACGATTTCATCATACTTAGGTGAATTCAAGAAGTTTTCAACAGCGACGTGAACAGCTGTAGGTGTCTTTTGAAGAGCACGACTTGCTAATTCGTCTTGTGTAACAACTAATAATCCTGGTTCATCTTTCAAATTGTTAATAGCTGTGTTTGTAACTGATAAGTCCAATCCAGCTTTCTTAACTTTATCTCTAAGAATTGAAGCACCCATTGCAGATGATCCCATACCGGCATCACAAGCAAAAATAATATGGTTAACTTCGTTTGCTGTTGAAAGGATTGCACGAGCATCTTCGTTTGATGCAGCACTTGCATCTGATGAAGTACCTTTAGCTGATCCCTTCATGTTTGCCATTTTAGCTTGGCTAGCTTCAAGATCTGTATCTTCTGATTTATCACGTTTCAAAATGACCATTGAAACTAAGAATGAAACTGCTGTAGCAACAGCGACACCACTTAGAACCGCAACATAATTTCCTAATCCCTTAGGAGTCATAAGAAGAATTGAAATAATAGAACCTGGTGAAGGTGATGCCTTCAAACCTGCTCCCAATAGGTTGAACATGAATGTACCTGAAACACCACCAGCGATAACTGATAGGAATAATGCAGGTTTCATCAATACATATGGGAAGTAAATTTCATGAATACCACCAAAGAAGTGGATAATTGCGGCACCAGAAGCACTACTCTTAGCACTACCTTTACCAAAGAACATAAAGGCTAATAGTACTCCAAGACCTGGACCTGGATCTGGTTCAAGCAAGAATAGAATTGATTTACCAGCTGATGCTGATGCTTGAATACCTAACGGTGTTAGAATACCTTGATTAATAGCATTATTTAAGAACAAAATCTTAGCTGGTTCGATGAAGATATTTGCTAGTGGAATTAGATTACGTTTGATGATCCAATCAACACCCACTGCTAATGCTGCTGAAAGTCCTGAAACAACAGGACCAATTCCAAAGAATCCGATGATAGCTAATAACATACCTAAAATTCCGGCTGAGAAGTTATTAACAAGCATTTCAAATCCTTGTTTAGTTCTTGGTTGTGCCCATGCATCAAATTTCTTAATGCACCAACCACCTAAAGGTCCCATAATCATAGCACCAATAAACATAGGAATATTAGTACCAACAATGACACCCATTGTTGCGATAGCACCAACGACACCACCACGATGATCGTCAACCATGCTACCACCTGTAAAAGCAATTAATAATGGCAATAAATATGTAACCATTGGCGTGATCATTTTTGCCAATTGGGCATTTGGTAGCCAACCTGAATCCATAAATAAGGCTGTAATAAGTCCCCAAGCTATGAATGCACCAATGTTTGGCATAACCATTCCTGAAAGCTTACTACCTAGACGTTGAACCTTCGTTTTAATAGAAGTTTTTTCTTTTTTTGCGTCTGTTTTTGAAGCTGCCTCCATATTTTTAACACTCCTTCCAAGCACTTAAAACGCTTACAAGAATTATTGTATGCGTTTCCTAAAATTCCATCAACGATAGCTTTGGCACAAAAATTCATGACAAAATCTGGTCTATACAATTTTTCTGTAAATTCTTGACAGATACTATAAAAGACAACTATAATTGGACTATACCAAACAAGAGGTATAATTCTGAAGGGAGTAACATATATAATGAAAGTTATTGTTACAAGTAATAAAGAAGTTGCCGGTAAGAAGGCATTCGAACTTATTAAGTCAGCTATGGATAATGGTGCTAAGGTTCTTGGTTTAGCAACTGGTAGTACACCAATCCCTATGTATAAGGAAATGATTGCCAGTGATGTTGATTTTTCAAAGATGACATCAGTTAACTTGGATGAATATGTTGGTCTTGCACCAGAAGATCCACAAAGTTATCGTTACTTCATGCAATCAAACTTGTTTGACAAGAAACCATTTGCAGAAACATTTGTTCCAAATGGTAAAGCAGAAGATCCTGAAGAAGAAACAAAACGTTACAATAAAGTAATTGCCGATCATCCTATTGATCTTCAAATTCTTGGATTAGGTCGCAATGGTCACATTGGTTTTAACGAACCAGGTTCACCATTTGACGTTGAAACAAGAAAAGTTCAATTAACAGAATCAACTATTGAAGCAAACTCAAGAAACTTTGAAAACGAAAATGATGTACCTCGTTACGCATACTCAATGGGAATTGGTTCAATTCTTAAGAGTAAGAACATCGTACTAATGGCCTTTGGTAAAGAAAAAGCCGATGCTGTTAAAGGTATGATCGAAGAAAAAGTTACAAACGACTGCCCTGCATCAGTTCTTCAAACAAGAGATAACGTAACAGTTATTGTTGATGAAGATGCTGCTAGTGAATTAAGTGATTCATCAGTTGACGAAAAACTTAACTAGTTTCTACTATATATGCTTAATATCACAAAAGCTTATCTACTATTAAAAGTAGATAAGCTTTTTTGTATGATATTAAATATCTCCCTACTATTATATATAATGGTAAATGGTAGAAGTGTGATTATGATAAACTCTTGTTTTCTTAAATGTGCTGTATAAACGTGCACCAAAGCATAACTTTTTCCGCTTAAAATAGAATACCCCAACAATCCTCTCGGATTGTTGGGGTATTCTACTTTAATGCTCGAAAGTTGACCATACTTTGGCGCACTCTCTTTTGTGCTTACTTTACTTTGTCCATTGACAAGAACTTAGGATTTGGTGTAACACCAAATGATTTTGCTAAATCTCTTAAGTCGTCGTCTGTAATTTCTTGTTTGATGTCTCCACCTTGGCTTTGGATAGTTGTGTAGATCAATGCTGCTTTTTCAACAGTTTCAATCAATCCATAAACTTCATCCATGCTATCACCGCAGCCGAAGATACCATGATGTGGCCACATAACAACTCTAAATTCATTCATTTTATCAGCAGTTGCTTGTCCGATTTCGTTTGTACCAGGTGTCATATAAGGGATGATACCAACACCTTCTGGGAAGACAACCAATGATTCGGCTTGCATCTTCCATAATAACTTACTAATTTCTTTTTCATCCAAGTTACGAGTGAATGATAGTGCAACCCAGTTTGTTGGATGACAGTGCATAACAACTCTTTGATTTGAATCAACCTTTTGTCTAGCAATATGTGTCATCAAATGTGCAGGGAATTCACTAGTTGGTTGTCCACCATCGTTGAAGCCCCATAGTAAATCAACAGAGTTACCTTCATCAGTGATCTTAACCAAACCTGTATCTCTCTCTGGATAATTGTGCACATTCTTGAAATAGCGACCTGTACCAGTAACCAAATAATATTGTCCAGCTAGAGGGGTTGCATCAAATTTAATAGGAATGTTTCTAATAACCTTGTTGAGGTCATCAAATTGATCTACTTCGTCTTGTGTTAAACGAAGACTGACATTACCACCGTTTCTTTCGTCCCAGCCATGTTTATATAACTCGTTAGTAATTTCGCACATTTTTTCTACATATTTTGAATTCTTAAATTCCATTATTTTGCTTCCCTTCTGAAGATGAACTAATTAATTTTAGTTACGTTTGAATTGAACGTCTTTTTCATATTGATGAATGTTGTCTAGCCAATCGTTACCAACTGGTACATCGTTACGTAGACAGAATTCGTCCCAAACAGCACCAAATGGATATGACTTAAGCTCTTCTGTTTCAGCCAATCTTGTTGTGAAGTCGTAGTTTAATTCAGCTTTCTTCAATTGATCGATTGGTTCAAGCATACCTTGTAACAAGGCCTTTTGTGTAGCACGTGCACCGATAACCCAAGCAGCAACACGGTTGATTGTGGCATCGAAGAAGTCTAGTCCAATATTTGTCTTGCTTAATTCGTTATCACGAACTAATGAACGAGCAATTCTTACAAGTGCTTCATCAAAGATAACAACGTGATCACTATCCCAACGTACAGGACGTGAAACGTGTAGCATCAAACCTTTACCAAATGGTAGGAAGGCTGAGAACTTATCAGAAACATCTTCTGTTGGGTGCCAGTGTCCAGCGTCAATTGTCCATAACTTGTTTCTTGTCAAAGCATAGTTGTTGTAGAACAAGTGTGAACCAACAGTATATGATTCAATACCTGTACCAAATAGCTTACCTTCAAAGGCTTCAATAGTATTCTTTTCGTCATATTGTTTCTTGTCAATTTCATCCAATGATTCAATTAGACGAAGACGTGGTGTAGCTTTGTCGATAGGATTATCCTTAAAGCCATCTGGAATCCACAAGTTGTTAACTGATTGTTGACCTAATTCTTTACCAAAGTAGTTAGCAATGGCACGAGTTCTCTTACCATGTTCGATCCAGAAATCACGGATATCTTTTTCAGGACTTGCTAAAGTAAAGTTATGTTTTACCTTAGGATGTGAGAAGAATGTTCCGTTCATATCCAATCCAATTTTTTCTTTCTTAGCCCAATCTACCCAGTAACTGAAGTCTTCTGGTTCGATTTCATCAAGATCCTTCTTCTTATCAGTTACAGCATAGATAGCATGCATTTGAACCTTGTGTGATCCAGGAATAAGTGAAAGAGCTTCACTTAAGTCACCAGATAATTCATCAGGTGTACGTGCAATACCAGGATAGTTACCGCTTACACCGATACCACCAGTTAACTCTTGGCCTGGGAATAAGAATCCATGAATGTCATCGCCTTGCCAGCAATGTACAGATAATTTAACTTTGTTTAATTGTTTGATAGCTGCTTCAGTATCAACACCAATTTCAGCGTATCGTTCTTTAGCAACTTTGTATGCGTCTTCGACTTCTTCAGTTTTAACCATTAATAATTCCTCCTAAATTGTGTTACTAATCTAAATGAAATAGCTCGTCTAAATCAACGGTTACAGGGCTTTTATCAGGATTTGTGTCCATCAAAGGCTCCATGTATGCCCACCACTTCTTGGCAGCATCTGTTTTGGCAATATCATTATATTTTTCAACATCGTCGACCTCAAGATAAGTAAACAACATACCATCTTCTTTATTCAAAAAGATTGAATAGTTGTGTGCTCCGGCTTCTTTCAAAGCCTTACGCATTTCTGGAAATAGATTATTGTGTCTTTTTTCGTATTCGGCATAAGCATCTTTATGCAAATACATTATTTGACCCATTCTTTTCATTGAACTGTATCTCTCCCTTCAGTGTTTAAAAAATCTTGATACTCATGGAGCGTGTTACCATATTTATTTGTTTCAGGCTTAAAAGTCTTAACAGGATAAGAATCCTTGATGACTTTTCTACCATCCGCAATATTGTTGATGTCGTTCTTTGTAATCATTTGAACCATTAAATTACCAATGGCTGTTGCTTCGCCTGGTCCAGCATAAACTGTAATATCTGACAATGTACTTGTTAATTGGTTAAGTAGCGCAACATTTGATCCACCACCAACAATATTTAAAGCTTCCAATTTATAACCGAGAATTCTATTTAGTTCTTGTATTTCATTTGCGTAATACAAGGCTAAGTTAGAATAAACTGCCATTGTCAACTCACCAGGAGTTTCGGGAACTTTTTCATTATGTTCTCTACAATAGTCCTGAATTTCTTTAGTCATGTTTTCAGGATTTGCGAAACGATCATCATTAACATTAATGTATTGCTCAAATGGACTTACTTTTTCTGCCATTGAAGCTAATTCACTAAAGCTATATTTATCATCGAATTCGTGTTTCAAGTTTTGAACCATCCAAAGTCCCATGATGTTCTTTAGAAAACGGTATGTACCATAGGCACCCCATTCATTTGTATAATTACCTTGGAATGCCAATTCACCATTTTCAGGGACATTCAATTCTGTACCAAGTAATGACCAAGTACCTGAACTTAAGAATGCCCAATGATCTCCTTCACCAGGAGTTCCTAAAACAGCTGACGCAGTATCATGAGTAGCAACTGTTATAACTTCTGTTTCAGGCAAATCATAAATGGTATGCCACTTATGACGAATCTTACCTAAGATTGTTCCTGATTCAACTAATCTTGGGAATTGATCTTGTTGAACATGAACTTTGTCCAACAAATTGTTATCAAAGAGTCCTTCACGAAGGTTAAGCATTTGTGTAGTAGAAGCATTTGTTACTTCTGTTACAGCATTACCTGTCAAGATATATCCTATATAATCAGGAATCATCATGATCTTGTCAGTCTTAGCAAGCTCTTCTCTATTTTCTGTATAAAGTTGATATAAAGTATTGAAGTTTAGGAATTGAATTCCCGTCTTCTTATATATATAGCTCTTTGGAAGATCAGATGTTAATTCTTCCATAGCATTCTTGGTTCTTGCATCACGATAACTAATTGGATCTTCAACTTTCTTACCGTCCATGCCGACCAAAACATAGTCAACGGCCCAAGTATCAATACCTAATTGAACATCATCATATCCAGCTTTTTTGATTTTTTCCAAGCCGACAAAGATTTCATTAATGATTGAATCAATGTTCCAACGATCATGACCATTTTCTTTAGTAAAGCCATTCTTAAAACGATGCATTTCTTTTAGTTGAAGCTTGCCACTATCTAAAGTTCCAAGCATCAAACGACCACTTGAAGCACCAATATCAACGGCTACATAAGCTTTACTCATTGATTAAACCTCCTGTCCACTTGTAGAATCATCAGAATCTGCTTCAGATCCGTCAGTAGTTCCATATCTTTCTTTGGAAATTTCTTCCAATGATTTTCCTCTTGTATGTGGAGTCCAAATCGTACCAATTACTAATGAAATTAGTAGTAGAACGATCATGAATGTACCAGCGGCCTTGAATCCCATTGTTGAAAGAATAGTTGGGAAAATAATTGACCAAACACCAGCAGATGCACGAACAACGAAGAACATAACACCTTGTGAACCGGCACGATATTTAGTTGGGAACAATTCTGTGGCCCATAATGCGTACCAAGCTTGAGCACCGATACCAGCTGAAATACCCCAGATGATAACGAATAGCCAAAGACTAGTCCAATTCATACCTGCAAATGTTAAAATAATCCATGAAGCTGCGGCCATTGCTGCACCAACAAAGAAGAAAATTCTGTGGTTAGCTTTATCACCATACTTGGCAAAACCAAAGTATGTAGCAAGAGCTGTAAATACCCAAAGTACAGCTTGTAACAAGTTAGCTTGTAGGTTTGTTAAACCACCAGCTGTTTCGTATACATATGGCATGAAGAATCCCATAGCACCAGCAACAAGGTTCCAGAACATATATACACCGATCAAGAATAATAATGATTTAATATTAATTGCATTTGAAAATAGTTCTTTATAAGGATGTGGTTTTTCACCACTAAGTTTCTCTTTAGCTTTTTGCTCTTCCCAATCCTTGGATTCGTCCAAGTTTCTTTGTAAGCTCCAAGCAATGAAAGCAACTACGGCTAAGATAGCAAATAGAATTCTGTTACCTAACAAGCCAAGTGGTGCAAACAATACACCTAATGTAAAGATAAGTGCTGGTCCCATTGACCAAGCAAATTGCGAAATACCAATATTTCTAGCACGATCTGTATCTTCAGAAGTTTCTGAGATATAAGTCCAACTTGCTGGAACACCGGCACCAACTGCGACACCAGTTACAATGAATCCAGCTAATAACATTGGAAAATTAACTGAAAATGTTACTATAAGTGCACCAAGTAAATATACAATCATATCGTAAGTATAAATAACTTTACGACCATACTTATCTGATAGATGTCCACCGATCAACGCACCAATCGCTGATCCAAAGGCATTGGCACTCAAGGCACCAAGTAAACCGACTTCAAAACTAATTAATCCAAACTCATGAGTCCATAAAGTCAAACCACTAGCACCGGCAACGATACAACCGGAGTCTAGGAAGTTAGTTAACGATACGGCCATCGTTGACTTTAAAGATCCCTTTCCACTTGAATCACTCATAAACTACACCTCACCCTGAAATATATTTTGAGAAAACGCTCACATGTTGTTACAAGTTCTAATTTACAGTGAGCGCTTACATTATTAAATGTCATTAACACAGTTCATCAGTGACAAAACTACAGGGGGTAACTATATGAATCCGCGTACAATCGCACGTTTAAAGCAACACGAGTTGATTGAAAATCGTCAGCTAAAAACTGGCAAACATGTAGATGATATTCCAACAAGAGCGGTAAAACACTCGAATTCTAAAGATGACTTCAGAATTTTAAACAATTATTTCTTTCGTAATAGAAACATTTATATTAGTAAACATAGTAGATTTGCAGAGTATCCAGAACACACACATCAATTTTTAGAAATGAATTATATGTTGAATGGTGAGTGTGACCAAGTAGTTAATGGGAAAAAGATTCATTTAAATAAGGGAGATCTTTTGTTGATCGATGTTGGTTGTTCTCACTCAATATCTAGATTGGGCGAAGAAGATATTTTAATTAACCTCCTATTTAGAGATCAATCTATCAATATCAATTTTTTAAGTGGTATGAGGAAAAGTAACTCATTAGTGTATAACTTCTTATTAAATCGAGTATCTGGTGGCGGTAAAGAAACACCTAAGTATCTGATTTTTAGAGGTGAACATAGTAAGGATATAAAAACCACAATGGAACAAATAATTGAGGAATACTATGAAAAAAGAGAATTCTCAGATACTATTCTTCAGGCATATCTCTCAATTTTATTAGCTAAACTTGTGAGAAACTACCACGTAAGTGCTCCTGAAGGCAGTAGTGGCAAGCAGAAATTAATAGTAAGTATTTTAAAAGATATCTCAAAAGACTATCAAAATATCTCTTTAGGATCTTTAGCGTCCAAATATAAATACAATAAAAACTATCTGAGTAATGTCATAAAAAAAGAGACCGGAGATTCCTTTAAAGATTTATTAACTAAACAAAGATTGATTCAAGCGCACACTTTAATCACCTCAACTACCCTCCCTATAGATGAAATAATTGAAAATATTGGCATGAAAAATAAAACTCATTTCTACAAAAAATACAAAGAATTTTATCAAAGAATGCCTGGTGACGATCGGAATTAAAAATTATTTAATTGCTTTTTAAAATATTTTGTGAAATACTTATCGATGAGAAAACACTCACAGTTATTTAGAAATAAGTAAAAGTGAGGAATTTACACATATGAAAATTAAAGCTGCTGTAGTTGATAAAGTTAATGATCCATTCGTTATTAAAGATGATGTTGAACTAGCTGACCTTCAAGATGATGGTCTTCAAGTTAAAGTTGTTGCTTCTGGTATTTGCCACTCTGATGAAGCTCTTAGAAAAGGTGATGCCGCCTTTAGTTTCCCTGTTGTCCTTGGACATGAGGGTTCTGGTATAGTTGAAAAAGTTGGTAAGAATGTTGAGAACTTTAAAGTCGGTGACCACATTATCATG
>NZ_AZDG01000012.1 GCF_001434665.1 Companilactobacillus tucceti DSM 20183 | reverse complement strand
TTAAGAGGTGCCTCAGGTCCAAAATCATTCATCAATACGATTTGACAAAGAACCGAATTTATATCCCAATCTCATAAGAATTATTTTTCACCAGATTCAGAGGCAATTATATCAAGACCTCCATCTAGTGTCCATTCATTAACTGTTGCCGGAACAATCAAATGGACTCCCTTCTTTAAGTCATAATCCTTGCCATCAACAGTAATTTTACCACTACCATCAATAACTGAAATCAAAGTGTATTTACCAATATTATGTTTTAAAGTTGCTGGTTCGTTAATTTCCCAGCGATAAACAGCAAAGAATGGCGAGATAGGTGGTTGAACAAATGTCGTAAACTTGTTCTTACCTTCTGTCTTTGTTTGAATATCTAGTTTTGGATCTTTGTGAGGAACAGTAATTGTATCTTCTGATTGTTGGATATGCAATTCACGTTTCTTACCTGTACTCTTTTCGACACGGTCATAATCGTAAAGACGATATGTAGTATCACTACTTTGTTGTGTCTCTAAAGCCATGATCCCTTTATTTAGGGCATGTACTGTACCACTAGGAACATAGAAGAAGTCCCCAGTCTTAACTGGAACCTTTCTCAAAAGATCATCCCAGTCTCCTGATTCGATCATATGATCTAGTTCTTCTTTATTCTTAGCGTTATGTCCATAGATCAAGTATGAACCTGGTTCGGCATCAATAATGTACCAGCATTCAGTTTTTCCTAATTCATGCTCATGTTTCCATGCATAATCATTATCTGGATGAACTTGGACCGACAAGCTGGCCTCAGCATCCAAGATCTTTGTTAGCAATGGAAATACTTTGCCCTCTGGATTGCCGAATAGTTCACCATGACTTTTCCACAAATCATCAATAAATTGTCCAGCAAATTCGCCGTTTTCTACTTCTGAACGGCCATGGGGATGCCCTGAAATTGCCCAGCATTCTCCAATATCACCTGCAGGTAAGTCATAATCGAATTTTTCAAGCTTACGACCACCCCACATTTTTTCATGAAAGACAGGTTTTAAAAATAATGGTTCACTCACGTTAGAATCCCCCCAATCTTATTCTTCGTCCTCATTCAAAGACTTATCGCGGTCCAAGAAGAAAATCAAAGTCTGTAATTCATTTGCTAAATCAACATAGTGTACACGAATGTTATTTGGCACATTAATAATAACCGGCGTAAAGTTCAAAATCCCCTTTACTCCAGCATCAGCCAAAAGATTTGCCGTCACTTGTGCTGCGTTTGATGAAACTGTTAAAATACATACATCGATCTGTTGTAGATCTAATTGTTCTTTTAACTCTGAAACATCATAAACAGGCACACCACTCTTGACTGTACCTACGATCGATTGATCGATGTCAAAAGCTGCGGCAATTCTTACATTATTTGTTCTAGCAAAGTTATAATTTAATAAGGCGTTACCCAAATTACCGACACCGACTAAGGCAACATTAGTACGTTTGTCTTGATTGAGTAATTTTTTGAAGAAAGCGACAAGCTCATCTACATCATATCCGTAGCCCCTCTTACCTAATGCTCCCAAGTAAGAGAAGTCACGCCTTATTGTGGCACTATCAATTTTAACTCCCTCGGACAATTCTCCTGAGGAAACTTTTTGTGTGCCTTCGTCTTTTAAAAACTGGAAATACCTATAATAAATAGGTAACCTTTTAATAGTTGCGTTTGGAACTGTTGTTTTTGTCATATCTTACCACCAATGTGCGTTATTTCACTAATATTTATAGTAAATAAAGTTAAGCAAAAACGCAATAGATTAAGCCTATAAAGAACTAATTTTTAACAAAAAATACGAAATTGTGAACATATAAAGGGGTACTTAACTTGATTTTATTACAAGCTCAAAACATTACTAAAAATTTTGGAACAAAAAAGCTATTTGAAAATGTTAATTTTGAAGTCCAAGACAACAGTCGTATCGGACTAGTTGGTCGAAATGGTGTTGGAAAATCAACATTATTAAAAATCATTTCAGAACAAGAAAGCTATACTGCCGGGAATATTGCTCTAAAAAAAGATACAAATATCGGATACTTAGCTCAGGATTCTGGATTAGATCGTGACAATGTTATCTTCGATGAGATGGAAAAAATCTTCAATTATCTAAAAAAACAAGAAAAACAAATGCACGAACTAGAATCAAAATTAGCTGACAATACTACTAAAGACTACGATCAAATTTTAAAACAATATGATCAATTACAAAATACCTTTAGACAAGAAAACGGCTACGGATACCAATCTGAGATCCGTAGTGTTCTTAAAGGATTCGGCTTTGAAGAAGAAGTTTGGCACGACAAGATCTCTACTCTCTCAGGTGGTGAGCGTTCTAGACTAGCTATGGCAAAAATGCTTTTAGAGCATCATGACATTCTGCTACTTGACGAACCGACAAACCATTTGGATATTACTACTGTTGAATGGCTCGAAGGTTATTTAAAAAACTATCGTGGAGCACTGGTCATTATCTCTCATGATCAGTATTTCTTAGATAAAGTCGTTAACGAAATCGTTGAGATCAACCATCATTCGTCCAAACATTATTCTGGAAACTACACATTCTATCTAAAAGAAAAGAAGAAAAACCAGCAAGTTGAGTGGAAACACTACGAAGAACAACAAGCTGAAATCAAGAAAACTGAAGAGTACATTCAAAAAAATATCGTACGTGCTTCTACAACCAAAATGGCTCAAAGTCGCCGTAAAAAGCTGGAAAAGATGGATGTCATGGAACGTCCAGGTTCAGACCAAGCATCCGCTCACTTCTCATTTAAAATCGATAAAGAAAGTGGAAATGACGTCTTATTAATAAAAGATGCTGCAATAGGATATGATGATCAGATAATGTCTGAACCGATCAACCTGGATGTTAAAAAAGGTGAACGAATTGGTATTATCGGACCTAACGGAATCGGTAAATCTACCCTTCTAAAATCAATACTTGATCAAATACCTTTGATCAAAGGTACTTACCAATTTGGTGCTAATGTTCAAGTTGGTTACTATGACCAGAATTTGACAAATTTGGACCCACGTAAAGATGTACTTCACGAGATCTGGGACCTTCATCCTCTATTAGATGAACAAGTAATTCGTAACATTTTAGGATCTTTTTTATTCAGTGGTGACGATGTATTAAAACCAATTTCTGGATTATCCGGTGGTGAAAAAGCTCGTCTTACTCTGACAAAATTATCAATGGAACATGATAACTTCTTAGTAATGGATGAGCCAACAAACCACTTGGATATCGACAGTAAAGAAGTCCTAGAAGATGCCTTAAGTAACTTTGAAGGTACGGTTTTGTTCGTTTCCCACGATCGTTATCTATTAAATACTTTAGCCAATAGAATTGTTGATATCGGTACTAACGGCAGCACTATTTATCTAGGTGACTATGACTATTATCTTGAAAAGACAACCGACACTAACGAAGAAGAAGATTCCTCTGGTCACGTTGTAAGTGAGAAAAAGGTTGAATATCAACAATCTAAGGAACAACAAAAACAAGAACGTAAAATTCGTCGACAAGTTGAAAAACTAGAAAAGGAAATTTCTGAATTGGATAAGAAAAATTCTGAAATCCAATTGGAAATGACTAAAGAAGAGAATTTAACTTCATATACTAAACTAGCTGATTTCCAAAAAGAATTGGATGAAAATAAAGCTAAGCAAAGTGAACTTGAAGACGAATGGACTGAAAAGTCAATTGAACTAGAAGACATGGCCGATTAATTGTTAATTCCAAAATAATTTGCTATATTCTATGAACAAACTATTTAGGAGATTACATGCAAAATAAACAAGAAAATTTCTTTATCCGATTTTTCAAAGGTGTAATTATCGCATTAGGATTTATTTTACCAGGTGTATCTGGTGGAGTTTTAGCTGCCATTCTAGGCATCTACGAAAGATTACTCCATTTTATGGCTCACTTCAGAAAAAACTTCAAAAAAGATTTTATGTTTTTTCTACCAGTTGGTATAGGTGGAATCGTTGGAATTGGTCTACTGTCAAAACCATTAGAATTCCTCTTAGAACACTATCAAGTTATAGTTCTTTGGGGATTTGCTGGAGCCATCATCGGTACCCTACCCGCTTTAATAAAAGAGTCCACTTCTAGAAAGAAAAGAGATCTCGTAGATATTATCTGGTTTTTAGCCATGTTGATCCTAGGAGGATTATTCCTATTCTTCATGAGTGAAATATTTGGTACGATACCCGCCAACTTCATTGGTTTTGTTATTGCAGGTATGCTGATTGCTTTAGGAGTTTTAGTACCTGGATTAAGTCCTTCTAATCTATTGCTAATACTAGGACTTTATTCACCAATGCTAACTGGATTTAAAAACTTCGATATTATTGGTGTGTTTTTACCGATAGCTATTGGTGGAGCAGTTTCAATGATTCTGTTTTCAAAAGGTATGGAATTTTTGATTCAACATCATCATTCAAGGGTCTATCATTTTATATTAGGAATAGTAGTTGCTAGTACAATTTTGATCCTTATACCAAATCCATATTCTGAAGAAACAATATCTTATGCAGGAATCACTACTACCACCATCGTTATCAGTGTCGTTACTTTCATTCTCGGTGCCTTGTTAGGACTTTGGATGAGTAAACTTGAAGATAAATACAAATAAAAAAGCCGACTTTTTAGTCGGCTTTTAAAATACTCTCGCTAATTGTTTTGCTGATTGATAACCTCGATTTAAAATGCTTTGAGAATTCTTAGGGTCAAAATCCATCCCCTCAACAAAAATACTTTGATAATCGTCAATTCCCATAATATTAAAAACGGTCTTTAAATATTTGTCACCCAAATCAAGTTCTTGCAATTTTTTATCCGCACTGTGAAAACAATCTCCACTAGATTGTAAATGCAGTACTTTTTTATTGAGCAAATTACCTTGTAACTTAGATTGATCATTGTATTCAAAAGTATCCGGAATCTGCATAATAATATCCATGTAACTCTTCATTTCTGCTGGCAAGAAGAAGTTATACATAGGGTTAACAAAAACATATTTGTCAGATTGAACAAATTCATCAACATAAGATTGGCGTGCATTATTAATTGCTCGCTCATATCTAGTTAAAGTTGCCCCCGTGGACTTTTTATTATAAATGGATAACGCAGTATCATCAAAAGGTAATTTAGGCTCTTCGGAAACATTACGCTCTACTATCGTGTCATTAGGATTAGTCTGTTTGTACGATTCAATGAAGTTCTTATATAGTTCGATACTTGTGGACATTTTATCAGTCATAGGGTGAGCAATTATTGCTAGAAGTTGTGCCATTTTCGACCTCTTTTTTTGTTTTATTTTAGCAGAATGAGAATTTTGGGGAAACAAAAAGCACACCTACGTTTGATGTGCTTTTGATTGTTAAAAACGATGCGTTTTACTATTACTAAATCCTTAAGAGTACAAAAACTCAAGTAATACATAAAACAAAAAGTCGATTGTTTTACCACTACTAAGTTCTTAAGAATACAAAGACAATAATACCACAAGAATTGGTTATATTATTAGTAAGTTCTTAAGAGTACAAAAACACACGCTCGCGTGATACATCAAATCCCATTGTTTTACTATTACTAAATCCTTAAGAGTACAAAAACTCTATGATAATACGATCGAACAGCACTCTTGTTTTACTATTACTAAATCCTTAAGAGTACAAAAACCCTAAGTTTGTTGAAATGACTGCTTTACCGGTTTTACTATTACTAAATCCTTAAGAGTACAAAAACTCTTCAGATAAATCAGAAGTAGCTTTAAAAGTTTTACTATTACTAAATCCTTAAGAGTACAAAAACTAAGGTCGGCCAACAATTATTACATTTAGGGTTTTACTATTACTAAATCCTTAAGAGTACAAAAACGAATATTGACGCACACTTGGAAGTGCTAAAGTTTTACTATTACTAAATCCTTAAGAGTACAAAAACCTATCATCATTAGTTAATCGACTGTAATCGGTTTTACTATTACTAAATCCTTAAGAGTACAAAAACATAGCAATGACCTCATCCCTGCTCTTATGAGTTTTACTATTACTAAATCCTTAAGAGTACAAAAACCACACGACAAGTTATTAGAGTTGGTCACCCGTTTTACTATTATTAAATCCTTAAGAGTACAAAAACTGGCAATCTGTCGATAGTTTAATAGTAGAAGTTTTACTATTATTAAATCCTTAAGAGTACAAAAACCTGTATCAGTATCTGTTGCTGTTTTAGATTGTTTTACTATTATTAAATCCTTAAGAGTACAAAAACAAACTGTAGAGTTTAGTCTTAACGGTTTTAGTTTTACTATTATTAAATCCTTAAGAGTACAAAAACTCAGGTATTACGCAGGCTATCAAGGTTAATGTTTTACTATTATTAAATCCTTAAGAGTACAAAAACGGATAAGTTTTAACAACATCTAATTGAATTTGTTTTACTATTATTAAATCCTTAAGAGTACAAAAACCTCAAATCCAAAAAACTAACACGTTATCAATCTTCTAAAAATTTGGTTTCTGCATCTGTCAGTAACTGATTTTCAAAGTCTAACGACGTCTCGTAACCAAGAATTTCATTTACTACTTTTAATAATACCAAATCTTTAGCATTTAAAAACAATTTTTCCTTACTTCCAATAAATGGAATTATTCTTTGCATTGCCTTAACAAATCGATTTTCATCACAATCAAACTCATTAGGATAATTATTCTTAACTGAAACTAATAATTCATCAATTGGCAAAAGTTGATCAAAATTATCTGCCGCAACAATTATCTTCTCAATATCTGTACGGTCTATAGGTAAATTATCAAGATTATTGCTAATACAAATGACCTTTAAATTATAATCAGCGACGAACTCCTTTAGTTTAATAAAGAAGTTCGTTTTTTCTTTCTGTCCAATAAAACTGTCAATATTGTATAAAACTAGCCAGGTTAAGTGATTATCCTTTTCAAACTTATATTTTATAAAGTTCAAAAATTCATCTAATAAACTTTCTGTATTCATAAACTCTAGTGGATAATTCTTTGAATCCTCTTGATAATTTAAAACTAAGAAGTTTTTTAACATTTCCAAGTAATTCAAATCCTGAAAGTTAATTCGTAAATTATTTGAATAGTTATCTAAGAACTCTTGTGATCTAATCTCCAATCGAAAACTTTCGTTATTCATATCCTCAATGATTCGATTAATCTCAGTATCGTCGCTAAAGTCATTTAATAATTCAAATAATAAGGTATCTTTCTTATACTCCATTTGATGATAGATACTATCTCGATTATTTATAAAGAAGACATCCGTATTTTTAACGGAAACCTTATCATCATCAACATATAGTTCAATATTATTATCACCATAAATATTAGTCGCTAAACTAGTGCTACGATTGAAATAGTAATATAAACTACGGAAAACCGTCCACAATTTTTTATGATCTATTCCAGTTAAATAAATAATGTCGTCAAAATCCACATCTAGAAATTTTTGATTTTCTAATTCAATTTTCATTATCATATGATCACCAATTTTTTATTACCTACTACGGTTTCTTGTTTACTTTTACTTCCAACAAGTACCTGCATATCTTCAAATTGCTTTTCACTAACTGACATGAGTCTTACTTCGCCATTTTCTGGTAAAAAGTATTCAATTGCTTTTTGATATTTCTTACCAGATAAGCGGTTAGGAATAGAGCGATAATAAACAGAATACTGTAGCATCATAAATCCATTTCGAATTAATTCTTTTCTAAAAATTCGATATTGTCTCTGTTGTTTAGGAGTATCCATGGGTAAATCAAATAAACACATCATTCTCATATTTTGATATTTCAACTTTCTTCACCTACAAAATTTTTTAAATCAATAGTTAATAAGGCCTCTGGTTCTTCAGCCTCGATTGCAGTTATAAAACTGGTGACAAATTCCTGCATAGAATTATCTATCGACATTTTCTTACCTTTTACTTCAAGCTTTTGATTCATGAATTCAATTATCTCTAATCTTGATTCATAACTTAAATAATTTTTATCTCCAAGGAGATTCTGATTGATCCAATAATCCATTAAGGGACGATACGGTTCCATCAAATCATCTACTAGATTGAAACTGTTAAATTCATTCTTATGAAATATTCCCAACATAGTAACTAGCCCATTACCTACGACAATTCTTGCCATACAAGATCTTAAAATAGCATAACCAAAATTCATGGCAGCATTAATAGTACTGTCATCCCCACGAGTAAAGGTTTTTCCGTACAATGAATCAAAATATACTTTAGCAACATGACCCTCTCGATTAGTTTTATCTCCGGCAACCAAATCAGCAACTAGATCTTTCATTAGTTCTAAGCGTTCCTGTTCAACACCAGACCACCTAGCGAAGGCTATTTGATTATCCATCTTTTGCTTAATAACATTTTGCCAAAGTAAATCCTTTTGCTTAGCAGTCCAAGAAGCCTGTTTGATAACTCGTTTAGAATAGTGATGATATTGACCATATGGTAAATATATCCCCACTGGCAAATATTTATCATCACAAATTACTAAAGCAATATTATTTTGACTAAAGCTAGACATCAATTTAGTTGTTATTGATGTTTTATTACCTTCTAGTACAACCATTGTTATATCTGATAATGGAATATAGTATTTATCATCCTTCTTTCTAATTTCCAAATTATCTAATCTGAGCCTTAGTAGATCCCCTTCCTTAACATGAACGATTCTCCACGCCATAATTTATCCTCCTGAATTTTTTTGTAAAAAAAAACCACCTAACAAGTAGGTGGTAAATTCGGAATAAATCCTTATTTTTGTAGATCCTTAAGAATTTAGTAATAGTAAAACGTCGAATGAATATATTCAAACATATAAGGCGTCCCTTACAAAATTCATAATATCATAAATTATCCATTAATCAAGGACATCTTTAGGATATTCTCCTTCTTTTTCTACATAAAAAGGATTGCCTAATACATCAGTATTTACTTTCCATATTTTACAGTTTTTGGGAATCAGTTTTTTTATAATTTGTTTCTTTGCATTCCCATAAATTGGCCAATTATCATCCTCTGTTTTATATTTATAAATTGGCTTCAGTTCCGCATACCCCTTTTGGCTATCCATGGTCCTAGACCAAAACAGCATCTCAACACTTTCATCAGTCTCCATATTCTCAACCTTAATACGATTTTTCTTGTACAAAGTAAACATAAATTCAGAATCATCAGAAACTTTTTCCCGATGCTTTATTTCTAAATACTTAGCCTTTTTAATGCCATAACCTTCACCCTTATTGAACTTGAGATCAGAATACTTGATACCCATAATTTCGTATTCACCTGTTTCATGATTCAAATAAATATCTGTGCGCCATGGTTTCAATGACTTCAAAATAACGTGTTTATTTTTAGCGTTATCAGGTGTGACATCAATACTAGAACCGACTTTTTTATCCAAGTATTTAAGTTGCTTTATTTCAGGTCCGTTATTTTTCTTGGAATATTTTTTTACTGGACCGTGATCTTGACGATAAAGTTCAAATGGTGAGATTCTTACTACCTTCACTTTATTATTACTCATTGTTCTTTCAATTGAATCAGGATAAGTATTCATGATCTTTTCTAAATGATTAAAGCTCCTTGGATCATACTTATTTAATAAAAATTTAGTCTTGTCTTTATCGTAAATCCTCTTAAATTTAGCATATTCATCTGCATCATAAATATTCTTGATCTTTGCAACTATATATTCTGATTCTTTTTTATTCTTTGGTGATTTTGCAACTCTAGTTGAATAAATTGTTGAATCACTAACTTTACGATTCATTTTTTTATCAATTTGATGAGAGAATTTAATTCTATCAGTAGCATTCCTAAGTTCATTATAAAAGCCATTATAAGGTTCATCATACGCATATTTGTTAAACTCATCATTTCCAATAATTTTACCAGTCTTAATATCAAAAAAATCTTCACTTTCAACATTTGAAGGGAAAATACTAGAACCCTTTTTCCAAATATTTAAAAATGGCGTTGCAGCAATTATAGTGGCATCTATTGCATGATGATGATAAGTATCTCTATTCTTGTTTATCTTCCAATGCTTGCGTAAATTGGAAGTAAATTTACCACGAATAATGGAAATCTTAGTATCCGATTCTTTTTCTTTAAAGAACTCCTGCAAATTATTCAAAACTACCCTGGATGCATATCTGGTATCAACTAAATTACGAGAAATAAACCTCTTTCTAGTTTCAATGTCACTAACATTTTCAGAGAAAAGATAATTTTTACGTTTATTATGATCTATTCTTGGATTTTTCATTACCATGGCCTTCATTGAATCGAATCCTTGACCATATCCCTCATTCATATACTCAAACGGTGTTTTTTTATCTTTAATTTGATTCAAGCCAGAATTACAAAGTGTTTTATTATTAAAGCTATCATCAAAAGAAACTGACTGTGGAATAATATGGTCTATTTGAAAACTATCAGGATTATTTAACAAATCAACTGCAGATATTGGTTTGCCCTCATATAGATCCATTCCTCTTTGTTGATACCAAAGTCTTATCTTAAAAAGGAGTTTAGACCTATGTACTCCCAATTTCTTGTCAACGGTGGATTTATCTCCAATCGCCTCTGTGAATTCTTCCAATGCAGCATCTTTTAGTCGTCCATTTGCTTTTTGGAACTTTTCGATTTGATCTTTTGCTTCATCTTCATTTTTGTCACGTGGCATTTCAACAACAATATACTCGATATGACCATATTCTTTTAAAATTGCATTAACTATCTTCAAAGCTTCACGGACTGACTTAGATGCTACTGGATTGTATATATCTTCAGCAATTTTTTTATATGGCAAATATTTATAGTTGCTAAACTTCTTGCCACTATTTTTGATCAATCCCATTTCATTTATCAAAGTCATTTGTTCAACTGGACGTTTTATCATTTCTGGGATCAACAGCTCCATCGTTTTAATAGAGAATCTATGCCATTTATTATTAGATTTAATATCAAAACTTTCTTTATTATCAATAATTGTCTGAATCAATTCATCAGTAAGAAAATCATATTCTGGCTGCAGACGATTTTTTAATTGATTTCTAATTTCACCATTTTCAGTATTAAGAGTCAAAATGAAACTTAACTTATTTATAAAATCATCCGGCCAATTAGTTATATCAATTTCAGATTCTAAAAGTTTTTTATGGACTTTGCGATAAATACGCATAGAGCTAATTTCAGGTTTGTAATTCTTGTCAGTTCGATAACCACTGATATCAGATTCTTCACAACCAGCAATTTTCTGAATAAGTTTCATCATATTGACATTTGAAGTTGTACTTTTTAATTCCGAAATAATTTGTTCTTTATTTTCAGTCGTTAATTTTTGATCTTCATATGATGAAATATGCAAATTATTTAAATCATTCAAAACATTAAACAGTTGTGCAGTAAATGATGCTCCTGAAGCTCTTAGTTCTTCAGGGTATATTTTGTCGTGTCCTATTAATTCCTCAAATAAATTATTTAGTGTTCGACCATCTTCTTTATAAATACCGTAGTCAGTCCTAGATTTTTCGCTACCTGGTCCAACAAAGTAGTCTCTTTTTCTAGTAAGTATTTGACAATACTTTTCTTCAAATTCCTCTGTTAAAATTCCAGGATAAAATTCTCTTTGTTTTTCTATTATTCTTTTAGCTTCATCAAGGTATGCTTTTGTAGGGAAAACATTCAATAAAATTTTTTCTTCATCAATAACAACCTTACCCCTAATGGCACCATATTCATTCAAACGTTTTAATTGTATTTGCGCCGGAGTTTGATTTTTTAACTCACTATTATTGATCTTCAATCCATTTTCATATTCAGAACCTTCAGATTCCTCATCAGCGTCTTTTAAATCGTAACTAATACCACGTCTTTTAACAATATGATACAAACCATCGGCAATTTCTGAAAGTGACAACTTTTCAGACAATCCCTTGACTCGCAATTCATACGGATCAGAATTATTTGCGAAGTGGTCAAAATAATGTTCATCTTTTTTTGAATCAATCAATTTAAATTCATTAAATAATTTAACTGTATCCTTACGACGTTGTTTCTTTCGATTGATTAATCGTCTAGTGCCACGCATCTCTCGACGCGCTTGGTTTTCTGTACCAATTTTACCGTTTATCAGGCGTGATCCAAGTTCTAAAACTTTACCAGTATCAACATCTATTACACTATATCCAACTGATGAAACACCAATGTCTAACCCCAAACTTATTTTTCGATCCACTTCAAATCCCCCCAATTTAACTAAAAATACACAAGTTTAATATATCACAACCTTTTAATACAAAAAAAGAACAAAAAAAATCGAGTCTCCTCGATTTTAAAAGTCCAAGCTAGGATCTGCATTAACTGTTAAATCAGCAAAATCCTTCTTATCATATTGTATTTGTGCAATTGCTCCGATCATGGCTGCATTGTCGCCACATAATCTTAATGGAGGGAAAATCAGATCCATATCCAAATTACGTTTTTCAATATCATCCTTCAAACATTGACGTAATCCTTGATTAGCAGCAACCCCTCCGGCTACTACTAATTGTTTAACTGGATGTTGTTTTAAGGCTCTGAATACTTTATTACTTAAAATATCCAACACTGCTCCTTGAAAACTTGCTGCTAAGTCATCTTTGTTAAGTTCTTCATGTATTTGATCAGCATGATGAACACGATTTATAAATGAACTCTTAAGTCCACTAAAACTAAAATCAAGATTATCTTCTTGAACCATCGCACGTGGAAAATCAAAAATATCCTTACCTTTTGCGGCCATCTCATCAACTTGCTTACCAGCAGGATAATTTATACCTAAAACACGTCCAATTTTATCGTAAGCTTCACCAACTGCGTCATCACGTGTATCACCTAGTGTTTCAAATTCACCCGGTGCACGAACTAAAACAATTTCTGTGTGACCACCTGAAACTAGTAAGGCCATAAATGGGTATTTCAAATCAGCTACCAGATTTGCGGAATAAATGTGACCAGCCAAATGGTTTGACTTGATCAAAGGTAGATTATGAGCAAAAGCTACTGTTTTTGCGGCCATAATTCCAATCAGCAATGATCCCACCAAACCAGGACCATAAGTTACAGCCACGGCATCTAAATCATCATAAGTAACTTCGGCTTCATTCAAAGCCAGATCAATACAATGTGTGACCTCTTCTACATGATGACGACTAGCAACTTCAGGTACAACTCCACCAAATCTTTGGTGGCTTTTAATTTGTGTTGCTATTATATTGGACAAAATTTCTTTACCATTCTTAATAACTGCAACACTAGTCTCATCACAGCTACTCTCAAATGACAGTATTAATGTATCTTTTTCCAAGGTTATCTCCCTATAAATCAACCACCATTTCTAATGCATCATGATGATTTCTAAAATAATATTTCTCATGAATAGTACGTGTCTTAAAGCCAAAAGCTTTATACAATTCAATAGCAGATTCGTTTGTAACATCAACTTCTAATGATATTTTCTGAAAATTTTGCTTACGGCAATATTCAAAAATTTGATTTAAGAATAAATGGCCGATTCCATCTTTTTGTAATTCCGGAAGTACTGCAATATTTGTTATATGCGCCTCTTTAATATCTCTTAAAGAAACACCAATAAAAGCTACACAATGATTTTTCCTGATCAATGAAAGATAGAGTGCATTTTTATTTCTAAGTTCAGTATCGACCACATCCTGTGGCCAAGGTGCAGGTTTAGAATAAATGATTTCTTGAATATTCATATAATCATTGGAATCACTTAATTCGGCTTTTTTTAAAACCAATTGCTGACCATTAATAGTTACTGACTGTTTTTCAAATGGGTATTTATCCGGTGATCCTGAAGGCCAAAATGTTTCTTTAAACTTCTTCAACATAGGAAATATTGCCATATTTTTTATGTCCCTTTTGATACCAATCATGCTCAGCTTGAGTTAAACGCAGATATGTTGGAACAAAACTATCTATATCCGAAACAACAGGTTCGTTTTCAGAAAGTTTTGCTAATTTATCCGCCTTTGGCAAACTGTCTTTAGTATTTAAAATCTTAACCTCAGGATATTTTTCTTGAATTAAGTCAGTTAAATGATCAGTCGCATTAATAAACTCTAAATCCTTTGAATCATATTTCTCTAACAACTCTAGTAATTTAGACATTGAAGTATGGTGATCTTCAATCAAGTTAGTAAGTTGATTATTAGAATATTGGTAAACCCCGGCAAAGGCGTTATCATTTCTAGCGTCCATTAAAGGCACTAATATTTTATTCTCATCCCCATCAGCTGCTAAAACTTTTAGGCTAGATACTCCTACTAAGTTTTTCTTCAAAGTGAAGGCCAACGTCTTAGCTACAGTAACTGCAATACGAACGCCCGTATATGATCCAGGGCCTTTAGCCACCGCAATCAAATCAATGTCATCAATTGACAATTCTGATTCTTTTAGTGCTTTTTGAATATCAGGCAGTAAAGTAACACTATGAGTTTTCTTTTCAGTCGACTCCAAAGCAGCTAAAACATTTCCATCATCAACCACAGCAACAGTCAATGGTTTATTTGAAGTGTCAAAAGCTAATATTTTCATAAATATCCCCTCATTCTTAATAGCATTATTCTACCACAAGTTATTTGTGCAAAAAAAAAAGACCTTACGGTCTTTAATATTAATTAATTCTGTTAAATCTCGAATTGCTGATCCATTTAAGAACCAAGTACAAAATTCCAGTTTGATAAACCAAGCTGATAGCCTCTTTCAACAGTCTTGGCATTAGTAATACTAGATATGGAACATTAGAAATCATATGGATCCATAAAGTATTCATCAAAGTATTAACTATTACTACCATTAGGATAGTTGTAATTAACACTCTAACTACTGTTACTTTTTTATTGTAGAGCATTACTCCGTAAATAATTCCACTAACGATAGCCGATACAGTGAATCCCCAAAAGAATCCTCCTGAACTCGGCAAAATTACCATTTTCATTATATCCGCAATTGCCATCGCAATAGCAGCCTTATAAGGTCCAAAATAATATCCTATTAAACCCATGGCCACAAAGCTAAAACCAACTTGTAAAGCATTACTTCCAATTGAAAAACGGCTCAAAACCATTTCCAATGCAATTAATATTGCCATCCACGTAAGTTCGTGAACAGTGATAGTACTTCTACTCTTACTTAACATATTGACATCTCCTCATAGGAGCTGCCACCGAATATAACTAGAGGCTAATTAACTATATAAAGTGGCGAATGCGGAAACAAAACCGCGAGTTGAGATATTGTCTAACTCTTCGTCCAATGTTCACATCCCGTTCCATTGGCACTTCACGCTTTGAATCCTACTCCAAAATTATTACCCCAATATACTAGCACAAGAAATTAAGTTTACAAAGTACTTTTATTTATCTTCCCATGACATTTCGGCAATGACATTTAAATCGTCACCATTTTTTATCCAGTGCTTAGTTACTAAACCGTCATCACTTATCTTTGCAAAAACCTCTGGGTGGCTATTTATATTCAATTCTTTTTCGTATTTAATATCCATGGTCTTAACCCTATGTTTTTCAACAAAGTCGATTCCTAAAGAATCTACCATCCAATCGAAATAATATGAGTTATTAACGTGACGATTAACATCAATATTGTAGTAACCTATCTGTTGATTTTTCTTGATGTCAAACTCATCCGGTACTTTAATACGTGGGAAACGCTTGATCTTAGTTATCTCCTTAGCACCAAACATATCAGTTAGTTTATCCGAAGCACTAACCATCTTACGTTCATTTACGTCCATGATAACAAAGGCACTTTCCAATTTGACCATATTATTACCTTCTAAATCATCGATCCAAAAATCACGATAGAAGAAATATTTATTATAACTTGTTGCTCTAGTTCTAACGTTCAATTTCTGACCTAGATGTGGCATTGACGTAACGTCCATATGGTACTGAACAACTACCCATCCTAAACCACGCTTTACCATTTCTGAACTATCAGAATCACTTTGATGCAATTGCTTTTCTGAGGTTAATATCATTGCGTCCACTAGCGAAGACAAACGCATGTCCCCAGTTAAGTTAGCAAAATAAAAAGGAAATTCCATTTCTTGCGAGAAAATTTGTTCTTCGGACAATTTATTCATCCTTTCCGATTCCGTGATATAAGTTGTAAACAACTTGTTTCTTCAATAAGTTTTGATTTGCAATATCTTTGATAGCTTTATTAGGCTTTATGCCTTCTTGAATTTGTAAGTCAATGGCATTTATAATTTCGGCATCGGTCATTTCAGCATTCTTTTCAATAGTCTTACCTGAAATTATGATAACAAATTCACCTTTTGGATCATGCTCTTGATAATACTCCAGTGTTTGAGAAACCGTACCTCTTAAAAACGCCTCGTGAATCTTTGTTAACTCGCGAGCTAGTGTTACTTGTCTATCTTCACCCAACGAATCTTTTAAATCTGTCAAAGTCTTTACGACTCTTTTAGGTGATTCATAAATAATCGATGTCTCAACTCTTTGAGAAAGATTTTCTAAGGCTTCAGTTCTTTCTTTACCTTTTCTTGGCAAAAAGCCAAAGAAATAAAACGGTTGAGGTTCTATCCCTGATGCTATTAAGGCACTTATCGAAGCCGTTGCTCCTGGTAATGGTACAACAGAAATATCATTTTCAATCGCTGCTTTAACTAATTCTTTCCCCGGATCGCTGATTGATGGTGTTCCCGCATCGCTTACCTGAGCAATATTTATTCCCTGCTCTAACTTTTCGATCAATTCTGGGATACGTTGTGCTGTATTGTGTTCATGAAAACTTATCAAATCAGTTTCTATTTTGAAATGCGTTAATAATTTCATTGTATTTCTAGTATCTTCAGCTGCAATCAAATCAACATCTTGTAATGTCTTTACACTTCTAAAAGTCATATCTTCTAAATTACCAATCGGTGTTGGCACTAAAAAAAGGCAGCCCTTAGAATTGTCGACAAAACTCTTTTGTTCTCTCATTCAATTAGCTCCCTTACTTTATTTTTTTGATTTTTTTTCATGATTTCCATAAATCACACCATAACAAAAGACGCATTCCTCATCTTCTTTTCTATGTGATCCATAAAATTGCTGGCAAACATGAAATCCTTTTCGATACAATTTTTCCAAATTTAATCTCGAAGTGGATAATCCATTTGCCCCATAATCTTTATCTTCATAACCAAGCTTTTCAAGATGTTTACGAAGATTATGATTCTCCATCTCCAATTCTTCTTTTTCCTCTAAACTCTTTGATAATTGTTCTTTTAATGATTCTAAACGATCATTCAAATTATTTAATTGATTAGAGATAGTCTCAAACTCATCGTATAAATCCTTTTCTGCCATAGTTTCACCCACTAATCCACAAATTTTAACGATAAATCTTCTAAGACTGCTTGAAAGGCGACATTACTTTTCCACATTTCTTCTGCTTTAAATAACTCATCCGAAAGATCAACAATCTTTTGAATATCCTTATTTGAAAGAATATCCTCTTTAATCAAAAGTGCTGGTTTAAAATTATACCTAATTGATAATATATCACTAAAAATTTGATTCATCATGTCGAATACCAAATGTTGCTGGTCCTTATTCTCTACTAACGGCATGATATCAGTTTGTACATCAATAAAGCTACTTATTTTTTTGCGATTACATTCTTTTAACCAATTGATTATTGCTGACAATAACAACTGGTAATTTTCACCAGACATCTCTTGTAAAAATTTAATATCTGAAACTTTTAAAGCTGATTTGGCCTGTGCTTCTTTATATCCTGCTTCAATTAAAGTATCAACTTCTTCGTTGTTGCTTTTATCCGATAAATGAAATGTTTGTACACGAGACCTTATTGTTGGTAAAAGCTGTTTAGCTGAATCAGCCAAAAGGATTATCATCAAATTACCTTCTGGTTCTTCAATTGTTTTCAACAGGTTATTACTAGCAGCATTAGTCATCTTTTCTGCTGCATCTATAATTAAAATACGTCTTTTACCTTGAGTTGCCGTCATACTGGCTTCTCTTTTGAAAAATTTTATATCATCAACACCGATACTTTGCTTATCCGTTTTTACTTCTAATACATCAGGATTATCTCCCAAAGCAATCGTTTTACAACGCTGACAAGTTTGATCCGGTGCTCCATCTTTTAAATTGTCACAAAATTGACTCTGCGCAAGCCAAATAGCAACCTCATGTCTTACTTTTGAGGATGCCTTATCAATCAAATAAGCATGCGACAACATATTGGCTTTTATAACTCTTTGAAATTCATCTAAAGTCTTGGATTGAGTTTCTAGTAATTCATTCATTAGAATCTCACAAGCTTATCTACAGGTAGGATAAAGCAAGTAGCTCCTCCAACTTGAACCTCTACAGGATCACTCATATTAGCAGCTTCAGGCAAAATAAAAGAAGGTGTTACAAATTGTGTTCTTGTATGACAATTTTCTTTTATAACATCAAGAGCCGCATCAACCTTTTCATCTTCAACACCTAGAATAAAGGTTGAGTTACCAGACTTTAAAAATCCACCAGTTGATGGCAATCTAGTTGAACGGAATCCATCTTTAACTAAATGCGCTTGTAATTGTTGACTGTCTTTGTCTTGAACAATGGCTAAAATAAGTTTCATAATTATTTTCCTCCATTAAATGTCTTAGGAAATCTTTTAAGTATTATATCTAGGGCATCAGAAACAACTTTTTCAGGTTTTTGCTCAGCGTCTACCCTAATAATTCTATCAGAATTTTCTTTGATCAATTTTTGGTAAGTTTCATGAACCCGTTTATGGAAATCAATTTTCTCTTGCTCCAAACGATCCATTGCCCCTTCATGGTCTTTTCTGATTCTAGCAATTCCAACTTCTGGAGTTACATCAAAATAAATCGTTAAGTCCGGTATAGTACCATTGATTGCAAAATCATTGATCTCTGCAACTTCCTTAGTTCCGATTTGACGTCCACCGCCTTGATAGGCTATAGAACTATCTACAAATCGGTCGCTTATCATAACTTTATCTTCATTAAGTGCTGGTAAGATAACATCTACTAAATGTTGTCTTCTTGCCGCTGCATACAACAATGCCTCAGTTCTATCATCCATATCTTGATCATGAATGCTTAAAATTATTTTGCGAATTTTTTCTGAAATGGGACTGCCGCCAGGTTCTCTGGAAACAACAACTTCTTTACTAGTTTCTTCTTTTAATAAAGGTAACAATGAATTCAAAGCTGTAGTTTTTCCAGCTCCATCTGGACCTTCAAATGAAATAAAAATTCCTGACATATAAATTATTCTCTCCTAAGTGATTATTACTATTTTACTTGAATCAGCTGACAAATCCAAGGCGATAGCCCTAAAAGACCTTTATTCTGTAAACGTAATATTTCTAAAATATAAACGTGCAACACTACATGGCTTTTTCCAATAAATACAAAAAAAGAGTCGTGACATAAGTCACAACTCCAGATTTTGTTTACGAACTTTTATAGACTATAGCGTGCACCAAAAGGCGGTTTGCCACACTTATCTTTTTACCAATGTTTTTCGGCTCTACTAGGTTGTCTCAAAAAAGTATCTTCTTCACCAAAGATAATATTAGTAGTCTCTTTGGCAGCCGCTTTTCTTCTCCTAGCTTCTAAATAGAGATATTGATATTTGATTCTATCAAGCTTTATCTCATTTTGAGTATCTTGTGGCAAATCAAATGATGTATTTACCACTTTAGTAGAATTATTGATTCTTTCTTGTATCTCATGAATTTTACCTAACAGACGATCGTCTTCAGATTTTTGGACACTTAATTTCTTTCTACCAAACATATTAAATCTCCCTACGGCCTTGAACGGCACTCTTTAGAGTCATTTCGTCAGCATATTCGATATCTGACCCAACAGACAAGCCATGGGCTAATCTCGTAACTTTAATGCCGGCTGGCTTAACTAATTTAGCCAAATATTGCGCAGTTGCCTCACCTTCTGGAGTTGCATTAGTTGCAATGATCAACTCTTTAACAGCATCATTTGTTCTCAAACGGTTCAATAATAATTTAATATTGAGTTCCTCTGGTCCAACACCGTCAACTGGTGACAACACACCACCCAAAACATGATAAAGTCCGTTGTAACTATTCATATCATCAATAGCCATTATATCTTTAGGTTGTTCAACAACAAGAATAGTCGATTGGTCACGACCTTCATCTTTACAGATAGAACAAAATTCATCTGTAGTTATATTTCCACAGATCTTACAATATCTTAAATCAGTTTTAGCAGAAACTAAATTATCTGCGAACTCTTGAACTCGACTTTTGTCCATACTTAAGGTAAAGAATGCCATTCTTGTAGCAGTCTTTCGGCCAATACCTGGAAGCATCATATAACTATCAATTAATTTAGAAATTGGTTCTGGATATTTCATACTACATCAACCCATTCGTATATTTTCCTAACTTAGACTGTTGGTCTTTAGCGACTTGATCAACACCATTATTAAATGCATCAATCAACATATCTGTTAATGTATCTGGATCATCTGGATCAATGACTTTCTCATCAACTTTAATATCTAATACTTTGTGATCACCATTTAATTTTACAGTTACTAAATCATCAACTGATTTACCAATATATTCAGTCTTTTTAAGTTCTTCTTGAGCACCTTGCATTTCTTTTTGCATCTTTTGGGCTTGGCGCATGAGATTTCCCATGTTTCCCATTCCACCCATATTAGGCATTCCTTTACTCATAAGTAGTTCCTCCTAGTCGTCTTTTATATCTACTATTTCATTGCCAAAAAGATTCAAAGCTTCATCAACAGCTGGATCCTTTTTAGGCTCTGCTTTAGATTCTACCTTGTCCTTATTCGGTAAATCAATATTATTAGAAATATATTCTTTTCTGATTCTTGGCCATTGATCTTTTGGAACTAGGACTATCTCACAATCCTTTTTCAAAAGTGTACCTGCGTTACTCTTTAATTCGTCCAAAAACTCAGTATCTTCTTGAACTTGTTCAAACCATAACTCAAAATCAAATGCCACAACTATCCCATCAACACTAGCTGCAACAGGATCAGCAACTCTCATTTTAGCACGTTGTGTTACTGAAAGCTTACTCATTAAATCGGGCCAGATATCTTTAGCAACAGCTAAATCTTTTTTGGTAGCATTATCCAAAACTTTATAGATTGCAGTTTTATTAAGATGGTTACTACCCTTTGCTTTTCGAGATTTTTTCTTAGGAAGTTCTTGTTGAACTTGTACATTGCCTGTGGAAAGATTTTTAATTTCACTCTGTAATTTTTTAACTTGTCCACTAAGTTTTTCGACTTCCTGATTGTCGGCTTTATCTTTGACATCAGTTTGATCCATAACTTGTGGTTCACTTATTTTAACAGTCAATATTTCCATATATACATCAGTTTGATTGGAATTCTTTAAATTTCTTTGGGCTGAACTGACTTGGTCAACAATATAAAATAGACGTTGATTATCAAACTTATCTGCCAAATCTAAAAGATCTTTAGTCATAATGGTGTTATCCATTTGATCGGATAAATCTGAATTAGAATTATAAAGAATCAAATTACGACAAACTCTAATAATCATTTCCGTAAATCTAATTGCTGAACGACCACTCTCCAAAATTTTATACAAGCTTTCAAGTGCCTGTGCAGATTCATTTTTAGCAATGGCTGACATGTATGCCGTTATTTGTTCATTACTTAAAGCACCAGTAACTTCTTGTGCATTAGTTAATGTCAGATGATCATCACCATACGATAACGCTTGATCTAAAATACTCAATGCATCACGCATACCACCTTCTGCTGATGCAGCAATGATATTAAGTGCTTCTTCGTCATAATCTATATTCTTATCTTTTAAGATATAAACCATTCGATCTAGAATATCTTGTTTAGAAATTCTTCTAAAGGTGAAACTTTGAGTTCTAGAAATAATCGTAGCTGGAATCTTTTGTGGTTCAGTTGTTGCTAATATAAACATGACATTAGCAGGAGGCTCTTCCAAAGTTTTCAACAAGGCATTAAAAGCACCTTGAGATAACATATGAACCTCATCAATAATATAAACTTTAAACTTGGCTTCAGTTGGTGCGTATTTAACCTTGTCACGAATATCACGAATCTCTTCTACACCATTATTTGATGCAGCATCTATTTCAATGACATCATTCAATCGGTTCTCGTTTGCAGCTTGGCAAATTTCACACTCATTACATGGTTCACCATCATGTGGATTCAAGCAGTTAACAGCTTTAGCCAAAATCTTAGCACAAGAAGTTTTCCCTGTACCACGCGGTCCGCTGAATAAATAAGCATGGCTGGTCATTTTACTTGCGACAGCATTTTTTAAAGTCTGAGTTATCACACCTTGACCAATTACATCTGAAAAAGTTTGGGGACGCCAAACTCGATAAAGTGCTTGATATGCCATTTTTTCTCCTTAGTGAATAGAATAAGTAAATTTTACCACAAAAAAACTCCTAACCAATTATGATTAGGAGGCTAATATACATAACAAAAGGCACATGGTACAACTCACTTAGTGCTGCTTTCTTCCGAACCTGACACGATTCACAAGAGCACCATTGCCCTAAGGCCTTGCGGCAATAACTATAATACTATAAATTTACTTTTTATGCTACTTTTTACCACGGATTTTTCTAAAGAAATTTCTTAATAAGTCACCAGTCTCTTTTGATTTAACATTAGCTAAAACCTCTGGTTGGTGATTATACCGCGTTTCGGTCAATAAATTATTAATTGATCCAACTGATCCAGCCTTTGGATCACTAGCACCAAAAACTACCTCTTCAATTCTACTATTAATGATTGCTCCGGCACACATTGGACATGGTTCTAAAGTTACAAATAAACTCATATGCTCTAAGCGCCAACTGCCAATTTTATTACAAGCAGCTTCAATAGCAATGATTTCTGCATGTTTTATAGCATTTTGAGTTTCTTCTCTCTCATTAGAACCAACACTAACAACTTCTTGTGTACGATTATCTACAATTACACACCCTATAGGAACCTCAGCTCTTGATTCAGCTTTTTTTGCTTCATCTATTGCTAGATCCATAAAATGATTAATTTGTTCTTCTGAAAACTTCATATTCATTTAATCAACTAAATCTTTAAACTTTTGCTCAAGAATTTTAGGGAGCTTAAGAGTTTTCCACTCAATATCAGATTTTTCTTCACGAGCTTTATTAATAATATTAATTAGGATACGAACTTCTTCATCTGATAATGTGCCTACAAAGGCCAACAACTTCTCATTACCTCTGAAATAATCTTTGATATACGATTCTAATTGCAATCTTTCACGCTTAATTTTAATTGCTTTAATAGCCTTTAAAATAATTATAGCGACCAAAAAGAATCCACCAGTAATTAAAGCCAAAATTATACCAATAACAATTTGTTTTTTGTCCATTGTAAACACCTCCAGAATGAATATAACATATTATATTTAATTTAAAAATAAATTAGTTTAAACAACTTTTTAAAATATAATATCCTTTGTCTCTGGTTACAACTTCAACGTTTCCAAATGTTTCTTTCATCAACTTTTTAGCTGATGGAGCGCCCTGTTTCTTTTGTAAAACTATCCACAACTCTCCATTAGAATCTAAGTGTTCAATTGAATTCTTTAATATATCAGTAACAACTTTTTTACCAGCTCTAACAGGTGGATTTGAAACGATCAACGCATATTTATCTTTAATATTCTCATATACATCAGATTCTAAGATATCAACATTTTTAATATTATTCGCCTTAGCATTTTCTCTTGCTAAATCTAATGCTCTAAGATTTACATCAGCCATTACTACTTGACGAGAATTTTGCTCTTTAGCCAATGATAAACCTATAGGCCCATACCCACATCCAACATCAAGGATATTTCCTTCGGGAATTTCATCGAAGTTAATTGATTCAATCAAAACTCTTGATCCAAAGTCAATTGTTTGTCTTGAAAATACGCCGCTATCAGATGTAAAAGATAAATTATTTCCTCGTAAAGTAAAATTGAAATTTTTTAATTCATGCCCTAAATCTGTTGAGTTTTCAAAGTATTGATTAGCCATATTATTCTCTTTCTGTATTTTTAGATACAAAAAAAGTCTGGGCTAAACCCAAACTTTTTAATTTTGAAATTTATTATTTCAATGTAACTGTAGCACCAACGGCTTCAAGTTTTGACTTCATGTCATCAGCGTCAGCCTTAGCAACGCCTTCCTTGATAACCTTAGGAGCACCATCAACAAGGTCTTTTGAGTCTTTCAAGCCAAGTCCTGTGATACCACGAACTTCCTTGATAACCTTAACCTTTTCTTGACCTGCTTCTGTAAGTTCAACATCAAATGAATCCTTTTCAGCAGCAGCGTCGCCACCAGCAGCAGCACCTGCAGCAACAGGAGCAGCAGCTGTAACGTCAAATTCTTCTTCAATAGCCTTAACAAGGTCGTTAAGTTCTAGAATTGAAGCATCTTTTAAATCATCGATAATCTTTTGTGTATCTAAAGCCATTATTTTGTCCTCCAAATTATGTTTGTCTTTTAATTAAGCAGCTGGTTCGTCGTCTTTCTTTTCAGCAACAGCTTTAACAGCCAATGCGAAGTCGCGAACTGGAGCTTGTAATACAGATACCAACATAGATAGTAAGCCTTCTCTGTTTGGTAGTGTTGCAAGTGCTTGAATTTCTTCAAGTGATGCAGCTTTGCCTTCGATGATTCCACCCTTGATTTCAACGGATTCAACATCTTTAGCAAATTTAGCAGCAACTTTAGCAGGTCCTACAGGATCTTCTTCAGAATAAGCAATGGCTGTTGGTCCAACGAAGAATTCTTCAAGACCTTCTAATCCAGCTTCTTCAGCAGCACGTCTCAAGATAGTATTCTTGATAACTTGCATAGTAGCACCTTGCTCACGTAATTCAGCACGCATTTCAGTAGCTTGTTCAACAGTAAGACCTAAATAGTCAACAACGATAACTGACTTAGCGCCTTTAAGGTTTTTAGCAACTTCTGTAACTTGTGCTAGTTTTTCTTGCTTCATTATTACGTTTCACCTCCACAATTTATTTTAGTTAATTCTACAAATTTCGGCTAAAATAAAATCTCTGCGTCCGAAGGACACAGAGATTAATTAACAATCTTCTGGCCTCGGCAGGATATTAAGATTTACATCACCTGAGTCTTCGGTAGAAATCAACTATTGTACATTATCATTATTTTGGTTATTAGTCAACACTAAGCGTTGATTCTTAGACCAGGGCCAAATGTTGATGTCATATTAACACTAACAATATAGTTACCCTTCAATGATGCAGGACGTGCTTTAGCAATAACATCGTAGAATGAGTTAAAGTTTTCAGCAAGTTTGTCTGTATCAAATGATAGTTTACCGATAGGTGCGTGGATCAAACCATTAGGATCTACACGGTAAGTAACTTGTCCAGCCTTAATATCATTAACTGCCTTTGTAACATCCATTGTTACAGTACCAGTCTTAGGGTTTGGCATTAAGCCTTTAGGTCCAAGTACACGACCTAAACGACCAACTTTAGCCATCATTGGTGGTGTTGCAACAGCAACATCAAAGTCTAACCAACCATCTTGGATTTTTTCAACAAGATCGTCAGAACCAACGATATCAGCACCGGCAGCTTCAGCAGCCTTAGCTTGTTCACCTTCAGCGAAGACGATAACCTTTTGTGATTTACCTGTTCCGTTAGGTAGAACAACGGCACCACGAATTTGTTGGTCAGCTTGTTTTGGATCTACATCCAAGTTAACTGCAACTTCAACAGTTGCGTCAAATTTTGCGTAATTTACTTTTTTAAGTAAGTCAATAGCCTCTGTAGCAGTATAAGTCTTTGTCTTATCTACTTGTTTGAGAGCTTCAATATATTTTTTTCCATGCTTAGCCATGCTAAGTTCCTCCTTGCTTTGTGGTCTTATTGGGGGCTTTTCCCCTCCCACTTGTTAAGAACACTTTCGTATCCCTGTAAACTGCTATGTCTAGTCTTCTACTTCAAAGCCCATACTTCTTGCAGTACCAGCAACCATACGCATTGCAGATTCAACATTTGCAGCGTTTAGGTCTTTCATCTTGGTTTCAGCAATTTCGCGAACTTGGTCTTGTGAGACTTTGGCAACTTTCTTAGTGTTAGGTTCGCCAGAGCCTTTTTCAACACCAGCAGCCTTCTTCAATAGAACTGCTGCAGGTGGTGTCTTTGTAACAAAATCGAATGAACGATCTTCATATACAGAGATAACAACAGGAATAATCATTCCCTTTTGATCTTGTGTACGTGCATTAAAATCCTTTGTAAATGCAACAATATTAATACCAGCTTGTCCTAAAGCAGGACCAACTGGTGGAGCTGGAGTAGCCTGACCAGCAGGAATTTGTAATTTAACTACGTTAGCAACTTTTTTAGCCACGGTGCATACCTCCTTAGTCCGTGATGTGGTCATATTGAGAATAAATATTTTCTCTCCCACATGTATGAGAAAAACATACCGTCTTATAATATCATCAATTATTGACTATAGCAATGATGATTTTTTATTTTTCAACGGCGTTGAAATCAACTTCGGCACTTGTCATACGTCCGAACATATCAACATCAACTTTTAATTTACTGTGTTCTGCATCTATTTCTGTAACTTTACCAGTCATATTAGCAAAAGCACCATCGATAATTGTAACTGTCTCACCAACTTCAAAGTCGTTGGCTTGATCTTTAATACTAATACCTAAGTCATTTAGAATGTGATCGATTTCTTCTGGTAAGAGTGGTGCAGGTTTACTACCTGAACCGTGACTTCCAACGAATCCTGTAACACCAGGTGTATTACGAACAATAAACCATGATTCATCACTCATAACCATTTCTACTAAAACATAACCTGGGAAAGTCTTCTTCATTTCTGTCTTTGACTTACCATTTTTTACTTCTGTTTCTTCTTCTTCTGGCACTACTGCACGAAAAATATAATCTTCCATACCCATTGATTGAGCACGTGATTCTAAGTTTTCCTTAACCTTATTTTCGTAACCTGAGTATGTATGTAGGACATACCATTGTTTTTCTCCAGCTTCAGCCATAATTTCCTCCAAAAAAATCAAAATAAAAAAACTTCGAAAAAAATCGAAGTTTTCGCTTGTTTCTATAGTAGCAAATTTTTTAATTAGTTACAATCTTATTTACCCATCAAGAAATGTTGTAGAAGTGATAACATGCCCCAATCGATCAAAGCTAAAAAGGCAGCATATATTAGTGATGTAACAATAACTGTCCATGTATCACGTTTATTTTCTTTGAATGTAGGCCAAACAACAAGTTTCATTTCTTTTTTGACACTACCAAAAAATTTAAATAATTTCATTTAGTCCTCCAGTTTAGCGTGTTTCTTTATGTAATGTATGTTTACCGCAATGCTTGCAAAACTTCTTTACTTCAAGACGTTCTGTTCTGTTTGGATTTTCAGAAATCGTGTAATTTCTAGATCCACAAACACTACAAGCAAGTGCTACTTTTCTTAGTCCCATTGAATTCTCCAGAATCTGTGCATTTTATTATCTTTTTTATTGTAGCTTTTTAAATATTAAAAGTCCAACAATTTTAACGTAGTCGATCTTTGATCTTAGTTTTGCAACGACTAATTGCACGAATCATTTGTTCCTCAGTACAGTTAGCTCTTTTACAAGCTTCACTTAATTCAATTTGACCTAACAAATACCTAATTGCCAAAATTTCTCGATGACTTAAATCATTAAAATAATCTTCCAAACCATTCACCAAATCTACCATTTTAGTATGGTGATTAGAAACAAATGCCTGATGATTCTCTACTAGATAAACTTCAAATGAATGAGCATTTTGGTTAGCTTGACGTTTATAAGTATTTTCTCGTCTAACAATGTCAATAATGTGGTTTTTGAATCTCATTTTGAAAAAACTACCAAATTGGGATCCATTATCACCATTAAATATCACACAAGTTTCGTGACAAACAATGAATGCCTCCTGATACCAATCGTTGCGATCATAACCGTGAATATAATATTGCTGAAATAAACTTTCTATCATTGGTCTATAGCGTTTGATCAATTTTTGTAAAGAATTTGAATCATTTTCATTCCTAACACGTAAAATCAGACTGGCTTCAGTTTTATTCATAAAAGTTCCCCTCTTTTATGAACGATTTTTCTATTTAAATTTATCATTCCTAAATCCCAAATTTAAGAGAACGTTAGTTCATTACAACTTAATTGGATCATGCAAAAATTTATTTATCCACAAAAAAATAGTCTTCATACGGAGACTATTTTTAATTTATTATGAATGTCTTGAAGCAAATGCTTGATAGAGTAAAACTCCAGTTGCAACACTGGCATTTAAGCTTTGAACATGTCCAACCATAGGAATACTCAATGTTTGATCAACTTGCTTTTGAACTAGTGGTGATACACCTTTTCCTTCATTACCAATAACCAAAGCAATAGCACCTTTAGCATTCCAACTACGGTAATTGTCACCTTCCATAGCCGTGCCAAAGACCCAAACATTTTCTTTCTTTAAATCCTTTATCGTATTAACTAAGTTAGTAACTCTTACTACTGGCACATGTTCAATTGCACCAGTAGATGTTTTAGCGACTACTGAAGTTAATCCAGTTGAACGATGCTTAGGAACAATAATTCCATGAACTCCAACAGCATCTGCCGTTCTTAAAATGGATCCTAAATTATGAGGATCTTCTATTCTATCTAAAATCAAAATGAAAGGATCTTCATTCTTAGCCTTAGCAGCTTTAAAAATATCATCCAATTCAGCATATTGATATGGTGCAATATATGCAGCCATACCTTGATGATTACCGCCATTACTAATATCATCAAGCTTTGTCTTGGGAACTTCTTGCACGATCAATTTACTACGCTTGGCTAACTCAATAACCTCACCAATATGAGAACTCTTTAGTCCTTTTTGAACTAGCACTTTATTAACACGTTGTCCGGCAGTTGGTGATTTTAATAGTTCCTCAACTGAGTGATGTCCAAAAACTAGTTCACTCTCTTCATTATTATTCGAATTGTTCTGCATCTGTTTCCCCCGATTCTACTTTTTTTATACACCAGGCAATTAACTCTTCTAACCTTTTCTTATCATCTTTGATATCCAAATATCCTATTAAAGCTTCAAAGCCTGTAGACATATGATAAGTTAATACACTGGTATTTTTTGCCTTAGTATATTTTTTAGCATTACGGCCATTCTTATAAATTCTAATTTCTTCATCTGATAGAACGTTCTCTTCTATCATTAAATTAATAAGTGCCGCTTGAGCCTTGGCTGAAACATAGTGCTTAGCTCTTTGTTGCAATAGATTTACTTTAGTGATGTTCAAATCTAACAGATGCCTGCGAATATAAACTTCATATGCTGCATCTCCTAAATAGGCTAAAGTAACTCCATTTAATTGTTCGATTTTAACCATTAATGTGCCACCGTGTTCCTTGTGGAGTATCTTCAAGAATAACTCCCATTTCTTTTAATCTATCACGTAGTTGATCACTTGTTGCAAAGTCTTTGTCCGCGCGTGCTTGATCACGTTTATCGACCATTTCTTGGATCTCATCTGACAAATCTTGTTTTTCGTCAAATTTGATACCGAGAATTCCTCCTAATGAAACCATTTCACTTAAAATATTCTTAATACTGTCTTCATTTACTTCATCTTGAGAACTGTAATTATTAGCCAAACCGACTAACTCAAATATTTCAGTTAAACCATTTTGAACATTGAAGTCATCATTCATTGCTTCTTTGAATTTATCTGAAATGACTTTTACTTGTTCATCAATATCATCAGGGTCACCACTTGCGTCATCTAATCTAAATTGCAAATTATTATAAGCCGTTTTAATTTTCTCTAAATTATCAGCAGCTTTTTGCAAATTAGATTTTGAATATTCCAAAGGTCTGCGGTAATGAGTTGATGATAAGAAGAAACGTAATACTTGAGGGTCCACCTTTGTTACTAAATCATGAACAGTAACAAAGTTACCTAGAGATTTACTCATCTTTTCATTATTTTCTACAGTAACGAAACCGTTATGCATCCAGTAATTAACAAATTTTTTACCAGTTTTGGCTTCACTTTGCGCTAACTCGTTTTCATGATGTGGAAATTCCAAATCTTGGCCACCACCATGAATATCAAAAGTGTCACCTAGATATTTAGTAGACATAACAGAACATTCAATATGCCATCCTGGACGACCTGCTCCCCATGGTGAGTCCCAGTTAATCTCGCCAGGCTTTGCTTTTTTCCAAAGAGCAAAATCAACTGGGTCTTGCTTCTTATCAAATTCAGCTTCACCGATATGTTCACTTGCCCCTTGGACTAATTGATCGATATCTTGATCTGATAATTCTCCATAATGCTTAAATTTTCTAGCACGATAGAAAACATCCCCTTGGGACTCATATGCGTAACCCTTATCAATTAAATCTGAAATAAAATCAATGATTTCTTTAATATTATCAGTAGCGCGAGGATTAATTGTAGCTTTTTGAACATTCAACTTGGCTACATCTTCATAAAATGCCTTGATAAATTTATCAGCAACTTCAGGAACAGTTATACCTTCACGATTTGCTTCTTTAATCATCTTGTCATCAACATCTGTGAAGTTAGAAACAAATTTTACTTTATAGCCTAAATATTCTAAATATCGACGTACTGTATCAAATGCGACGATTGAACGCGCATTACCAATATGAATGTAGTTATAAACAGTAGGACCACAAACATACATGTGAACCTCATTTGGGATAATTGATTTAAATTCTTCTTTTTGGCGCGTTAACGTATTGAATATCTTTAACATGATTTCTCCTTTCCATATTAAACTATTATAAAAAAAGAGATTGAGGCAAATTGAGCCTTCAACCTCTTTTTAATTTATTCAATTTAGTTCATTTGTGACAAAGTTTTATCAATATTATCTAGAGCTTTTTGACGACCAACCAATTCGATTGCTTCAGCAATTGCTGGACCATGCATTGTACGAGTAGCAGCAATTCTAGCTGGCATATAAAGTTTTCTACCTTTAACACCAGTATCAGCACGAACTGATTGAATTGCAGCCATGATCTTTGCGGCTGTGAAACGATCAAGTTTCTCAAGTTTACCACGCAAATCTTCAATAGCTGGACGCGCATCGTCATCTTCTAGTTCTTTTTGTTCATCATCAGTTAAAACATCTGGTTGATTAAAGAAGACATCTGATAGATCAACAATTTGTTGTGTAAAACTCATTTGTGGCATATACAATTCTGTTAAGTGTCTTACCCATTGAATTGTATTTGTATCTGGATTTTCTGGAATACGTTTTGCTTCAATCAAATTAGCAAGTGTTAGATCTGTTATTTCACTAACATCAGCATTCTTAACATATTGATTATTGACCCATTCCAACTTCTTTTGATCAAATTTAGCAGGTGATTTACTCAAACGATTTTCATCAAAGATCTTGATGAATTGTTTACGTGTGAATAATTCATCTTCACCTACTGGAGACCATCCTAGTAGAGTAATGAAGTTAAACATAGCTTCTGGCAAATAACCTAATGCACGATATTGTTCGATAAATTGAAGAATAGACTCATCACGTTTACTTAACTTCTTACCTGTTTCAGTATTGATGATAAGTGTCATATGACCAAATTTAGGAGCTTCCCAACCGAGTGCTTCATAAATCATCAATTGCTTTGGAGTATTAGCAACGTGATCATCACCACGAAGAACATGACTGATTTCCATCAAATGGTCATCAATAACAACAGCAAAGTTATATGTTGGCATACCATCACGTTTTTGAATGATCCAATCTCCACCGATAGTATCAGAATCAATTGATACCTTACCTTTAACGATATCATCCCATTCGTAATCCTTGTTCTTTGGAACGTGAATTCTGACAACTGGTGTCAAGCCAGCATCCTTAGCCTCTTGAATCTTTGCTGCCTTTTCTTCTTCACTCATTCCAGCAAATTCATACTCATAGTGAGGCATCTCTCCGCGAGCTTCTTGATCCTCACGCATTTTGGTTAATTCTTCTTCAGTCAGATATGATTCGTAAGCTAGACCTTTATCTAGTAATTCTTGGATATACTTTTGATAAATTTCTTTTCTTTCAGATTGACGATAAGGACCGTAATCTCCACCGACATCAGGACCTTCATCCCAGTCAACACCTAACCATTTAAGGTTTTCAAGTTGACTTTGTTCGCCGCCTTCAACATTACGTTTTGTATCTGTATCTTCAATACGGATAACAAAAGTCCCCTTATGTCTTCTTGCAAACAAATAATTAAAGATTGCAGTTCTAGCGTTACCAATATGCAAGTGTCCTGTAGGACTTGGTGCATATCTAACTCGTACTTTATTATCTGACTTTTTTGCCATTTCTATTTACTCCCCTCTTATTTTGCGAATTATTCTTAGGATTTTTCTTTTCCTTTGAACCATTCTTGGTACTTTCCTGAATGCCATTCATAGAATGCTTAGGCTTTGCAAAAATCATTTTACCAGCATCTGTCTGCAATGCACTAGTTACGACAACGTCGACTTTCTTATTAATGAAGTATTTTCCATCTTCAACGACGACCATTGTTCCATCTTCTAGGTATGCAACACCTTGTTCTCGTTCAGTACCTTCTTTTATTACATTAACAGTCATTGTCTCTCCTGGCAAAACCATAGGTTTTAAGACTTTGGCTAATTCATTAATATTAAGAACCTGAACATTTTGAAATTCACTAACCTTACTTAAATTATAATCGTTTGTAATTACAGCGCCACCAATTTCTTTAGCTAATTTAAGTAATTTCATATCCACTTCAGGAATATTATCATAATCTCTAGTAGTTGTTTCATAATTTATTGTTTGATCCATTTTTATTTCGTTCAAAATATCCAATCCACGGCGTCCACGTTCACGCTTTTGGTTATCACTTGAATCAGAAATAAGTTGAAGTTCATGAACCACAAAATCAGGAATCATTAACTTTCCTTCAAGAAAACCTGTTTGAGCTAATTGATGAATTCTCCCATCAATTACGACTGATGTATCAAGTATCTTATAAGGATAAAAGTCTTTTTTGGATTCTCGACGAGTAATTTCCCCGTTAAAATCTAACCCGTCATTTTTTTCATTATTCTTACGTTTACTTAATGAAAAACTACGCCAATCATTTCTTCGACTTGTACCTAATCGAAAACCTAAGAAACCGAAGATAATCATTAGAATAGGAGGAATAATATTAGCAAATATATTATGCATCATATAAAAAGGAATAGAGATAATATTTGCTAAAATCAATCCACCGATTAAGAATAAGGCTCCAAAGATTATCCAACCCGGCGAGCGAGTATTAAAATATCCTTCAATCCTGGCATTAAGGTCAGATATTGGTTTAACAAATAAAAATGAAAATAAATATAAAATGATCCCACCAATAAGTCCGTTAACATATCCGTTATTTAACCACGCAATATCAGCCATGCCTATGACTGCCCATAACGCCGGTAGAAAAGTTATACCGACAGCTATTCCTAACAATGCGAAAATAGCATTTATTAAAATTTTTCGCATAGAAAACCTCCTAGTTAAAAACTTTATTCATTGCTTCTGTAACAGTAGAAACTCCAATAATTTGTATTTTATTGTTCTTCGACCAATCACCAAGATTATTCTTTGGAATAAATATTCTCTTGAAGCCAAGTTTCTCCGCTTCATTAACCCTTTGATCAATCAAGTTTACTCGTCTAACTTCACCGGTTAATCCAACTTCTCCAACAAAACAATCGGTCGCTGAAATACCCAAATTTTTATAGCTGGAAGCAACTGCCATCGCCAATGCTAAATCAATTGCTGGCTCATCTAATTTTACACCACCAGTTGACTTTAAATAAGCGTCCTGATTTTGCAACATCAAGTTTCCACGTTTCTCTAAAACTGCCATGATAACAGAAACTCGATTATGATCCAAACCAGTTGCAGTCCTTTTGGCATTACCAAAAATTGTTGGGGTGATCAATGACTGAATTTCAACCAAAATAGGTCTAGTTCCTTCCATAGATACGACAACGGCAGATCCATTTGTATCAGTTAATCTTTCCTCTAAGAAAATCTCTGATGGATTATCCACCTCAATAAGACCTTGAGTTCTCATTTCAAAGATTCCAATTTCATTAGTTGATCCAAAACGATTCTTTACTGATCTTAAGATTCTATAACTATGATGTGTATCACCTTCAAAGTATAAAACAGTATCCACCATATGCTCCAAAATTTTAGGGCCAGCAATTGCTCCACCTTTTGTAACATGCCCAACGACAAAAACAGTAATATTTTGCTGTTTAGCAATATTCATCAATTCTGCAGTAACTTCTCTAATTTGAGAAACACTACCAACAGCAGAAGTTATTTCTGGTTCGTCCATCGTTTGAACAGAATCGATCACAAGATAATCTGGTTTTATATCATTGATTGTTTCTCTGATATAACTCATATCCGTTTGGGGATAAACAAATAAATCATCACCATAAATACCCAATCTATCAGCACGCATTTTAATTTGCGAAGCGCTCTCTTCACCGGAAACATAAAGAACCTTGCCACCAGCATCTTGCAGTTGACCTGATACTTGCATCAATAAAGTAGATTTTCCAATACCAGGATCTCCACCAATCAAAATCAACGAGCCCGGAACAATTCCTCCTCCAAGTACTCGATTTAATTCTGACATCTTAGTTTTTACTCGTTCTTCTTTAGAAAAACTAACATTATTAAGACTTACTGGTTTAGATTCCAAATCACTTGTTCGACGACTAGGAGTAGCTTGAGTTGTTTCTTTATGCTCAACCTCTTCTACCATCTGATTCCAAACACCACAATTGGGACAACGTCCTAAATATCTAGGTGAAACGTAACCACAATTTTGACAAATATATTTTGTTTTTGGTTTAGCCACTAAAAATTCCTTCCTTAACTAAATTCCAGATGAACCAAAGCCGCCTTGACGTTCCTTTAGACCGCCTTCATCGTCATCAGTAGTTAAATACTTGATGAAAATACCTTGAGCTAGGCGTTCACCCTTCTTAATTTTATAATCTACCGGGAAAAAGTTGATCAATTGAACGAACAACTCTCCTTCGTTACTTTCATTATTATAATAATCAGCATCTACAACACCGATTCCATTAGGAATTGAAAGTCCACGCTTCAAAGGGTTACTAGAGCGACTAGCAATTAATAACACCTCATCGTCTTGCATATAAGCCTTAACTCCAGTAGGAACAAGAACTGGCTTAATAGACTTTTGAACTTTGTCTAATTCTAGATCTTCTATTTTACCCTTGTTAAACAAAAATTTTAAAACATTTAATACTCCAAATTTCCAGATCGAAGGAACTACAAAATCGGCTGCACTCTCGATATCATATCCAGCAGCGTTTTTAGTCTGTCTCTTTGGCAAATTAATTCCCTGTTCACGATATTTTCCGACAATTTCAAAACCGCGTTTTTTATTCAAAATTCCAACCTCACCAAACTATTAGATACCTAAAATAATAGCATTCTAATGTAGATAAAACTATCCTCAACACTGACTTTCCCTCATTAATACGGTAATATTGAATTAAAAGTTTTTAAAGGGGGCTGTTTATGGAAATAAAGTCAGAAACTAATCGTTTTTATATAGAAGAAAGTGACATTTTAGTTGGTGAAATAGGTATTACCAAAATAGATGATTCAACGATTTCTATTGACCATACTTTTGTCAACGAAAATTATCGTGGTAAGGGACTTGCAAAAAAATTATTAGACGCTGTTTTAGAATATGCAGATAAAAATAACTTAAAAATTGTTCCTGTTTGCTCATATGCCAAAGCAACTTTTAAAAACGACCCTAATATTCAGTATCTCTTAACTAAAAACTATCAAAAACTTCTAGGAGGAGAAAAATGAATCAAGACGAACTAAAAAAAGCCGTTGGTGTCAAATCAGTAGACTTCATTGAAAGTAACTCTGTTATTGGATTAGGCACAGGCTCAACAGTTTACTACATGATCGAAGAATTGGGAAAAAGATATCAAAATGGAGATATTAAAAACATCGTCGGTGTTGCCACATCATCACGATCACAAAAACAAGCTGAATCATTAGGTATTCCTATGAAGGATCTAAATGATGTCGATCACATTGACTTAACGATCGATGGTGCTGATCAAATTGATAAAAACTTTCAAGGAATCAAAGGTGGCGGTGCTGCCCACCTACTTGAAAAGATGGTAGCTACTAACTCACATAAAAACATTTGGATCGTTGATCAATCTAAAATGGCTGATGAATTAGGCAGTTTCCCTCTTCCAACTGAGGTTATACCATTTGGATGCGAAAAAACATTCAGTGACCTTAAAGCTGAAAACTTGCACCCAGAGTTTAGATTGGATGAAAATGGAAAGCGTGTGTTAACCCACAATAAAAATTACGTTATTGACTTAAAGATGGGATCGATCAAACATCCACATCTTTTAGCAGACTGGTTGGACCATCAAGTCGGCATAGTAGCTCATGGATTATTCCTTGACCTAGTAAACAAAGTTGTCGTTGGATACGATGATGGTCCTAAAGTAATCGAATGTAGATAATTTTAAAAAAGGAGAAATTTTATGACAAAAGAAATAACATCAAAAGAACTAACTAAGTTTCAAGAGAACTTTGAAAATACTCCTGGATCTTCAGCTATTAAAAATGCTGTTGCTAATAACGGACTTTACAAGTCAAGTGAAACCATTGCTTCTAAAGTAGCTATGGATCCAATTTTTTCAGTAGATATCGACACTGGTTCAGTTTCTGATCAAAAACAATCAGGTTTGTGCTGGGTTTTTGCAGCTTTAAATACAATGAGACATCCCCTTCAAAAGGATTTCAAAATCAAAGGCTTTGAATTATCTGAGGGTTATATGTTGTTTTGGGATAAGTTAGAAAAATCTAACTTCTTCTTCCAAAATGTGATCAACACTGCAGATCTACCTGTTGGTGATAGAAAAGTTGACTTTCTAATGACAACACCTCAACAAGATGGTGGTCAATGGGATATGGTCATGGCACTTGTTCAAAAATATGGTGTCGTTCCTAAGAGCGTTATGCCTGATACATTCAGTAGAACTAAATCAAATGAACTTAACACTGTCTTGAATACTAAATTGCGTAAAGATGCAATTATTTTACGTGATTTAGTTAATAGCAATAAATCAGAAGATGACGTTGAACGTCAAAAGAACGAAATGTTAAGTGAAATATACAAAATTTTGGTTTATTCAGTTGGTGAACCACCTGCTAAATTTGACTGGGCTTACCGTGACGATGATAAAAAATATCATAAGGAATCAAATATCACACCACAAGAATTCTTTAAAAAGTATGTTGGTTGGGATCTAGATAATTACGTTTCAACTATCAACGCTCCAACTGACGACAAGCCTTACAATCATGTTTATACAGTTGAAATGCTAGGAAATGTTGTTGGTGGACGCCAAGTACGTCACTTAAACCTTGAAATCAATGACTTTAAAGATCTTGCTGTAAAACAATTACAAAGCGATGAAGTTGTTTGGTTTGGTAGTGATGTTGGTCAAAGTTCTGATACAAAGGCCGGAATCATGGACACAAACATCTATGATCTTGAAGGACTTTTGAATACTGACCTTGAATTAACTAAAGCACAACGTCTAGATTACATTGAAAGTATGATGACACACGCAATGGTAATTACAGGTGTTGACCTCGACGAAAACGGCAAACCACTCAAGTGGAAAGTCGAAAACTCATGGGGTGAAAAAGTTGGTACAAAGGGTTACTTTGTTATGAGTGATTCATGGTTTGATGAATATGTTTATCAACTAGTTATCAACAAGAATCTTTTAAGCGACTCACTAAAAGAAACTTTTGAAACAGAATCTAAAGATCCTAAAGTGCTTGCACCATGGGATCCAATGGGAGCACTAGCCTAATAAAAAGACATCCAAAATTTGGATGTCTTTTTATTTTGCCTTAGTAGCTTTATTTACAAGTATTCCTGCAAGAATCAATAATATTAATAAAAATATAAAGGCATGTTGTGAACCAGTTGCCGTTTTTATGGCATAACTTAAACCACTATTAGCTGATTGAGAAGTGGCCACAATAGCTGATATGACTGATGTCCCTACTGCACCTGCAAATTGCTGCACAGTATTAAACAATCCATTCCCATTTGCTGTATCAGATTTATCTAATTGACCAATACCATTTGTCATTGTATTATCAAAACTAGTACCTATTCCTCCCATATAGATAACATAAAGTATCAAAACTGACCAAACAAATAGATTCTTACCAAAAATAGAAAAGATGATCATTGAAATGATTTGTAAAAAAGCGCCAAATATAATTGGCTTTCTAGCTCCCAAATGATCTAATAAACTTCCACTCAGCGGTGCAAAAATTGCTCCAAGAGCTGCACCAGGTAAAACAACTAAACCAGCTATTAAGGCAGATTTTTGATTTACCAATTGAATGTAGTTAGGCAAAATAAACGACATTCCTAATGCTGCCATCTGAAACAAAAAGAAAGCAACTAAATGTTTACGAAATAATTTATTACCTAAAACCTTTAAATTTAATAAAGGCTTTTCAATCGAATTTGAACGCTTAATAAATAAAATTAAAAATATAACTCCTATCAAAGTTGGTATCAAAAAGTAAACCAATCCCTTAGATAGATTACTAAATCCAACAATCAAGCCAATAAAAGTAATGGCAATATAGAGCACACTCAAAAAATCTAAAGTAGATTTGATTGGTTTTGTTACTTGCTGAATTTCAAACATCCCTATTATTAAGGCAATAATAACTACTGGTATCAAGGATCCAAAAATACTACGCCAACCAAAAGCGTCCACGATAATACCGCCAAATGTTGGACCCACTGCTGGCGCAATTGCGATTATTAAAGTTCCTATACCCATCAAGAAACCAATTTTTTCTTGTGGAGCCTGCTCTAAAATAATATTAAACATTAATGGTAAAGCTATCCCTGCACCAATACCTTGAATAACTCTACCAACAACTAATACCATAAAGACTGGAGCTAAAGCATCAGCTAATAAACCAATTGCAAACAAAGAAGCCGCAATAGTGAATAATTTTTTTGACGTGAAATTGTTTTTTAAAAAGGCTGATAAAGGCATCATAATTGACGCTACCAACAGATATCCAGTCGTCAGCCATTGAACTGAAGATGTTGTAACATTGAATTCTTTCATTAATGTTGGAAAAGTGACATTAGTCGCTGTCTCCACGACGATACCACTGAATGCCAATAGTCCTGTCGCCAAAATTGAAAGAATCAATTTAGAATTTAAAGTTTTATTCAAAATAATTTCTCCCTAATTTCCTAAATAGATGTTGTTAGAATTCTAACTAGCGACATCAGTTATACCATATTCATGTAAGCTTTCGCTAGCATTATGTTAGACTTCTAACAACGAGGTGGAAATATGAACCGTAAATTTGGAACTCTTATAAAAAAGGTTAACAATTCTGTAACAAGAAATGCTGATAAATTTGCCCAAACATTAGGCTTAACTAGTGTACAAATCAGTATTATTGACTATATTGCACATAACGAAGAAAAAGATGTCTTTCAAAGAGATATAGAAAAAGAATTTAATATCAGAAGAGCAACTGCAACAAGCTCTCTTAAATTAATGGAAGATAGAAATTTAATAACTCGAACTCCTGTAAAAAAAGATGCAAGACTAAAACAACTTAAATTAACACCAAAAGCAAATAATCTATCAAAACAAATTGACGATTACTTTAACGAAACCGAAAAAATTATTATTGACGCCATTGGACCCGAAAATAAATTGACAGTTTCAAATGGCTTGTCCAAAATCATCAACCAATTATCCGATTAGCTGTAAATCATTTTTTGACAACTACTCAAATCAAATAGAAATTGTGAATTAATTATCTTATACTGAGGGCATGAGTCATAAATAGATTAAGGAGATGTTTTGTTATGCGTAATAATCAATTTGCTATTCGACCTACTGATTTTGATACTCAGATTAAAGAATTGAAAGAAATCAAATTTTTAAACAAGACTAATGAGGATGAGACTAGCCCTAGTAAACTTTTAAAGAGCTTTCTTAAACTTAGTTATCCTGAAATAAAATCAGATCAAGCTTTTGCACACCGATTACATTCATTACAAGCAACAGAGGATTCAGATGTCTTTGATTACTTAGAAAACAATGATCAAGTATCTGTCTCTGCTTTCTATAATATTGCTCTTCAACTTTTACAATTTAATCCTGATGTAGATTTTGATTTTTCTGATCCATTGAGTGCTATGAAAAAAATTCAACTTAAAGTGTCAGATCATAAATCTAATCACTTTGATCATGATGAAATTATTTCAGCATGGTATTGGTTGCTTGCTACTCACACTAAAAATGGTCAATCATTTATAGATAGACTAGCTACTCAAGGTTATTTTGTACCATTCTATAAAAACACAACAAAACAATTACTTTTTAACGGAAAAACTTTACCAGTTTTCGATCCACATAAATTGATTCGTGAGGTAGTTTATGTTGAATCATCTCAAGATACAGACCATGACGGGAAACTTGATTTATTAAAAGCTGAAATTATCCGTCCCGCTCAAACAGAAAATGGATTAAAAGTTCCAGTTTTATATACTGCTACACCTTATCTTCAAGGTACAAACGATGAAACTGGCTTAGAAATGACTCATAATGTCAATGTCCCACTTCGTCATAAAGAACCAAACAATGTTAAATACGAAGATATCGAATATAAAGCACCAGACGAAAAACTCCCAGACAAACGTCCGATAAATGGTACTGCTAAAGAAGCTGAAGAAGGATTTATAAAAGATCTTTGTTACAGCTTAAATGATTATTTCTTGGCACGTGGATTTGCGGTAGTTTATGCTTCAGGAATTGGTACTAGCGACTCTGATGGTATGAGAACTACTGGCGGTCCTGAAGAAACTACTTCAACTACGGCCATTATTGAATGGTTAGCTGGCAATCGTGTTGCTTTCACAAATCGTGTCGATAATATTGAAATTAAAGCATGGTGGTCCAACAAATCAATTGGTATGACTGGACGCTCATATCTAGGTACCTTAGCAACAGCAGCGGCAACTACTGGTGTTGAAGGATTGAAAACTATCGTTACTGAAGCTGCTATTTCTAGTTGGTATGACTACTATCGTGATGGTGGATTAGTTATTGCTGCTGGTGGATTCCCTGGTGAGGATGCTGATGTTTTAGCTGAAGAGACTTTCAGTCGTCGTCTCAATCCTGGTGACTTCCACCGTGTTAAAGAAGATTGGGATCAAAAATTAATAGAAATAAATCATGATGAAGACCGTGATACTGGAGATTACAATACTTTTTGGGATGCTAGAAACTATCACAAGAATTTCAAAAATGTTAAAGCCGATGTTTTAATGGTCCACGGATTAAATGACTGGAACGTTAAACCTAGAAATGTGGAGAGACTTTGGAACGGCATCAAAAATAATAATATGGTTCAAAAGGCTATTCTTCATCAAGGACAACACATATATATCAATAACTTCCGTTCTATCGACTATACAGACATGATCAATTTATGGCTAACTCACGAATTGTTAGATGTTGATAATCAGGCTGAAAAAGTTATTCCTGATGTTGTTATTCAAGATAACGTCAAACCTGAAACATGGAATACATATGATAATTGGAGCGACCCTGATAACGACAAAGAAATATTTAATCTAGCTCCTGATAAACTTACTAAAACTTCATCTAAAGAAACTTTATCATTCAAAGATTCTTTACCTGACGACTTATATCAGGAATACTCAAAAGATAATGATGAATGGCAAGCAGATCTTCTAAAAGACGACAGTCCATTAAATGAAAATCGTTTAGTATTTAAGACTGATAAATTATCTGAAAACATGACTCTAGATGGTATTCCAAAGCTTGACTTAAAAGTATCATCGAACCAAGATCTTGGTATGCTTAGCTTCCAATTAGTCGATTATGGTAAGGAAAAACGTCTAAAAGTTTCACCATCTGTTCTAACTCCAAATGGTATCGATGAAACTTTTGATTGGAGAAAAGATGACTTGAGAGAATTTGAGCTCGCTAAGGAAACAGACTCAAAGATGATCACTAAGGGACATATCAATCTCCAAAATCGTCATAATCCATACAAAACTGATGAATTGATCCCTAATAAATTATATGACTTAAGTATTGAATTACAGCCTAATTTCTATAACCTAATCAAAGGTCATCAATTAGGTTTAATAATCTATGCTACAGACTTTGGAATGACAGTTCGTGGCAATCAAGATTTGAAATATAGTTTTGAATTAAATAATTCCAAACTATCAATTCCACTTCACAAACTAAATTAATACCAGATTTCAGCTAACCTCATCACTAAAGAGCTTGCTAACTAGACCAAAATTAAAAGGTTTAATGTGTCCTTTTCTAATGTTATAATCACGCTTGAACTGTTTATTTGGAGATTATTTATATGGAAAAACGTGAATTGAATTCTTTAAAAAATAATCCTCATTCAAAAATGAGTCTAGCGGGATTCCTAATTGCTTTAGGAATCGTATATGGAGACATCGGAACTTCGCCTCTATATGTTATGCACTCATTAATGGTGGGGAATGGTGGATTAAGTAAAATGTCCACCAATTTTATTTTAGGTAGTGTTTCATTAATTTTCTGGACATTGACCTTAGTTACCACTATCAAGTACGTATTAATTGCTTTACGTGCTGATAACCGTGGTGAGGGTGGAATCTTTGCTCTCTATACTTTAGTGAGAAAACGGGCCAAATGGTTAATTATCCCAGCAATGGTTGGTGGGGCTACTTTCTTAGCCGATGGGATGATGACTCCTGCTGTTACCGTTACAGCCGCTATTGAAGGTTTAAAGGGAATCGCCTTTAACAATAATGTTTTGATTCATAATCAGACACAGGTTATCATTATCACTTTAATAATCCTATCAACTTTGTTTTTCATTCAAAGATTTGGAACGCAATTGATAGGTCGAGCCTTTGGACCAATTATGTTGGTTTGGTTTGCGTTCTTAGGACTCATGGGTATTTATAATATTTCTTTTGACTGGACTATTATTCGCGCTCTAAATCCTTACTATGCTTTTGAATTACTACGCAGTCCTATCAATATTCGTGGTGTCTTTATCTTGGGAAGTATTTTTCTAGCCACAACTGGTGCAGAAGCACTTTACTCTGATATGGGACATGTTGGTCGTTCTAATATTTACACTAGTTGGCCTTTTGTTAAAATATGTCTTCTATTGAGTTACTTAGGACAAGCTGTTTGGTTATTACGTGTTAAAGATAATGCAGCTATGCAAGCAATGGATTCGATGAATCCTTTCTATCAGTCAATGCCTGATAATTTACGTGTCTTTGGAATTTTCTTATCAGCTTTGGCTGCTATCATTGCATCTCAAGCATTGATTTCGGGATCATATACTTTAGTTTCAGAAGCTATCAAACTGAGAATCTTCCCACGTTTGAAAACATACTATCCTACCAATTTCAAAGGACAACTATATATTCCAACTGTAAATTCAATCATTTGGGTAGTTTGTCTTTTTATCGTAATTTACTTCCAAAATTCTGAAAACATGTCTAATGCTTATGGTTTGGAAATTACGATCACAATGTTAATGACAACGATATTGCTACATCAATGGTTATTGATGAAACGCTTCAATCGCCTTTTGACGTCATTAATTATTGGCTTCTTCTTTGTTATTGAAAGTATCTTCTTTGTAACAAATAGTAGTAAGTTTATCCACGGTGCATATATCACAATGTTCATTGCTGCTGTTTTGATCAGTGTTATGTTCATTTGGAGATATGGTGATAGATTAATGGATGATAATACATTCAGAAGTCACTTCGCCTCATTACTAGCTTTCAAACATCAATTAAATGATCTTAGAAAAGATCCAAGTTATCCACTTTACACAACTAATTTGGTTTACTTAACTAAAGTTCATGACGGTTACAGAATCAAGAAGAATATCTTATATTCCATCTTAGATAAACGTCCAAAGAGAGCTGAGGTTTATTGGTTTGTCACAGTAAACGTTACGGATGAGCCTTATACTGCGGCCTATAGTGTAGAAACATTTGATACTGACTACATGGTCAGTGTTCAATTATATCTAGGCTTTAGAGTTGACCAAAAAGTTAATGTTTATCTACGACAAGTCGTACAAGACCTTATGGCCAGTGGTGAAATCAAAACACAACCGCAAAAATACACGACTATACCTGATCGCCAAGTTGGTGACTTCTCATTTGTTCTTATCAAAGAGGTTCTCTCACCTGATACAAAGATCAGTAATGTTAAAAAAGGTATCATTAGATTACGTCTACTACTACAGAAATTCATTTCTCCTGCTAACTGGTTTGGATTATCATACAGTGATGTACTGGAGGAAAGAGTTCCATTAGTTCTAGGTAAAGTATCATTAAATCGTCTACGTTTGGTCAGAAAAGATAGCTCTGCATTAAGAGACATCCCTATCGATCAACCTATCGATGACGATGATGATGAATAAAATTTAATTACAAGAAAAGACGCAGAATAAATTTATTCTGCGTCTTTTTTGTGCCCTATTTTATCTTTCAACCATTGAATATGATTCTTTTCACGTTCGATAGCTCGTGTCAAAATCAAATAATGACCATAGTTTTTTTGAATGATCTTTTGATTTATAAATACTTCTTTTAGTCTACCTTCCAAGTACGACAGTTTAGAATGTTTTAATTTGAGTTCTTGCTTTAAAAGTTCCTGCAGCAAAGGATCGGATTCATCATTGATAAAGTACAATTTTAGTGAAAAAATCTCTTCGCTGTCCGTTAAAGGTTCCTCCATCCAATTCCTTAATATTTGATGTCCCTTTTCTGTGATACTGTAAAAAGTCGATTTCTCTTCATCATGATCAACCAACCATCCATCATCTTTCATTCTAGACAATTCTGGATAAATTTGACTATGAGAAGCATGCCAAAAATCACCAATTTCATGTTTAAATTCTTGGCTAATTTGGTATCCAGATAGGTTACCTTTATTATTGATCAATCCTAATAAAACATAGGGTAAAATACGTTTTTTGGGCATTATTCTCTCCGTAACAAAAAAATGATATACGCTGTTTCGTATACCATTCTAACATGCTTATTTATTGATACGATGATAGTTTTCATCAAAATACTTACCTGCACGAATATCATCAGGAAGTTCTTTATAAGGTGCTTCACTAATAACATCTTCATTATTTTGACCAGCGTCACCCATGTAAGTAATTTTTGCCATTTCAGGAACCACTAATTTTGGATAGGTTTCGTATTTTTCACGTGATTCTTCCATTAAGTCAATATGTTCATTTTGATAAGTTACAGTAATTTCAGGATATTCCTCAACCCACTTAGGGAAAAAGATCGTACCATGCATTTTATTTTCATTAGGCATGAAATCAAGCGCTACATCAGTTCCAGTTGGTTCAGTCCAAGAAATCTTATAAACACCTTCCGTTAGCATCAGGATATCAGCCTTTTGATCAGTTACCCAACGTCCAGCAACCATTCCACCATGAATTCGATAATCAACTGTATAATCGTTTTTAGCATACCATTCATACTCCCAACCGTTATCGTAAGTGTAAATAAAATGTGTTCCTAAAAAATCATCTAAAGTTTTAAAAGTTTTTGTCATGTTTTAGTACCTCCTTGTGTCGTTATCGACAATAAACAGTGTATGTCGTTATCGACATAAAGTCAATAAAAAAGAAGCAGATAATTTAAAACTTATCTGCTTCTTCTTATTTACGATTTGATTCAATAATTTCTAACTTGCTGTCTAATTCATAGATCAACGGCTTACCATTAGCAACTTCTACACCATCGATGTCTTTATCACTTATTCTTTCCAAATATTTTATCAATGCACGAATTGTACTACCATGAGCCACTATCAATTGATTCTTGCCATCTAATAAGCGTGGAGCAATCGAATCAACATAGTAAGGTATAATTCGATTATAAGCTTGAAAAAGGCTCTCAGACAGCGGCATAACCTTAGGATCCAAATACTTATAAGGTCCAATATTTGCATCTGGTTTAGACAACTTTGGAGGCATCGTATAATAGCTTCTACGCCACAGTCTAACTTGCTCTACACCGTATTCTTTTCTAGTCTTATCTTTATTCTGACCACGTAAAGCTCCGTAGTGTCGTTCGTTTAAGCGCCAAGTTTTAGTAATTGGCACATAATTGATATTTAAATCATCTTGGATCAAATAAGCTGTCATAATAGCCCGCTTTAATACTGAGGTATGAACATGTTCTATTTCCATACCAGACAATTGTTTTGCGGCCTGATGTGCTTGTTGTTCCCCCATTTTGGTAAGATCAACGTCGCTCCATCCCGTGTAACGATTCAAAGCATTTGCGGTACTTTCTCCATGTCTTACCATAATCAGTTTTACCATATTTGTGATGTTACCAACTTTCTTGAAAGATACTTATCTATATTATCACAATCATTATTTTCGTTTATCAATGCAAATAAAAAATCGCCCTCAGGCGACTTATGTATATTATTCTTCTGTATTATTTAGAGACTGCTGGTTTAGCAACAACTCTAATGGGCTGAGCTACATCAATAGTATCAGAGAATCTATTTGTAATATAATCCCTCATACCGTCACGTGCTTCTTTTTTAGAAACGTTGTGACAGACGCGCTTCTTAGCAATACGCTGGCCCTCTTTATTCAAAAAATTGCAAGTGACCTCATAGTCGCCATGATTACCAAAAAACAACATCATTGTTGACCCCCTTTTATATTGATAGAAACCCCACATGTTTCGACCAGATATTTATACCATTTTTTTTGAAGTGGTTCAATACTTTTAAGCCTTTTTTCTTTAAATATTTTTTTCTGCTTTTGGTTAAAATTTTATGGGAAAATGACTATGATATTGCTGGTCAATTAAGTTACTATAAAGGTATATCTTATGGGGGTTTTGACCATGAAAAAACGCAACACAAAAAACAATTCCAATTTAACTCGTCGCGAGTTTCATAAACGTAATAAGCCTTTTTATAAAAAGAAGAGCTTCATAACTTTAATCTCACTGATTATAATTTGTTTAATTGGTGGAGGAGTTTATTTTTTTAATAATAAATCAAATAACGAACCAAAGGTGGAGCATAAAGCATCACATAAAAAAACTGACATTAAACTTAAAAAAGTAACACCTAGAAAGAAAACCGCCGAAAAATCAAAAAAACAAAAACCTCAATCAGTTAAAGATGAGACTAAGGCAGATGAGAAAAAGGACGAAACTAAACAAAATGCTGGATCAGATGACAAATCTATCAAGAATCCCGGAAGTTACAATGAACTTGTTTATAGTAGTGACTGGTTCACCTTCAAACTCTCCAATGATGTAAAACTTATCAAAGACGCTAATGGTGATCCTGCTTTAATGATAAATTATAACTACACCAATAAAACTCAATCACCACAAAATCCTTCACAGATCCAATCAAAATACATCATTTTAAAACAAGATGATCAACAACTTTCAGCCACTCAAGCAACGGGAGATTATTCTGGTATCATAGATTCAAGTAACCGTGATCAAGTTCAACCAGGAAAGAGTTTTGACGGCGCACTTCTTGTCAAAGTGAACAGTACAGATGATGATGTTATTATGTCGTTTCTAAATATTCAAACAAACGATCCAATTCAAACTACACAACCGTTTAAGTTAAGTTAATAGGCTTATTTCTTAAAAAATAGCCTCATAAGAGATGATTGATTATTTTTCTAATAATTGGTCATCTCTTTTAATATTGGCTTTAGAACGAAAATATTAAGCGATATAGACAAATATTGATAAAAAAGTCTTGATGTGGAATGCGTTTCATAACGTAGTATATGTATGTAAGGCAATTGAGCCTACACCCTTCTTATTCAAATGGTCAAATGACCCAAAAACAAAGTGTGACAAAGCATGGTCAGCTTTCGAGCATTAAAACAGACAAGGTCAGCAATCCAAAGGATTGCCGACCTTGTCTGACTTAAGCGGAAAAAACTATGTTTTATCGCACGTTTACGCTGCATATTAACGAAAAAATAGTTATGCCGCGACCCCATTATTTATTTTTTTTCTTCTTATTTTTACGTGTGAAGAGATTCTTCAACCCACGTTTAACGACATCATTAAAACTCAGTGAACGAACAATATCTTTAGGATCGATATACACTCTGATTGCTCTAAGAACCTTTTTTGGGTCCTTAGAAGAGAATGTATACATACCGTTTTTCTTAGTCTTTAGAGCATAACGTGGTATCCATTTACCCTTAAAAACAACTGAAACGATAACCTTATCTACTTCTTTCCAAGGAATCTGAATATAGTTCTTGGTATTTCTGTCACTATAAAACTCAAAACCTCGATCACCGACCATAATCTTGCCGTACTCTGAAATTCCTACATGAGAGGTCCCATTAATAACAAGATCAGACTTTGTATTGATTGACTGGACCATTTAATCTACTCCATTCTTTCACTAATTATTGTAATTATACACCTCTAAAATTTTTGGTTAAAAAAAAGATGAACTCCAAAGAGCCCATCCATTTTATAATTCCAATTATTACATAACGTGGAGTACGTGTAGGATAACACCGACAACGAACAAACCAAGAATAATAATGATTGGAGAAACTTTCTTCTTTAGTAACCACATACATAAGAATGTTAGAAGTAGAGCGGCCAAGCCGGGGATCAAACTATCTAAGTTATCTTGTAATGTTGTAACTTTATGTGCAGTCAATGATAGACCTGCTTTTTGTTGAATCAATGCTTCTTTAACACCTTGTGCACCTGCTGGTAAGTGAGCCCAGTCAATGAAGGCACCTTTATCAAGTTTAACTGATGAAACAGTTGGTGTGAACTTAACAACAACCCAACGGTTGATCAAGGATCCTAGGATAAACATACCTAGAATTGAAGCACCTTTAGTAATGTCTTGTAGCAAACCACCAGACATATCTTCTGTGATCTTTGAACCAGCTTTGTAGCCAAGTTCTTGTGTATACCACATGAATCCCATACGAATAGCATTCCATACAACGAAGTAAATGATTGGTCCTAAGATATTACCTGTCATAGCAAGTGATGCTGCTAAGGCACCAACGATAGGCTTAACAGTGAACCAGAACACTGGATCACCAATACCAGCTAGAGGACCCATCATACCAACTTTAACACCTTGAATAGCAACGTCGTCAACAGGAGCACCATTAGCACGTTCTTCTTCAAGAGCCATAGTAACACCTAAAATAGGTGAAGCTAAGTAAGGGTGAGTATTAAAGAATTCCAAGTGACGCTTCAATGCTGAGGCACGGTCTTCTTTAGTACTATATAATTTTTTAAGTGCTGGGATCATTGAATATGCCCAACCACCGTTTTGCATACGTTCGTAGTTCCATGAACCTTGAATGAAGGTTGAACGCCACCAAACGGCTATACGATCTCTTTTAGATAACTTTAATTCTTCAGCCAATTTTTCTTCCTCCATCCTAGTAATTATCTATTATATCGCCAACTGGATCACCGGTATTTGAACCGCCGCCGTTATTTGATCCGCCACCTGTTTTTTCAAGTTTAAGATAAATAAGAGCCATAGAAATACCAATAGTACCAAGTGCGATCAATGTAAGATCTGTAACAGTTGCTAGAACGAAACCAATAGCAAAGAATGGCCAAACTTCTTTAGAAGCCATCATGTTGATAACCATTGCGTAACCAACAGCAACAACCATACCACCACCAACGGCAAGACCGTCAGTTAACCATGAAGGCATAGCATTAAGCATACCCTTAACAGGGCCAGCACCAATTGCCAAGATCATAGCTGCAGGGATGGCAATACGGATACCTTGTAAACAGATAGCAACAATTTGCCAGAATTCAATTTTTCTAAAACTACCTTCTTCAGCAGCTTTATCCATAATATGAACAATACCAGTAGTAATTGTACGAACAATGATTGTTAGTAACAAACCGGCAACAGCCAATGGAACGGCGATAGCGATAGCAGATGAAACACCTTTTCTACCTTCGCCACCAAGAACAAGAATAATTGCGGAAGCAACAGATGCCAAAGCAGCATCAGGAGCAACAGCAGCACCAATGTTTGCCCAACCAAGAGCAATCATTTGTAATGAACCACCTAAAATCAAACATGGTATTAGGTTACCTGTAACTAATCCGATTAAAGTACAGGCGATAACTGGTTGATGGAAATGGAATTCATCCAAAATACCTTCCATACCAGCTAAAAATGATACTAAAACGACTAATATCACTTGAATAATATTCAAATCCATGATTATTAATCCTCCATTTTTCCTCTGATAATTATTTTACTTTTGTTTATTTAGCTCTTCTTGAGCTTTATTTAAGATTGCATCCATGTTGTCTTTTGAGTCAGCAGGAACTTTACGAACATCAAATTCCACGCCTTCCTTTTGAAGTTTCTTGAATGTATCAATGTCTTCTTGATCAAAAGCCAAAACCTTGTTAGGTTGAACTTTACCAGTTGAATGGGCCATTGAACCAACATTGATTTCTTTCAAAGGAACTCCCCCCTCAACAGCACGTAATGCATCTTCTGGGTCTTCGAATAATAGTAATGCACGTTGACCACCAAAGTGTTTGTCATCTTTAGCAATCTTGATCATTTGATCAACTGGAACAACGTGAGCTTTAACACCAGATGGTGCAGCTTGTTGAATCAACTTTGTACGAAGTTCATCTTTAGCTACGGCATCAGATACAACAATTATACGTGTTGGATTTGTTGTCTTAGTCCATGCAGTTGCAACTTGACCATGTAATAAACGTGAGTCAATACGTGCAAGAACATATTCAAATGATCCTGGTCTACCAGCATTTCCAGTTGATTTAGGAGCTTCAGTTTTTGCAGCTTCTTTTGGTTGTAGTGCTTCGGGACGAACCTTAACACCCTCTTTTGCTGTTTCAATAATATGAGCAGCAATTTCGTGCGCACTGTCCATAGACATGCGTGATGCATATGCTTCGATCAACATAGGCAAGTTCAAGCCGGCAACAATTGCCCACTTATCTTTATGTGCTTCAAACAAGTTGTTAACTTGGTTGAAAGGTGTACCACCCCAAAGATCGACTAAGAATAATACTTGGTCTTGGTCATCAAAAGAAGCAATAGCTGCTTCAAGATTAGCCTTTAAATCGTCTGGGCCTTGACTTGGCATAAGTGTGACAGCTTTGACGTTTTCTTGTTCTCCAAAGATCATTGATCCGGATTGCAAGATACCTTCGGCAAACTTACCATGACTAGCAATGATAATCCCTACCATCTTTAATCCTCCTTATGAATTAGTGATTAAAGCGCTTACTTAAACTAAACAATAATAGTCCCTTGATAAAAATTAAAATAGAATAATTTCGTAATAAGGCACTTCAATCGAGCTCACCCTTCTTGTGAACCCTTTCATAATATCATTTTTTCTGAAAAAAACACCTTTTTATATAAAAAAATATAAATCGTAAGGATTCTTTAAACTTTTTTAAATTTTCTTCTTTTTAAAAAGCGATAATGATTATCACTTAAAAAGGCTCTAAATCAGCTCATCATTCAGCAGTGAATGGTGTAGACCAATGATATACCAAGGGTTTGACGGGTTTTGTTTAGTTTGTTAGCTCGTATGAAAACGCATTCATTTATCACTTTTTTCATACTTTAATCGATTACTTCCTATTATTTAAATACTTTTTCAATCCAATTGCCTATTCGACAATAAAATAATCATCCCTTTCAATCAGCAAATTATTCAAAAGCCTATATAACAATATTCTTCTTTTTTATTGTTATTAGTGTTTCATCCCCACTTGCTGAAATATTGATATTTTGGAATAATCTAATCCTAAACTACTCAGAAAGATTTGCCACGTTTTTTGATTGCAAATAAAAAGGCGCAAAATCAAAATTTGATTTTGCGTCTCTTTATACTATTTAGTAGTGATTTTAACTACATCATCATCTTTGTTTACTTGGCGATCCAAGTCCTTGAATTTCATCATTGAAACGACAGGCATATTAGTAACGATAACCATCATATCTGTCTTTTTACCTGCCTCTTCGATCTTCTTAAGATCTACGGATGCTAATAAATCTCCATGACGAACTTCTTGTCCATCAGTTACCTTAACATCAAATGGCTCACCTTTTAACTGAACAGTATCAATTCCCATATGTAGAAGAATCTCTAATCCATTATCTGTTTTGATTCCCATTGCATGCTTAGTTGGGAAAATGGTTGTAATAGTTCCATCAACCGGTGAAGTGATTTGTCCATCACTTGGAACAACCGCATAACCGTCACCCAACATCTTTTGAGAAAATGTATCATCTGGAACTTTTTCAATATCCTCAAGTTGACCATTGGCAACACTATAGAATGTTTGTGTTCCTGCTTTTACATCTGTTTTAGTTTCTTCTTTAACTGGTTCTGGTGTTTCATTTACATCTTCTGCTTTAGATAAAGGTGTTTTATTATCATAAAGTTTCTTTAAAGCATCAGCTACAAATTGAACTTCCGTACCAATAATAATCTGAATATTACTCTTATCTAAAATATTAACCCCGGCAGCACCAGAAGTTTTAATAAGCGCTGTATCTGCCTTATCAGTATCAAATAATTGTAGGCGTAAACGAGTTGTACAATTATCTATCACTTTAATATTTTCATATCCACCAATACCTGCATATACCTTCTTAGCTGCAAGAGTATATTTATCATCGTCATCTGAAATATCGACAGCGTCTGATCCGTCGATATCTAAAGGTTCACGTCCTGGTGTCATTAGGTTAAATTTTTGAATGGCAAAATTAAATCCAAAGTAATATATCACTGCCATTACTAATCCTTGTACTATAAGCATCAATGGCATATTGGCAATCGGCATATGAATACTTAATAGGTAATCAACCAATCCAGCACTAAAAGTAAAACCAGCAGTCCAATGCATAAATGCTGCAAATCCTAATGATAGGCCTACAAATACAGCGTGCAAAATATATAATGGCCAAGCAACGAACATAAATGAAAACTCTAATGGTTCTGTAACTCCTGTAAAGAATGAAGCAAATGCTCCAGCCATCATTAAACCAGCAGTTTCTTTTTTGCGTTCTGGCAAGGCATTACGATAAATTGCATACGCCCCTGCCGGTAGTCCAAACATCATAACTGGGAAAAATCCAGCTTGATAAATACCAGTTACACCTTTAACTCCTTTGTTAGCCCAGAAATTACCAATATCGTTAATTCCTGCAACATTAAACCAAAATACTTGATTAAGTGCTTGATGCAATCCTGTTGGAATAAGCAATCTATTAAAGAAACCATATAATCCAGCACCAATGGCTCCTAAGTTAATAAAGAATTTACCAAAGTTAACTAATGCATCATATATAGTTGGCCAGGCAAACAATAATACAGCACTGACTAATAACATAACTAATGAGGCAACGATCGGTACCAATCTTTTACCACTAAAGAACGATAATGCCATTGGCAATTTAGTATCTTTAAAGCGATTATAAAGTGCACCTGCAGACAAACCAGCAATAATTCCGACAAGTACATTACCTGAAACAAAATTAAAAGCTGGATCAACTGATTTAACACTAATTCCCATTAACAATGCGACATTAGCAGGTGTCAATATTCCAACAGGAATAATATATGCTACTAATCCCGCTAATGCAGCAGCACCATCTTTGTCCTTAGACATACCAAAGGCAAGTCCAACAGCAAATAATAGTGCGATTTGATTAAGGATGGCTACACCACCAGCTTGCATAAATTGGGCTATTCCCCAACTTTGCGGCATTAGATGTCCAACACCTTGTAAAAGAGCTGCAGCAGGAAGTACCGCAACGGGTAGTTGTAATGAACGACCCATTTTTTGAAGATATGTTTTCATTTTCCTATTTTCCCCTTACAAAAAACATTTAATATCAATGAACTCAATAATAATGGTCTACATAGAACATTTCAAGGGTAAATTTATTATATGCACCAATGTAAGCGGAGTATAGACTTTCATAATTATTCAAAATAAACCATTTTAACAAATTGGTATATTCCAAAAATACTATTAATTATAAATCAATGAAGAAATTTTAATTGATATTAATAATTAAAATCTAATGATTATATTAAAATTGACATAATGATTAAAACCTGTTACTTTATTATTACCATATTTTAAGGAGTGAACTTAAACTGAAGGCTAACCCCTATACTATTAAAATTAAAAGTTAATTACGTTTGTTTGTGACGCACTGCTATATATGAAGCAGCCGTCTTTTTTTTACACAAAAAATAGGAGATGAAAATGGATAAAAAATATTATCAACAAAATTTGGAAGAACTAAAAAAACAAACACAACTTAATGATTTCAAAAACGGCCTAAATACCGAGGAAGCTCAAAAACGCCTTGAACAATTTGGGCCTAACAAACTTGAGTCAAAGAAAACACCGAAATGGAAGATATTTTTCCGTCAATTTAAGAGCATGGTTATTTATGTTTTGCTAGCAGCAACCTTAATAACATTATTGATGGGTCACTATTCTGATTCAATCATTATTGGTATGGTGGTAATCATTAATGCTTTAATAGGATACTACCAAGAAAATAACGCATCTAATGCTTTGGAAAAAATAAAAGAAATGCTGTCAACTGACGCTACAGTTTATAGAGATGGCGCTAGAAAAGACATCCCAGCTGAAGACATAGTAGTTGGTGATGTAGTTTTCTTAGAGGCTGGAGATAACGTACCAGCAGATCTTAGAATAGTGGATTCTGATAATTTAAGAATCCAAGAATCAGCTCTGACAGGTGAAGCTAACTCTGTTGAAAAGACAGTTGAAGCTTTAGATGGAGATAAAATAGCTTTAGCTGAACAAACTAATATGGCCTTTGCCTCAACCGCGGTCACTAACGGTAGTGGATCTGGTCTGGTTATAGCTACTGCTGAAAAAACAGAAATTGGTAAAATTTCTCAAGAAGTTAGCTCAGTTAAAAAACGTAAAACTCCACTAATTCAAATTATTGACCGATTAGGTACAAATGTTTCCTATGTTATTGTTGTAGCTTCAATAATTATTTTCCTAATAGGATTATTCTTTGAGACTTACTCCCTATCAGTGTTAACTTTAGCTGTTGTTTCAATGATGGTTGGTGCAATTCCTGAAGGATTGCCCGCTACTACATCAGTTATTTTGGCTAAAGGTGTTAGTGACATGGCTAAAAATCACAATACCATCGTCAAAACTTTACCTGCTGTCGAAACATTAGGATCAGTTGACGTTGTTGCCACTGATAAAACGGGTACGTTAACTAAAAATGAAATGACAGTAACGGACATCCTTATTGATGATAAAACCTACTCTGTTTCAGGAACGGGATACGAACCAACTGGTCAAATAAGTTTAAATGGGAAAAAGGCAGAAATCACTTCTAAATTAAAACTATTTTTAGAAGCTGGATTTCAAGCTAATGACACTGATTTACTTTTCGAAGATAACAAATGGAATATTAATGGTGAACCAACTGATGGTGCCTTTTTGACACTTTATCAAAAAGTACTGGGTAATACTGATGACTATCAAGAATTAGATATCCTACCTTTTGATTCTGATTACCGTTATATGGCTAAATTAGTAAAAAATAAATCAGGTAAACGATTGCTTTTTGCAAAGAGTTCACCTGACAAATTACTAAACATGAGTAATGATCCTAACTTTGACTATGATTATTGGTTAGAGAAGGTCACAAAATACTCTGAACAAGGTAAGCGAGTTATAGCGGTTAGTTATGAAGATGTACCCGATGACGTTAATGAAATAACTCATGAACAAATTACTAATGGTATGAACTTCCTTGGATTGGCTGCAATAATCGATCCACCTAGAGAAGAAGTTATCGATGCATTAAAAGTTATGAATGATGCCGGTGTTCAAGTGAAAATGATAACTGGTGATAGTGCTATGACGGCAAAGGCAATCGGTGAACAGCTTGGCTTAGCAAAAGAAATCAATGCTATAACTGGTCTTGAATGGGATCAATTAAGCGATAATGAAAAAATAAAAGCCGCTGATAAAAATCAAGTTTTTGCTAGAACTACTCCAAGCAATAAACTAGAAATAATCGATGCTCTTCAAAAGAATAACAAAGTAACTGCCATGACAGGTGATGGTGTTAATGATGCACCCGCACTAAAGAAATCTGACATCGGTGTTGCTATGGGTATCAAAGGTACCGATGTTGCAAAAGACTCAGCTGATATGGTTTTAACTGACGACAACTTTGCAACAATGTCTACGGCCATTAAAGAAGGTCGAAGAATATTCGATAACATTAAAAAGAGTATTCTCTACCTACTACCTATCTCCTTTTCCGAAGGTCTGATTGTTGCATATGCTGTTCTTACTAAGAGTGAAATTCCATTGCACCCTACACAGCTTCTTTGGATCAACATGGTTTCTGCCATTACGATCCAGTTCGCATTAATTTTTGAGCCCGCTGAAGATGGTATTATGAAAAGATCTCCGCGTAAAACAGGTTCTAAATTTATGAGTCGCCACGATGTGTTCCAAATGGCCTATGTAGCGATACTGATTTCTGGAGTTAGTTTGATAGTTGATGCTTGGCTAAACTCCCAAGGTGTTGGAGAAGTAATTTCAAGTACAACTATGGTTAACGTTTTAGTTATTGGAAAGATTTTTTATCTATTCAATATCAGAACTAAAAAATTAGCTTTCTCAAAAGATTTCTTCTCCAATCCAAAAGCTTTCTTGTTTATTGGATTGATGATTGTTTTACAATTGATTTTAACTTATGTTCCATTTATGCAAAGTGTATTCTATACCGGTAACATCGGACTTAAAGAATGGGGATTTGCCATTATAGGTGGATTTATCGTTCTAGTTGTTGCTGAAATAGATAAAATGATACGTATGAAATTAAACTAATCTAAGTACTCAAAAAGCCAGGTCAAAAATTGACCTGGCTTTTTTTAATTTTCTGAAACTAATGGATAATCATTATCTAAAATATAACCGAATCCACGAACTGTCTTTATCCAATTTGGTGATTGCGGATTTTCTTCTAATTTATCACGTAAATGACTAATATGAATATCTATCGTACGTGTAGAACCGGCAGCATCGTATCCCCAGACCCCTTCAAGTAACTGATCGCGACTGAGTACTTGACCTCGATGTTGCATTAAATACCAAAATAAACTAAATTCTTTAGGCGTTAAGCCAATATCATTTCCTTCATGTATAACTCGATAATGTTTAAAGTCGACTGACAAATCATCACACTTAATCAATTTATCATTCTTTATCTCTGGCTTATCAGCTTCTTCATCACGCAACTTATCATATAACCAAAAGAGCTGTCTAACTTTTGCTATAAACACTGGATACTCAAATTTTTCTAAGAAATAAGCATCGATCTTCAAATCATAAAGTATCTCTTTTTCTTTTTTATCATGCTTTGTTGCAATCACAACAATTGGACCAGTTATTTTGTTACGTAAAACTTTAATAGTCTCAATTGTTGATGATATATCAATCGTAGATAAATCTATGATCAAACCGGCAACATCATTTTCATTAACCACTTCTATTGCCTTATCATGATCCATGATGTTATGAACAAACCAATTCTGGCCATTACAATAACGATTGATTTCTAAGAATAAAGGTAATCTATTACTTAACAATATCAACGGTCGCATCCAATACTTCCTTCCAAGTTTCATAATTAGCTATGGTCGGCCAAGTAATTTGATTATAACAGCATCGATTTGATTAGGTCATTATATATATCCAATTTATCCATTGTATTTTTATATATGCTAATACAACAAGATAAATACAAAATTTACCAATTCTTTACAATAAATAGACAAAAAAAATATAACTGTGGGGTACTTTATAGGAGCTTGATAACAGAGCAATAATATATTTTTTGTTAAGGGGTTTCTTTATGAAAAAGAAAACAATTATTTCATCATTACTTGCGCTAGGCGCTTTAATGACGATTGCAACTGGATGCAGTAACTCAAATGCTTCTAAATCATCTTCGTCTGAAGTATCAGGCAAAATTACAGCTGTTGGTTCAACAGCACTTCAACCTTTAGTTGAAAAAGCTGCTGGAGATTTCCAAAAGGATAACAGCAAAATCAATATCACTGTTCAAGGTGGAGGTTCTGGTACAGGATTAAGCCAAGTTCAAGACGGATCAGTTAAAATTGGTAATTCTGATATCTTCGCTGAACAAAAAGATGGTATCGATGCAAAGAAACTTGTTGATCACAAAGTTGCCGTAGTTGGTATGGCACCAGTAGTTAACAAAGATGCTGGCGTTAAAAACGTTACAATGGACCAACTAAAACAAATCTTCACTGGTAAGATCACTAACTGGAAAGACCTTGGCGGAAAAGACGAAAAGATTACTGTTGTTAACCGTGCTGAAGGTAGTGGTACACGTGCCACATTTGAATCAGCCGTACTAAATGGGGAAAAAGCTGTTAAGTCACAAGAACAAGACTCAAACGGTACAGTACAAAAGATTGTTTCTACTACTCCAGGTGCCATTAGTTACTTGGCTTTCTCATACATTAATGACAAAGTTGAAGCTTTATCAATTGATGATGTAAAGCCAACTGACGATAACGTTTCTGACAACAAATGGAAAATTTGGTCATACGAACACATGTATACAAAGGGTAACCCTAAAGATGCAACAGAAAAATTCATCAAATATATGAAATCTGACGATGTTCAAAAGAAACTTGTTAAAGATATGGGTTACATCAGTACAAACGATATGAAAGTACAAAAAGACGCAAAAGGAACTGTTACAGACAAATAATTAATTTAAAAAGAGCTTTGACTCCATGGTTAATTTAGTCGAAGTTCTTTTTTTCTGTCCTCAGGAGGATCAAATGGACGATATTCAAACTAGATTACAAAAAAGTTCCAGAGCAACACGTCAAGATTACTTTGGAAAAGCAATTTGTTATTCATGTATTGGACTGATCATTTTATTAGTGGCCTGTATCCTCTACTTTATTGCTTCAAAGGGACTTGCAACATTCACTCAAAATGGAGTTAAATTTTGGAACTTTTTAACACAGTCAGATTGGAAACCTGGTGATGTAGATAAGTACGGTAATCCACAAGTTGGTGCTTTACCAATGATCGTTACATCATTTAGTGTTACCATTTTGGCTGCTTTACTCGCTACTCCATTTGCAATAGGTGCCGCTGTATTTATGACAGAAATTGCAAATAAAAAAGGAGCCAAATTTTTACAACCGGTTATTGAATTATTAGTTGGTATTCCATCAGTTGTATATGGATTTATCGGACTATCTTTAATAGTACCTTTCATTAGAGGTATTTTTGGTGGAACAGGTTTTGGTATTCTTTCCGGAACATTAGTTTTATTCGTAATGGTTCTACCTACTATCACATCCCTATCAGTTGATAGTTTAAAATCAGTTCCAATGCATTATTGTCAAGCTTCCCTAGCCTTAGGGGCAACCCGCTGGCAAACTATTTACAAAGTTATTCTAAAAGCGGCCGCACCTGGATTACTAACAGCCGTTATCTTCGGTATGGCACGTGCTTTTGGTGAAGCCTTGGCTGTCCAAATGGTAATTGGTAATGCAGTATTAATGCCAAAGAACTTAATTTCTCCAGCCTCAACTTTAACTAGTAAGCTAACTACAGAAATTGGAAATACCGTTATGGGAACACTACCTAACAACGCTCTTTGGTCATTAGCTTTAGTTCTACTATTTATGTCTCTGTTATTTAACTTAGTAGTAAGATTCATTGGAAGAAGAGGTAACATTAAAAATGAACGCTAAAAAATCTGACAAATTAGCTACAGGAATAATTTACGGGTTAGTTGGTATTGTCGTTACCATCTTAATTTCTTTATTAGGTTACATCTTATATAATGGTGTGCCTGATATTAACTGGCATTTCCTAACATCAGAAGCCCAATCATTCAGTGCTGGTGGTGGTGTCAGAGATCAACTTTTCAATTCGCTTTATCTTTTGATCCTTGCTTTGATCATTTCATTTCCAATTGCACTAGGAGCTGGTATTTATTTATCCGAATACGCTAAAGATAACTGGATAACTGACATAATCAGAACTTCTATTGAAGTTTTAAGTTCATTGCCTTCAGTTGTTGTTGGATTGTTTGGATATTTATTGTTAGTTATTCAATTAAACTTAGGATTTTCAATTTTAGCCGGTGCTATAGCTTTAACATTTTTCAATCTCCCTCTTTTAACAAGAAACATTGAAGAATCCCTAAGTAGTGTTCCAGATCTACAAAGAGAAGCTGGTACATCCTTAGGATTATCTGGTTGGAAGACTATTACTAAAATTATTTTACCAATGGCATTACCAGGTATTTTAACTGGGTTAATTCTTTGTTCAGGTAGAATCTTTGGTGAAGCTGCTGCCTTAATATATACTGCTGGGCAAAGTGCTCCTAGCGTAGATTACGGTAATTGGAATCCCTTTACTGAAACAAGCTTTCTAAATCCTATGCGACCAGCGGAAACATTAGCTGTCCATATTTGGAAAGTAAATACTGAAAGTGTCACACCTGATGCTGGAGTAATTTCTAGTGCATCATCAGCCGTTTTAATCATTGTTATCTTGATTTTTAACTTAGGTGCTAGATATCTTGGTAATAAATTATTTAAGAAAATGACTGCAGCAAAGTGAGGATAATTGTTTGAAAACTTATGATTTTAATCAACAATATATTAGTAAAATAGATAAAGAAATCGCCATCTCGACCGATAACGTACAAGTTCACTACGGAAAAAGTCACGCCATTTTTGATGCCAGTCTTGATTTTCCTCGTTTCCAGATTACGTCTTTAATTGGTGCTTCAGGATCTGGTAAATCTACTTACCTACGATGCTTGAATAGAATGAATGATAAGATTGCCCAAGTAGACGGTAAAATTCTTTATAGAAACACTGATATTAATTCAAAGAAAATTAATGTTTATGAAGTTAGACGTCATATTGGGATGGTATTTCAACGACCTAATCCATTCGCCAAATCCATTAAAGACAACATTTTATTTGCATTAAGAAATAATGGTATCAACGACAAAAATGAATTACAAAAACGTCTTGAAACTAGTTTAAAAGATGCTGCACTCTGGGATGAAGTCAAAGATGATCTAGATAAAAGTGCACTAGCCTTATCTGGTGGTCAACAACAAAGACTCTGTATTGCCAGATCTATTGCCATGCATCCTGATATTTTATTACTTGATGAACCAGCAAGTGCTCTGGACCCTATTTCTACTTCTAAGATTGAAGAAACACTTGAACTTTTAAGTAAAAGTTACACTATTATTATCGTTACGCATAATATGCAACAAGCTTCAAGAATCAGTGATTACACTGCTTTCTTTCATATGGGTCATATTATTGAGTACAATGAAACAAAAAATATCTTTACAGCACCTGAAATAAAGGCAACTGAAGATTATATTTCCGGTGATTTTGGATAAAAAAAGATTGAATCGTTTGATTCAATCTTTTTTTGTACTATTGATTATCACCAGTAGCTCTCAACAACTCACCTAATGATGGTTGTTCAGAAACATCAATATTATATTGTTTAGCGTACGCATCAACAGTATCTTTTCCATATAACTTTTCATCTAATGGCATGAATGCAGTTGCAACTGGATCATCTTGTTTAATAACAGCATTTATAACTATTGGTTTTTGATTACCTGATTCTTGTAATTCTTTAACCTTACTAAACACTTCATTAACATCTTTAATAGATGAAACGGTAAATCCAATTCCACCAAGTCCTTCAGCAACTTTAGCCCAATCAGCACCCGTTAAATCAACACCATACAAGTGTTGTTTTGTTGCAACTTGTTCATAATAGATAAAACCTAATCTTTCATTTGAGAAAACAACATTAATAACAGGTAGTTTATAACGTGCTTCTGTGATTAGATCTGGAGCTACCATTGAGAATCCACCATCACCAGAAAATGACCAACTTTGTGCATCTGGAACGCTCAATGCACCTGATAATCCAGCAGGTAATCCAAATCCCATAGTAGCGAATAATCCGGACAATGCGAAACGTTGGTTCTTATTCATTGGTAATCCTCTAACACTCCATTCAGAAACGTTACCAGTATCAACACCAAAGGTATCGTTTGGACCAGCTAATTCCTTAACTTTTGCCATGACTGTTTCTGGATTTAGGCCTTTGCTATCATCCTTAGCTAACTTATCTAGCCATTTATCCCAGTTTTTCTTATTCTCTTGATTTGCTTTTAGCCAATTTCCAGCTGGTAAAGTATCGCCTGTATCGATCAATGCTTGTAAATAACTTTTAGCATCAGCGATTACTGCGTAATCAACATCAACAGTCTTACCAATATCGTATGGATTATTATTTACTTCGATAATCTTTAAATTCTTTGGCCAGAAACCTGCAAATGGAAACTCTGAACCTAAGAACAAAATTAAATCAGTATGTTGTAATGCTTCAAATCCTGATTTACTACCTAAACGTCCAAATGTACCTATAAAGTTAGGATGGTCTGTACTAATAACACCAGTTGCTGGAACGGTATTCATAACTGGTAAATTAAATTGTTCAGAAAACTTTGTTAATACATCCTTGGCTCCCAATAATCCACGTCCTGCATATACTAATGGATGTTTTGCTTCCTTCAATAATTTCAATGTATTTTCAATGTCATCTGCATTAATAACTTGTGAGAAATTATTTTTAACAATCTTTGGAGTTTTTGGCGAAACATAATCAATTTCTTTATTTGTTAAATCTTCAGGTAATGTAACAACAGCTACTCCCTTTTGACGATATGCTTCTCTGATAGCTTGATTAATAACATATGGAATTTGTTCCGCTGTTGTAACGGTACGATTATAAACTGAAACATCTTCAAACATTGGTGTTTCGTCCATCTCTTGGAAATAATTAGTATTCATAGCTGTTTGTGGAACTTGTCCAACCAATGCTAGAACTGGAACATGATCCATTTTGGCATCATATAACCCATTAAATAAATGAGTAGCACCAGGGCCGGCAGAACCAAAAGCTACACCGATTTTGCCCGTGAATTTTGCATCAGCTGAAGCAGCAATGGCTCCAACTTCCTCATGACGCACTTGAATATATTTAATATTATCTTTTTCTAAATATAATCCCTCAACAGTATGGTTTATAGATCCCCCCGGAATACCATAGACTTGCTTTACTCCCCATTCTTCTAATACTTTAACTAAAGCTTGTCCTGCAATCATTTTTGTCATAATTCCACTTTCCTTCTCTGAAATTAATGAGATGTCTCTCATTTGAAAACGAATACAATGATCATTTTTATTCTTATATTGATATTTTGTCAATTATCTTTTCTCGGCGGTAGAAAAGAATTTATTCAGTTTTACAAAAAAATATTTTCAATTATAGAAATTCATTATTCTGGATTATTGGCGTATCAGGACTTAGAATGTCGGCAATAAAACAAAGGTGGTGTTGCTTCATGAATGTATTTGAAAAAAAAGACATTAATGAATTGCTCAACAGAACTTCCCCCTTGAAGCGAACTCTTCATACATGGGATCTAACTTTCCTCGGGATCGGAGCTATCATCGGAACTGGTATTTTCGTATTAACTGGTAAAGGTGCTCTAACTACCGGTCCCTCCTTAGCATTATCATTTTTAATAGCTGCTATCTGTTGTGGATTTGCAGGATTATGTTATGCAGAGTTTGCTTCAATGGCACCAGTTGCTGGTTCCGCGTACACTTATTCTTATATTTCTTTTGGTGAAATTGTAGCTTTTATCATTGGTTGGGATTTAATTCTTGAGTATGCCTTAGGAGCTGCAACTGTAGCTGCTGGCTGGTCAGGATATTTCGTCAACTTACTAACTAATTTTGGCTTAAAAATCCCTAAAGGATTAACTGCTGCGGCTGGAACTACTCCTGGAGTAAAAACATACTTCAACCTTCCAGCTTTTCTAATCGTTATTCTAATTACATGTATCATTGCTATGGGTATCAATCAAACAAAGCGTGTTAACGATACAATGGTAGTGATCAAATTAGCCGTTATTTTGTTATTTATTATTTGCACAGTCTGGTTTGTAAAACCTCAAAATTGGAAACCATTTACACCATACGGAATCTACTCATTCCATAATGGTACGGCATCCGGGGTAATTCCAGCCGCATCAATTGTCTTCTTCTCATTCATCGGTTTTGATTCTGTTTCTTCAAGTGCTGAGGAAACTATCAATCCAAGTAAAACTCTACCAAGAGGAATTTTATTCTCACTTGGTATATCAACAATTTTATACATTACAATGACACTGATAATGACTGGTGTTGTTAAATATACCGTTTTTGCAAAATTCCTTGATGCGCCTATTTTGGCGGTTATAAAAGCAACCGGTCAAACATGGCTAAGTATTATCGTCAGCGTTGGTGCCATTTTAGGTATGACAACAGTTATCTTAGTTCAATTATATGGTCAATCAAGAATCACTTACTCTATGTCAAGAGATGGATTATTCCCCAAATTCTTTGGTGACGTCAGCATACAACGTCAAACACCTTATAAAGGAACATGGTTCTTTGGAATAATTACCGCTTTAGCGGCCGGCGTAGTAAATCTAAATATCTTATCTGAATTGGTTAATATTGGTACATTGACAGCCTTTATTCTCGTTTCTGCCGGAGTCCTTTGGATGAGATATAAACATCCTGAAATTCATCGTGGATTTAGAGCACCTTGGGTTCCTATAACTCCAATAATTGCCATCTTATTCTGTATCATGCTAGTAGTCGGACTTAATTGGGAAACTTGGTTAAGATTCGTAGTCTGGTTCGCTATTGGACTTTGTATTTACTTTGGATATTCATATAAACATTCAAAAATCAGAGCATAATAAAAGCTGACGAATTAAGTTTCGTCAGCTTTTTGTTTGTTTATGATCATGCCCCAAATTGCTGGTATTAAATACAGCCAATTACTAATTATGCCAATTGCAAACAACACAACTGACCAATAAACATTTTTGTGTAACTTCTTAATTGATAAACCCACCACAACTTGAATAATTACTATACAAATTAATAATAAGACAGCCAAAATCATCGAAGAAACATCATACGGAATCGAGGTCTTATATTTTGGATGAACGATTGAAACTAAAATTAGCCCTATTATAAATATATTGGTTAGCCAAAAAACGATCCAACCACTCACTTGTGATTTGCTATTCATAAACTTTACCCCGAATTAAGTTTACCATGCTGCTAGGTTCTTGATTTAATATTATCCGCTTTCTGATTTAAAATCATACCCCAAATGGCTGAAATAACATAAAACCAATTGAAAAATATTCCTATTATCAAAAGTACGATCGACCAATAATTTTCTTCATGTAACTTCTTTATTGCAACACCAGCCATACCTTGTAGAAAAACTACAAAGAATAAAAACAATCCAAAGGCAAAACCAGTCGACAAGAGATCATGAGGTATAATCGTCGGATCTTTTGAATTTACAGTAGAAATAATTGAAGTGGCTATTAAGACCACATTTTGTAACCAGAAAAAAATCCATCCAAGCAATTGTGCACCGCTCATTCGTCTCATATCGGTCCCTCCCTTTTATTCAATAAGTTTAACACGTAATATCAGATAATCTGATTGACGTTGCGGCAATAAAAAAAATCATATCTTTTAGGTACTGAGTATATAATTTGATACAGATAAATAAGAGCACTTCTGGGAAAATAAT
>NZ_AZDG01000011.1 GCF_001434665.1 Companilactobacillus tucceti DSM 20183 | reverse complement strand
CATAATCATCAGATGAATTATTGTATTTCATCTGACAACCATAAAGGGATTATCGCACAAGACTATTTTTCCAAGTCTTGTTCCTTTTTTCCATCTAGAATGACTGAGCGAAGTTCATTTAAATCAATATCATATAAGTCCGCTAGGACAAATAATAATGCTCCGTCCATAGTTCTAGTTTTGTTAGTTTCTAATGCACTTAGAACAGAAGTTGATGTTGATAAATTATAATCGTGTTTAGCAGCATAAACTACCTGTTGTAAAGTCATTTCCTTAAAGAACCTCTTTGTTCTTAAATATTTTCCAATTGTTACCATACAACCAACATTGCCTCCATCTTCTATACATGTTGTTTTACCACATAAATGTGACTTTTTTTTGAAAAACAACATGGAACTTGCAATATATTCAAGTTATCACAATTTTCCCTCTGTACAATCACACAGAACAAACTGTTGATAAAATGTAATATACATTATTAATGGATAGTTGTGCAAATAAAAAACGTCTCATATGAGACGTTTATTAAAATTAATAACGATTTAGCAATTCAACGTATGCGTCAACGATACTTTGTAAGAATCCAACAGTCTTGTCTGAAACCTTACCATTTTCATCAAGAATGTTTGTAACATTACCGATATAAGCCTCTGGTTGTTGTAGTGTTGGCATATCTAAGAATACTAGAGATTGACGTAAGATGTGGTTTGCACCAAATCCACTGATAGCACCAGGTGAAACACTAACGATAGCAGCTGGTTTCTTTTCCCAAGCATTTTCTCCATAAGGACGTGATCCTACATCAATAGCATTTTTTAATCCACCAGGAATTGAACGGTTATATTCAGGTGTTACAAATAGTACACCGCTGGCATCTTTGATTTTATTTCTAAATTCTGTATAAGAAGCTGGAACGTTTTCAGGTGTATCAATATCCTCACTATAAAGTGGCAAGTCACCAAATTCTACAAATTCTGGTTCAAAGCCATCAGGGAACAATCCCATTAAATTTTTGGCGATTTGGCGTGAGAATGATCCCTTACGTAAACTACCGACAATAACAGCAATTTTCTTTGACATATTAAATTCCTCCATTCCATGTATATATCAAACTTAGCATAAATAAATTTATTGAACAAATGATTGTTCTCGTAAGACACTTTTTCTTGGAAAACTAAAATAGTACTATGTTCAGGTTTAATGTGCATTTGTTTAAAGAATTACAATTTACAAAAAATATTTCGGATATCTGAATCATATTACAACCATATTACGAAAATGGAATGTAACTGAAATTTCTTATTCTTCGTGTAATATGTTTGAAATATTCATCTTGTATAGTGTCCTCTGGTGATTAAGAAAAAACCGGGGGGATTAGTTGATTAAGCAAACTAAAATTAAAGCGTTATTTGTAGCAGGATTAATGCTAGTAGTGGGAACAGGATATTCAGTTAATGCATATGCTGCAACTCAAAATAACAGTGATCAAATGACAAGTAATGTAGGGGATTTTAATGGCACATTATCAGGATTAACAGATAATGGTGAAAATGCTAAAAAACTAAACGAGAAAATCTCTTTACCAGGTGACAAGGAATTTATACCTGGTATTAAGTACAGTGAGAAAGATCATCATATGGAAGATGTCGATCTTGCACCAGAAAAACCAGTAGTGAATCAAGTTAAAGCTGATGTCGAGCAACCATCACAACCAGTTACTCAATCAGCAACACAAGCACCAGCAGAAACATCTCAACCAAATCAAACAGCAAGCCAAAACGTTGGAACTTTTAAAATAAGTTTCTATGATCCTGCAGTATTAGGATCTAACATGGGTTATGGCGGCGTGGCAACTAACTTGGGAGTTATTCCACGCGGTACACGTTTGAAAATTACCACTGCACAAGGGGATGTTTGGTATCGAACTGTTAATGATACAGGAACATTTGCTGCATCGAATCCTTATCAAATCGATGTTGCTATGCCAAACAATATGATTCCTTCATATGGAATCACAAGTGCAACAGTTGAAATAGTTTAAAAATAATAATCACATCGAAAAGATCAGGGGAATATTTCCTTTGGTCTTTTTTGGTAACTAATGATATTTGTTGTAAAATATCATCAGAAGGGCGTGTTGCTGAATGAAAACATATGGCTTTGTTGATAGTAATTTAGATAGTTTAACCGAAATAATTAAAGATGTACCTGAACCAAAAAATCAAGATGTATTGGTTAAAATTGCTGGTGTCTCTATTAACCCAGTAGATATTGCTACTAGGAAAAAAATCTCTGGTCAATTGACCGATCCTAAGGTCGTTGGTTTTGATGGTTATGGAGAAATCGTAAAAAAAGGATCCGATGTTACGAAGTTTGAGATCGGTGATACTGTATTTTTTGCTGGTGATTATTCTCGTGAGGGAAGTTATCAAGAATTTGAACTTATCGACCAACGATTGATAGCTAAAGCTCCTAGAAAATTATCTATTGAAGAAAGTGTATCTATGCCACTGATCACTTTGACAGCAAGTGAACTTTTATATGAGAAATTAAATATAGATACTAACGCTGATAATTCTAATAAAACTGTATTGATCATAAATGGTGCGGGTGGAGTTGGATCCGTTGCCGTTCAGTTGGCTCATTTAGCCGGTTTAAGAGTTATTGCAACCGCTACTGGTGAGAAAGTTGAATGGATAAAGAAATTAGGAGCAGACCTAGTTATTGACCATCATCAAGATTTGATCAAGCAAGTACGTGACTTAGGTATAAAATATGTTGATTATATTTTAGGTTTAAGTGATAATGATCCGCATTGGGGAGAAATAGTTGAATTGATCAAACCATTTGGATCCTTTGCTACAATAACTAATTTAAGAGAATCCAATGTCTCAGATTTAAAGAGTAAATCTGTTAACTTTAATTGGGAATGGATGTTTACTAAAGCTTTTTATAATCTTGAATCAATGTCAACTCAAGGAGAATATCTAGAAAAGTTGGCAGATGATCTTGATTCTGGAATTATTAAATCAACAACAACTAAGGTAATTAAGGGATTTGATCTAGAATCTCTAAAAGAAGCAACTAAGATTGTGGAAGCAGGACACATGAAAGGTAAAGTTGTCGTTGTAAAATAAATTCCATGCAAAAAGGATTCGTAATTTACGGGGATGTAAATCGCGAATCCTTTTCTGAATTTCATGTTAATGAGAAATTAAATCAAATTATAATGTTTAAGACCATTACGAATTCCACCATCAATGTTAGCAGAAGTAACATAGTTTGCAGAATTTTTAATTTCGTCAGTTCCATTTCCCATGGCAACACTGTAGTCGGCTGATTGGATCATTTCTAAGTCGTTTGGACCATCGCCAAAAGCGTAGACAGGTTTATCATCTAATTGCATATTCTTAATTAGATTATTGATACCACTCATTTTGGTAATACCGTTTTTTACAACGTCAATAGAGTAGGTACCTGTTTTATAGAATTTCAATTCTGGATATTTTACCTGGTAACGATCTTCTTTTTCAGGTGATACAACGACGATCATAGGAACTTTTACTTTTTTGTAAAAATCAGCGTCAACTTTTGGTAATGGCAAATGCACCATTTGATAAAAGTCCTCGACTACATCAGTTCTGCGATTAATAGATGTTGATGTGTATGAATGCATACCGACAACATCATCGAATTTTGTAGCTGTATCAATTACTTTTTCAATAAGTTCAGGTTCAAGAATATTTTCATAAATAATTTCTTGTTCTGATTGGACAAGTGCGCCATTTAAAGTAATATTAGTATCAATACCAGTTGCTTTAGATATATCAACAATTTCGTCAGGTGCACGACCTGTACAGATAACTGGAAGATAGTTGTTTTCTCGTAATTGATGAATTGCATCTGCTACATCTGGATCAACTTGCGAGTGTTCGTTTAGTAATGTGCCGTCAAGATAAAAAAATACTGTGCCTTGATAGTTCTTATTCAAAAAATCACCGACCTCAATTTATTTTGTATACTTATTCATAGTAACAAGTTTTACCTGTTTGAGGTAGTGGTAACTATATGGAGTGGAAAATAAATGAAAATATTAATGATAGAAGATAATAAATCTGTTTCGGAAATGATGAGTATGTTTTTCCAAAAAGAAAATTGGGATGCTAGTTTTGCATATGATGGTAATGAAGCTGTTGATATGTTCAACGAACACGCTGATGAGTGGGATATGATAACTTTAGATTTAAACTTACCTGGTAAAGATGGAATGGAAGTTGCTAAAGAGATCCGTAAAGTTTCTAAAACTGTCCCAATAATTATGTTAACTGCCCGTGATACCGAAAGTGATCAAGTCTTAGGATTGGAATTTGGTGCTGATGATTATGTAACTAAGCCATTCAGCCCAATTACTTTAATTGCAAGGATGAAGGCTATTCACAGAAGAAACGAAAGTGTCGCAAAAGAAGCTGCTAAAACTAATAGTGATAAACCAGATACAGATGAAAATAATGAAGGCTTTGACGTTAACACTGGATACTTCAAACTAAATTCAAATACTCGTGAAGCATTTTTGGATGGTAAAGAAATACCTGATTTGACACCAAAAGAATTTGATTTGTTGAAAACTCTTTCTAGTAAACCTAAACAAGTATTTTCAAGAGAACAGCTTTTGGAACAAGTTTGGGATTATGATTACTTTGGTGAGGAGCGTACAGTTGATGCTCATATTAAGAAATTACGTCAAAAAATAGAAAAGGTCGGTCCTCAAGTTATAGAAACAGTTTGGGGTGTTGGTTACAAATTTGATGATTCAGGAGTCAAGGCTGATTAAAATATGAAATTAATTTATCAAAATATGCTGAGTTTCTTGATTGTTATTTTAACAACTCTTGGAATCATTCTCTATTCGGTTACTAGTACTTCTACAACGTGGGAATACAATCGAACTTATAAGAGTTTAGAGAGTTACGCAGGAAATTTGGAGAAGATAGCTTTAAAAACAGATCCAAATACTGGTGAGATACATAATATTACTGGTGATAACATTCGTACTGTTGAACAAGTTTTATCAGAACGCAATGTTCAGTTTGCTGTGTTTGATTATAAGAATAATCAAGTATATCCATCTCATCCAAGTAATGTAAAACTGCATTTAAAGAAATCATATTGGAATAAGTTAAAGCAAGGAAAGACAATTCGAAATATTCAAAAGCCTGAAGGAACGGAAGGGAATCCGCAATTAAGTAAGAAGGGTGATATTAGTTATGTTTATGTTCTTACTCCGTGGTTCCAAAACGGTAAATTAGTTGCCGCTGTTTGGGCTGGTTCAGATGTTAGTGAATTGCAGACTAATATTGGTGAAATCAATAGTCGGCTTTATTTTGCCTTGTTGATCTCCTTGTTAGCAGCGATAATTTTAAGTTTCTTGTTGTCTAGGTATCAAGTTAATAGAATCAATCGCTTACGTGGCGCTACAAGAAGAGTTGCTAATAATGATTTCTCTGTTCAAATTGAAAGTAAAAATCGAGACGAATTGGATGATTTGGCTGATGATTTTAATAAGATGGTCAAGTCACTTGAAGCCTCTGATAAAGAAATAAAACGTCAAGAACAACGTCGAAAAGAATTTATGGCAGATGCATCTCATGAAATGAGAACTCCATTAACTACTATCAATGGATTATTGGAGGGACTTGCTTATGATGCTATTCCTGAAGAATCCAAGGGTCAAAGCATTGAGTTAATGAGAAATGAGACTAATCGTTTGATTCGTTTAGTTAATGAAAATCTTGATTATGAAAAAATCAGAACTAATCAAATTACTTTAGCTAGAAGAGAATTTGATGCTACTGTTCCATTGAAGGACATTACATCACAGTTAGAGAAAAAAGCAGGAGAATCTAATGATAAAATCACTTTAAAAACTCCAGAAGATAAATTGATGACTTATGCGGATTACGATCGCTTTGTCCAAGTGATGTTTAATATTATTCAAAATTCTATTCAATTTACTAATGATGGTGAAGTTACTGTTTCCGGTTATCGTAAAGATGATAAGCATGCATCTATTTTTGAGATCAAAGATACCGGTATTGGTATGTCTGAAGATCAAGTTAAAAATATTTGGGATCGTTATTATAAAGCCGATCCTTCACGTAAGAACCGTAAGTATGGTGAATCTGGTCTAGGATTATCAATTGTTCATCAGTTGATAGAAAATCATGGTGGCGAAATAAAAGTTAAGAGTGAGTTGGATAAAGGTACTACCTTTACCGTTACATTCTTTGATGAGGGTTATGAACATAACAAATCCGATGATGAAGAGTAGGTAGTTAGAATCTGGCGAGATATGATTTGAAGTAAAAAGGGGTGTGACATAAGTCATGATCCCTTTTTTGTCACACTCTTTTTGCGATTTACAAATAAGTAATGTTAGTTAGCTTATAACTAACTATTAAAATAATGATTATGATAATATAATCATTATAGAAAGTATTATTGGAGAATAAATATGGAACGTATTATTTTGTACCAACAAGTTGCTGATGATTTAAAAAGAAAAATTTTATCTGGTGAATATGACGTAGGAGATTTTTTACCTACTGAGACAGAGTTAGAAAAAATTTATGATGTTAGTAAAATAACCGTTCGCAACGCTATAAAAGTCTTAGTAAGCGAAGGATATGTAGAAAAACAAAGTGGTAAGGGGACTACTGTTATCAGTAATCGCTTATTTAATAGGCTATCAAAAGCTCAATCATTTAGTAGTATTCTGGAGCATGAAGGTAGCGAACTACAAAAAGAGATTTTGTCAGTTGATGAAATATCAGCTGATGAAAGTCCGGTTAAATTCGACCTAAATCGTCTTACTGGATCTATAACGCGTATCACAAAAATATATCGACTTAATGGAAGACCATATATTTTATTACATCATTATTTGCCGTTCAAATTGAATGATGAAATGAAGTACGAATTAGAAAAAGTCTCTCTGTACCAAGTTATCAAAGAGATAGGGGAAATGGTAAATAATTTTGATGATGAGTTTTTTGCTTATAAACTAAATTCTGACGAACAAAAACAATTGGAAAGTTCAGAAGACATTGGCATTAGAAGAATCAGAAAGTCATTTAATCATCATGGTCACTTAATTGAATATTCAGAGGCCATTTATTTAACGTCTCTAAATCCATATAAAATTAAATATGAGATTTAGAAAGCGTTTTACATATAAACATTATAATGTTATTATCTATTCGAACAAAAAATAGGAGGATATCATGGTCGATTTATATGTGAAGAATGGAAAAACCATTACTGGTCAATCAATTGAAGTATTAATAGATCAAGGCAAGATTATTGATGTTGCGACTAAGATTCCCGGTAATGTTGAGGCCAAAAAAGTTTTTGACCTCCATTCAAAATACTATGTCAGTTCCGGTTGGATCGATGATCATGTTCATTGTTATGAAAAATTAAGTTTATACTATGATAAACCAGATTTAGACGGTGTCGATGCTGGCGTAACAACTGTTATTGATGCTGGTTCAACCGGATATGATAATTTACCTGATTTTTATAAATTAAGCAAAAATGCTAGAACGAATGTTTATGCAATGTGTAATATTTCTAAAACCGGCATTATTGCTCAAGATGAATTAGGTGATATGACACGGATAAAAGATGATTTAGTAACAAAGATGATTGAAGAATATTCCGAGTTTGTGGTTGGTATTAAGGCTCGAATAAGTAAATCAGTTGTTTCTGGTAATGGTGTACATCCACTAGAAAGAGCTAAAGCAATTCAAAAACTAAATCATGATTTACCATTGATGGTCCATATCGGAAGTAATCCTCCTGAATTGAGTGAAATTATGTCCTTAATGAGTCCAGGAGATATTATGACTCACTGTTATAACGGTAAACAAAATGGAATCATGAACCTTGATTTGCATAGGATTAAGGATTTTGCAATTGAAGGATATAATCGCGGAATAATTTTTGATGTTGGACACGGAACCGATAGTTTTAATTTTGAAGTAGCGCAAGAAGCTCGAAGTATTGGACTAACTCCAAAGTCTATCAGTAGTGATCTTTATCATCACAATCGTGAGAATGGTCCAGTCTATAACTTGGCAACTTGTTTAGATAAGATGCTTTATCTTGGATACACCTTACCCGATATATTGCCAATGATCACAACAAATCCAGCTGAGAATTTTAATTTAAAAAATAAAGGTCAATTAAAATCAGGATTTGATGGTGATTTAACAATTTTTGATGTCGAAAGTAAATCTAAAGTTTTAATCGATTCCAACGGCAATGAAAAAACTACAGATATGTCGATTGTTCCTCATTTTGCAGTAGTTGCCGGAGAAGTTTACGAGACAAATTTGGAGGAATTTTAATGAACGATATTTATGAGAAATATGATTTAAAGCAAGTTATTAATGCTAGTGGAAAAATGACTATTTTAGGAGTTTCAAAAGTATCCGATTCAGTTTTAGAAGCTCAAAAATTTGGCGGTCAACATTTCTTTGAGATGAGTGATCTGGTATTAAAAACAGGTCAACATCTTGCTAAATTGATTGGTGCAGAAGACGGTGTGATTTTACCATCTGCTTCAGCAGCCATTGCGGAAAGTATTGCTGGAATCATTGGTAAGGGAAGTATGTATCATGTTTATCATCCATTCAGTGATAAATTTACAGATCGTGAAGTAGTGATACCTAAAGGTCAAAACGTTGATTACGGTGCTCCAGAAGAAGTGATGATCGAACTTGGCGGTGGAAAAATGATTGAAGCCGGATATGCCAATATGTGTTCAGCTGAGCATTTAAAAATGATGATCACCCCTCAAACTAGTTCAATTTTGTATGTTAAAAGTCATCACGCTGTTCAAAAAAGTATGTTAACGATCCAAGAAGCTTTGGATGTTGCACACGATAATAATTTACCTTTGATATTAGACGCTGCTGCTGAAGAAGATTTATACAAATATATCAATATGGGTGTTGATATTGTTATGTATAGTGGTGCAAAGGCATTTTCTGGTCCATCATCATGCTTAGTTTTAGGTAAAAAACCATATATTGAATGGATCAGACTTCAATCTAAAGGTATTGGTCGTGCCATGAAAGTTGGTAAGGACAATATACTTGGATTAACTAGAGCCATTGAAGATTATGTAGAGTTCGGTCCTGAAAGCGGCGATTCTATGAAAACTAGATTGGCCCCATTCGTTGAACAGATAAATAAAATAAATCATTTAGAAGCCAAAATCACACAGGATTCAGCTGGTAGAGATATTTATCGCGCTAGCGTAACGGTGGATAAAAATTCTCCAATTGATGCTAAAGAGCTAATTGAAAAAATGAAAGTTGATAGTCCTGCCATTTACACACGTGAGTATCGTGCAAATATGGGAATTATTGAATTTGATGTTAGAGCTGTCCATGAAGAAGAAATGAAAACTATTATTGAAAAAATAACGGAAATCATGAGGTAAATAGAATGAAAGTTGTACCAATCAGTGAGAATACTAAGAAAATAATTGAAGCAAGTCCCTATTCAAAAAAAGTTAAACAAATCTTGGATCAAGCTCTTATAGAAATGGAAGTAATTGGTGCTAATCCAGATGAAACACAAGTAGAAGTATTAACTAATCATTTAGCAGAAATGGTTAAACGATCAGAAACTCAATAAAAATTAGAAGACGTTGATATATCAATGTTTGATGGATTATCACAAGAAAGTTTGGATGCAGCTGATCGAGTAGCTACTAGAATTGGAAATTTGAATGAACAAGAAAAATATATTTTAGCTGTACATTTTGAAGTTGCTAAAAACTAGGAGGAAAAACAAATGACAAAAGTTGTAATTGCTGATCGTATGGGAAAAGGCCAACATGTGGCAGCCGGAGTAGAAAAAGCTGGAGGAGTTGCAGTCATTGTTCCAGGAATGGGTGCAGATATGCGTTTAGGTGACGTTATGAAACAAGAGAACGCTGATATTGGTATTTCATTTTGTGGTAGTGGTGGTGCTGGAGCAATCACTGCAAAGAATAAATATGGATATACAGAACGTCATAGTATGCGTTCAGTTCAAGAAGGAGTAACTGCGATTGAAGATGGTATCCAAGCCCTAGGATTTGGCTTTATGGATACTGAAGAGCTCGGTCAAAAGTTAGTAGAAGCATATAATCGCGTTAATGGTTAGGGGAAAACGATGAAATCTGATTCTCAAAAGATTCAAGAAAAAATTTTGACAGTTTCGGGTAATGGTAAAGGTAAAAAAGAAGCGATGGCTGACGCATTATCTAAAATTTCAAAATCTATTAGTCAGGATATGGACTTAACCATTCAAATTACCCCAGTTTCAGTTGAAGTTGTAGAAGCAAGAGTAAACGAATATATTGAACATTTTTTATTTTTCTTTTTGCCAAGAAAACGGGAGATGTATCAGGTCACACTCAGGGTAAAGACAGAAATCAAATACTTAGATTTAAAGGAAATTGAATTTATCAAGAATCAAGTAGCTGATCCTAACGGAATTCAGCTACCAAGGTTTTTTAGTCGGCAAAGGGAGGAATAAGGATGACGTTTGTACTTATATTATTGAAGTCGATTTTAATTGGTGGTCTAGTTGGTTTTGCCGCTGGAATGGGAGCCGCCAGAATGTTTAATGCACCAAACGTTCAAGCATTAGGTGCTTTTAGAACTCTTGGAGAAATGAATGCCTGTGAAGGAGATCCAGCATCACATTTTTCATTTGGATTGGGTTTTTTCTTTAATGCTTGGGCTTCTACGGTTGGAGCTGGTGCATTTACTCAAGATATCACTCATCGTGTAATACCTAATTGGGCAACCGCAGCATTGTTGATGCGTAATAAAAAAATTGAAGAAACAATGCATAACCCAAAGAAGATGGCTTTTGCTAGTGCCATTATCGGTATGGTAGTTGTCGTATTTTTAAACACTACTGCTTCTGCTATTCCTAAGTCATTACAAATTACTGCTGTTAAGGTTTTAGTACCAGCCGCTGAGTTATTGATCAATATTGTTATGCCGATTATTTTTTGGTTAGCAGCTATTGATGCCGGTAAAAGAAGTGGTCTATGGGCAACTGTTTTTGGTGGATTATCAGCTATGATTATGGGAAATGCTGTTCCTGGTGTTGTATTAGGAATTTTGATTGGTAAAGGTGTTGATGAATTAGGCTGGGTAAAACTTACAAAGGTTATGTTCACTGTAATTATTGTGCTATTTGTTCTAAGTGCTTTCTTTAGAGGATTCGATGTTCAAATGATTGAGAGCTTTAAACTACCAGTTCCTAATTGGTTAGACAGTTTGCATGGATTATTCAATGTTAAATAGGAGAGTAGATTAAATGGAATCGATGGAAATAGATAAGAAGAGTTTTTGGTATTCCGAGTGGTCATTTCCGATTCTAGTCGGATTAATGTCTGCAGGAGTTTTTGCCGGGACACATATGTACTACCAATATGGTGTAGGTGCATTCAATGAAGTGGCAATCGTTGCTATGTTAAAAGCTGGTATGGATGGGGGCTCATATGGTGCAGCCGCAGCTTTTGGTGCTAGTTTCTTATTTGCCAGAATATTGGAAGGTTCTCTAGTTGGAATTTTGGATTTAGGTGGTTCAATTTTGACGGGTGTCGGAATTGGAATACCAGCTATTTTGTTAAGTGTAGGTATTAAAGCACCAATTACTAATTTTTCGTTTGCGATTGCAACGGGTTTGGTCTTGGGATTAGCAATTGGTGGAATTATTACATTAGTACGTAAATATACTATTAATCAATCTAAAGCTAGTTTTGGCGCTGATGTCATGATGGGGGCAGGGAATTCATCTGGACGTTTCTTAGGTCCACTGATCCTTATTAGTGCCGCAACAGCATCGATTCCTATTGGTATTGGTTCGATTATCGGTGCAGTTATATTTTACCTTTGGAAAAAACCTATCGCTGGTGGTGCCATTTTGGGAGCTATGGTATTAGGTGCTTTCTTCCCAATTTCATTAAAATAAAAAACTGAGGAGCAAATTATGTCAAATAAACCTAATTTTTATAAAGATCGTGTATGTTTAAATGTTCTAGCAAATTCAGTTCAAAACGCCAAAGATTGTTATGAGGCAGCTGAACATCATGTTGTTTTAGGAGTATTATCCAAAAACTACGATTCAGATGATGAAGCAATTAAAGATATGAAATTGTATCAAGCTGAAACTAATAATGCATTATCAGTTGGTTTGGGTGCAGGAGATCCTAGACAAAGTCAAATGGTCAGCCGTATTTCAGCAGAATTACAACCTCAACATATTAATCAAGTATTCACTGGTGTTGGTATTAGTCGTGCTCTACTTGGTCAAAATGATACATTTATTAATGGATTAGTTTCACCAACTGGCAAAGTAGGATACGTTAATATTGCTACTGGTCCATTAAGTAGCCAAGAAACAGCAGGAAATGTTCCAATTGAAACAGCAATAGCCATGCTTAAAGATATGGGAGGAAGCTCAATTAAATTTTTCCCGATGAAAGGTTTAGCTTGTGTTGATGAATTCAAAGTAGTTGCAAAAGCATGTGCTGAGCATGATTTTTCATTAGAGCCTACAGGTGGAATTGATTTAGATAATTTTGAAGAGATTTTACAAATTGCTTTAGATGCTGGAGTTAAAAAAATCATTCCACATATTTACAGTTCAATTATTGATAAAGTAACCGGTAATACACGTCCTCAAGATGTTCAACAATTATTTGAAATAGTTGAAGAACTAGTTAAGTAATTTAAAAAGAGCCTGATTCTTACGAATCAAGCTCTTTTTTGTTGGAGAAAGATAGAATTATATTAAATCCGACTAGCCATACTAAAGCTCCGACGGCAGGTAAGAGTGTTTCTTTATTGAAAAATAAAGTAATAAATATGCCGACAAACAATAGGATAGTTAATGGATTAGTTATCTTGTAGTGAGGCATTTTGAAACCATTATCTAAAAAGTCTTTAGAGTGACGATATTTCCAATGAGCCACCATAGTCAAAATACATACAAGAATATATATATCACTTGAAATAGAGGCAATGAAAGTAAAAGCTTCACCTAAACTGTTAAAAGAACTAATGATTGGAGCTAAGATCATCATTCCAGCAGAGAACAAGACGCTTCCATAAGGGATACCACTTTTAGATACTTTTTCAAAAGGATTCATCGTTTTACCAGTAGATTCTTGAGCAAGTTGATATAAGTGTCTTCCAGTTGAAAAGATGGCACTATTCAAAGTGGAACAAGCTGCGGCAATTACAACTAGATTAATTATTTGTGATGCAGCAGGAAGTCCAGCAAGTTCAAATATTTGTACAAAAGGACTTTGTGATTGGCTAAGTGATCTCCAAGGTGTGATAGTCATGATGATAAATAGGGCGCCAATATAAAATAATAGAATTCTGCCAATAATTTGATTAACAGCATGTGGTAAAACTTTTAAAGGTTGTTTTGTTTCAGCGGTAGTTATTCCAACAAATTCCATTCCTTGAAATGCAAAGAATACCATTGGAAAAGCATTTATAAATGAGTGAAATCCGTTTGGAAACATTGTGAAACCATCAGTTAAATTAGACAAAGAAGCATGTGTTCCAGCAGGATTTTCATGATGTACAGCAATCATATAAATACCAACAACTATTAATACTAAAATGGCAACGATTTTTATACCAGATAAGAATGTTTCTGATCTTCCAAATGAGCGAACCATCGATAGATTGACAATGGTTAAAGTTGCTAGAAAGAATATTTGTACTATCCATGCGGGTGTATTTGGTAACCAATATTTGATGTAAGTAGAGATAGCAGTCAATTCGGCCATACCTGCTAAAATCAATTCAGCCCAGTAACTCCAAGCAGCAAAATATCCAAAACGTGGACTGATATATTTTCCAATAAATGACACAAAAGTATGCTGCTCTGGATCAGAATACATCATTTCACCAATTGCTCTCATCATAAAGAAGAAGAATACTCCAATAACTAAATAGATCAACATGATTGATGGTCCAGTTTTGTGAATAGTACTTCCGGCTCCTAAAAATAATCCGGTTCCGATCGATCCACCAAATGCAATCATTTGAACCGCCAAATTTGACAATCCTCTTCTTGTACCGTCTGCATTGATTTCAATTTCACTAGTCTTACTTAACAATATTATCAAGCCTCTTTCTTAGGCCAAACAACAAAAAAAGCACTTCTGTAGTATACAGAAGTGCTTTAGCACGTTACCATTCTGGACTGTTTATCTGGTTACCCAAATAAGCCTTAACAACCTTCATTAAAAATAAAGGCGTGTCCTAATAACGTGGACCAAACCGTTTAGTATTCTCCAATTGATCATACTAACCAATCATCGGCCATTTTCGTTCTTCATAAGTGATTGCCTTTCACCAAATGACAACTCTCTTTTTCGCTTATTCGAAACTACTTTCCGAATCTCATTGTTTGAACTTTTCTTGTTGCTATTCAATATAGTTTTTATTAAATAATATGTCAAGGCTAAATTAAAATATTTTAATAATAACTGTCGGGTTGCGTGCATTGTAAGAAGAGTTCCACCATTTTAAATTATAAAACAGTTAATATTAAATTAATTCTTTGCATCCTCTTTTAGAATATTCTCCCAACTATCAATATTAGTGCGGTCATTACCAATTTCTGGAGCGTCGGTATTATATAGCGGAGTAGTGGATTGATTTCCATTTTTTGAATAGACGCTGGTAGATTTAAGACCTAATTTACTTCTGGTATCAATTAATTGTTGAATCTCATTTTGATAACTGTAGTTCTTTGGATCAACTGGCGTAAATCCAGTAGGTGTATAGAATCTAAGTAAATTCTTATTGTTGGTTACATCTGATATCTTAAGCTTTTCATTTACCTCTTGTTGCCACTTTTCAACTTGTTCTTTAAGTTTAGGGTTAGTGTCTAAGTCCATTAGTTCACCAGTCTTGTTTTCATAAACTTCTGGCTTGCCATCAGTACCTTTCAGAACAGTATATTTGTTTGTAACAAAGGTTTTATTTCTAAAGGCAACTATTTGTTTATGATCTTTAGAAAGAAGGTCAGTTCCAACTTGAATGTAATCTCTAGTATTTACTCCGGCAAGATGCATTATTGTTGGAAGAACATCAATTTCTCCACCATAAGTATGATTTATCCCACCTTTAAGACCCTTCATGTGGATCATAAAAGGAACACGCTGTAGTTGAGAATTATTGAAGTCATTCCAGTCGTCAGCGTTATAGCCTAGTAATGGTGCTAGATCAGGGTTTTTATCATTTGATATACCATAATGATCACCGTACAAGACGATCATCGAATTATCATATAGGCCACTGTCTTTTAAGTAGTTGAAGAATTCTTTGATTGAATTATCAAGATAATGAGCAGTCAGGAAGTAGTTGTTAACTGTCTCAGCATTAGTATTTGGCTTAGCAAAGCCATCGTTATCTTCATCAGCCAATTCAAAAGGATAATGATTTGTAACAGTTATATATTTTGCATAGAAAGGTTGTTGTAGCTGTTCAAGATATTTAACACTCTCTGACAACATAATCTTATCTTTCATACCATAACCAGTGTTGGAGTTATCTGTCTTATTATAATAAGATTCGTCAAAGAAGTAGTTGTAACCCATATTTTTGTAGACGTTATCTCGGTTCCAAAAACTACCAACATTACCATGGAATACAGCACTGGTATAACCCTCTTTTTGGCTAAGGATAGCTGGTGCCGCCTGTAAAGTATTGTCTCCACCGAGTGATTGGAAGAATGAACCTTCAGATGTACCGAAAAGTCCTGTTTCTAACATTGTTTCAGCATCACTTGTTTTTCCTTGTCCAACTTCATGATAAAAGTTGTCAAAGGACATGGTATTTTTGTCAGAGTATAAGCTATTTAAAAATGGAGTTACTTCTTGTCCATTGACCTTCATATTGATCAAAAACTGTTGAAAACTTTCTAGATGAATAATGATAATATTTTTTCCCTTAGCTTTGCCAAAGTAAACTGGATTGGGCTTAGCATAGTTTTGACTGGTGTACTGTAAAACATTATCCATATCTGTTCCCACAGCCGAAGAACGAACTTGATTATTTTGAGCTGTTTTTATAGAGTCATATGCTAAAAATGAGTTGAATCCTAAATATTTAACAATATATGCACGATCAAAAGTACGACCTAATAGTTGAGGACGGTTACTTTCAGATAACATTAGGTTAAATGAGAATAACATGATTCCAAGGACTGTTGTTGCAGCCGCTGTTAGTTTGCGTAAAGGACGTTTATCTATTTTTATAAAATGGAATGCAAATAGTAGTGCTATAACGATGAAATCAATCCAATAAATAAAATCATGAGGCGAAGCAGAGGTCATTGCACTAGTACCAAGACCCTTTGAAACTTTAGAAACACCCATGATCGTATTGAACGAAATAAAGTCACTAAATTCACGATAGTATAAAATATTAGAGTAAAGAAGTACCGTTTCAAGTAAATAAATTATTCCCATAACGATATATGAGATACGCGCTCTATTTATGTATAACGCTAGACTAAGCAGAATGACCGCTGTAGCGATAGGATTAATAATCATTATTAAGTGTTGAAGAATATCGGAAGCACCTAGTGAAAAATCTATATAGTAGGCAATGACTGTTTTGATCCAAAGAAAAGCAATCAACATCGTCATGAAGCCTAAACGTTTGTTTAAAAAATTTTTGATTTTATTCATTTAAAGAATCCTTATTTATTAAAATTACTTATAACTACTTCTAAATAAATTACTTAATTGTTAGTATAATACGTATTAGTTAGAAAATGGAGGAAGAATGGGAAAATGTTATTCTTAGGACCGTTATATAATTATATAGCTAATGCATATGCTGATAGAATCAATCATTTTCCGTTGATTCGACTTTCATTTTACGCAATAGACAAAGCTATATTATATACGTTATTTTTTATAATATTAAGGGTTATTTGGTTAAAACTAAAGCATAAAAAGACTACTGCGTTTAAAGAATTTTGGATCGTTGTATTTGCATTCTATGTTTTACTACTGTTTGCGTTGACTGTCTTTAGGGATGGATATTTTATCTGGCAGTTTAAATTTTATTGGCATCGTTCGCTTTCAGATATAAATCTTAAACCTTTAGTAGAGACAGTTAAATTAGCCGGTGCAAAGTCTCTAGTGGACTTTGTTTATAATCTGTATGGAAATATTTTTTGGTTTATTCCAATGGGATTTTTCATACCTGCATTAGGTATAAAAAAAGGCTTTATAAATGTCATTGTCATGGGTGCTTTGATCTCTGTATCGATTGAAGCTATGCAGTTTATACTCAATACCGGTGTGACAGATATAGACGACGTTATATTCAATACTATTGGAACCGCCATCGGTTTTTTGTTATATTGGGTGTGTTACAAGGTAAAAAAACGAATAAATATTTGAAATTTTCATCGAAAATGATTAATCTAGTTTTTGAAGAATATGGAGGAGATAATATGACACACATTAAATTTGACGATTCTAAGTTGGGCAAATTTGTTCATGAAAATGAACTTGGCGAAATGCAAGCACTTGTAAACGCCGCCGACGAAGAATTACGTAAGGGTACTGGTGCTGGTAATGACTTCCGTGGTTTTATCGACTTACCCGTTGATTATGACAAGGATGAATTTGCTCGTATCAAGAAAGCTGCTAAGAAGATCCAATCTAACTCAGAAGTATTTGTTGGAATTGGTATTGGTGGCTCATACTTAGGTGCTCGCGCTGCTGTCGATTTCTTAAACTCATCATTCTATAACATCAAAAACAGTAAGGATGTTCCAGAAGTTTACTTTGCAGGTAACTCAATTTCTCCTAACTATCTTTCTGACTTGATCGATGTTATCGGTGATCGTGATTTCAGTATTAACGTTATTTCAAAATCTGGTACAACAACAGAACCTTCAATTGCATTTAGAATTTTGAAGGCTAAATTAGTTGAAAAGTATGGTAAAGAAGGAGCAAAGGAACGTATCTTTGCTACAACTGACCGTGCTAAGGGTGCTCTAAAGAGCGAATCTGATGCAGAGGGTTACGAAGAATTCGTTGTTCCTGATGACATCGGTGGTCGTTTCTCAGTTCTTACAGCCGTTGGTCTATTGCCAATTGCCGTTGCTGGTATCGACATTGATAAGTTGATGGAAGGTGCTGCTGCTGCACGTACTGATTATTCATCAGCGGACTTAACAAAGAATGAAGCTTACAAGTATGCTGCTTTAAGAAACATCTTGTATCGTAAGGGTTATACTACTGAATTGCTTGAAAACTACGAACCAAACCTACAATACTTTGGTGAATGGTGGAAGCAATTGATGGGTGAATCAGAAGGTAAAGACCAAAAAGGTATCTACCCATCATCAGCTAACTTCTCAACTGATCTTCACTCATTGGGTCAATATATCCAAGAAGGTCGTCGTAACTTGATGGAAACAGTTGTTATGATCGACAAACCTCGTTTTGAACTTGAAATTCCTAAGGAAGAAAAAGATCTTGATGGTCTTGGCTATCTAGAAGGAAAGACAATGGATTACGTAAACAAGCGTGCTTATGAAGGTGTTGTTCTTGCCCATACAGATGGTGGCGTTCCTGTAATGAGTGTTCATATTCCAGAACAAAACGCATACACATTAGGTTACTTGATCTACTTCTTTGAAATTGCTGTTGGTATTTCTGGTTACTTAAACGGAATCAATCCATTTAACCAACCAGGTGTTGAAGCATATAAGAAGAACATGTTCGCATTGCTTGGCAAACCAGGCTTTGAAGAACTGGGTAAAGAGTTAAACGATCGCCTATAATTTGTATTTCTTAAATTAATAAAAAGTATTAAAGATGATAGCCAATTTGGCTATCATCTTTTTTTCTCGTTGTAAGGAATTAATAAGAGTGTAATAATATTAATTACGATAAATATTTGGAGAGTTTTAATGAGTAAAATAAAAGTTTTTATAATTACGGTTCTTACAATGATGGCATTACTAACAATTGGTTATGCTACATATTCTGGTAATGTAACAACTACTAACGCACAAGTTACTGAAAAAAATGATGATAAGAAGCAACAATCTAATAAGGCAACTTATAAAGAAGACGTAAAAGTTTCTGAAGATGCATGGAAATATCCGTCTGAAAGTAAACCCTATCCAAATATGAATGAGCATAAAAATGCATATATTAAAGTTTCAATTGCAGATCAACGTGTTTATATCATTGATAACCAAAGAGTTTTATATACAATGTTTGCAGCAACTGGAGAAAATAAGTCACCAACTCCAAAGGGCACCTTTGAAATTCAAAATCGTGGTGAATCATTTTATAATGCTGAATCAGATGAAGGAGCCAATTATTGGACGTCCTTTAAAGACTGGGGAGTCTACTTATTTCACTCCGTTCCGACAGATAAAGATGGAAAATATGTTGAAAATGAGGCTCACAAATTAGGCAAGTCTTCTAGTCATGGCTGTGTTAGATTAACAATTCCCGATGCAAAATGGATCAATACGAATATTCCCGAAGGTATGAAAGTCGTCGTTGAATAATAAAAGATACTCAAGATCAAATCTTGGGTATTTTTTAGTTTCTGCAAAAATATTTTTAGTATTACCAAAAAAATAATGTTTTTTTCAGTAAATCATGATATAGTATCAATGGTCAATTGAGCGCACGCTCAAATTATTCAATATAATAAAGTTTATATCGCTGCATAGTTTAATCGTGTGCTTAATTATCTAAAAAATACGGAGATAACGTCATAAGTTGAAATGATAATATATCGCCGAATTTCTAAACCAATAGAAAAGAGGTACTACTATGAAAAATAGTGGTGAAACAAAGAAATTCGTGAGCTCTAATTCTGCAGACAATAAGAGTTTGGACGAAATTAATGGAAGTATTGAAGTTCCAGAAGGTGCGGGATTCTGGAGAACTTTAATGACTTTCACAGGACCTGGAGTTTTAATTGCTGTCGGTTATATGGATCCGGGTAACTGGATAACATCGATTGCTGGTGGTGCACAGTTTAAGTACACACTTTTATCTGTTGTACTTATTTCCAGTTTAATTGCTATGTTATTGCAATCAATGTCAGCTAAATTAGGTATCGTAACAGGTAAGGATTTAGCTCAATTAACTAGAGAAAGAACTTCCAAAGTTGGCGGTTTCATCCTTTGGATCATTGCTGAACTTGCTATTATGGCAACGGATATTGCTGAAATCATCGGTTCAGGTATTGCTATTAAGTTACTATTTAATATACCTTTGATAGTTGGTATTTTAATTACTGCCGCCGATGTTTTGATTCTTTTGTTATTAATGAAATTAGGATTTCGTAAAATTGAAGCTATTGTTGCTACATTAGTTGCAGTTATTTTGTTAGTTTTCTTGTATGAAGTTTTTTTGGCTAAACCTAGCGTTTCAGGAATTATGGGTGGATATGTTCCAGCCAGCAGTATTGTTACAAACAAATCAATGCTTTATCTTTCATTAGGTATTGTTGGTGCAACTGTTATGCCCCATGATTTGTACTTAGGTTCATCGATTTCACAGACCAGAAAAGTTGATCGTGAAAGTAAGAAGGACATTGCTAAGGCAATTAAGTTCTCAACTATTGATTCAAACATTCAACTATTCTTAGCATTTATCGTTAATAGTTTGCTATTGATATTAGGTGCAGCATTATTCTATGGTACAAATAGTGATTTGGGACGATTCGTTGATTTGTTCAACGCATTGAGTAACAAGCAAGTTGTTGGTGCAATTGCTAGTCCGATTTTAAGTATGCTTTTCGCTGTGGCCTTGTTATCATCAGGTCAAAGTTCAACTATTACTGGTACACTTTCTGGACAAATCATTATGGAAGGTTTCATCAGATTAAAGATGCCTTTGTGGGCACAACGTCTTTTGACAAGACTTCTATCAGTAACACCAGTTTTGATATTTGCTATTTATTACCATGATAATGAAGCCAAAATTGAAAACCTTTTGACATTTTCACAAGTATTCTTAAGTGTTGCACTTCCGTTTGCAATTATTCCATTAGTAATTTTTACTAGTGATAAGAAGTTGATGGGAGAGTTTATTAATAAGAAGTGGGTCAAATACAGTGCTTGGTTTGCCACAATTGTCTTGATCATCTTGAACATCTATTTAATTGTACAAACAATAACAGGAATGTAGGAGCGAGCTTATGGAAAAAAGTGAACTTCAAAAAGATAAGATTTTAAAAGTTGCTCAGAGTATGTTTTCCGAACAGGGATTTGAAGCAACGACTACTAGAGAAATCAGTCGTGAAGCGGGAATATCTGATGGGTCATTGTACTATTATTTTCCTGATGGTAAACGTGAAATATTAGATACTATTGTTCATCAAGGTATCGAAAGTAGAACTGTTGTTATAGACGATTGGTTTTCAGAGGTTAAAACCGTAGATGATTTAAAAAAACAAATCGTTGATCTGTATGAACGTATTTGTAGAATATTTGAAGATGAGAATAGTTATCGATCATTCATGATAACCATTCGTGAACGCCCTCTACTTAGTGATAGCCAGACAGATTGGTTAATAGAAGTTTTGAGTAATATTCAAGATAAGTTGATTAAAGAGTTAAGTGCAATCGATAATCAACTTAATGTTGATGTGAAAGACTTTAAATACGCTACGGGTATAATAATTTCAATTATTCAGAAGTCACTTTATGATGAGCTGATTTTAAAAAATAACAAAGTTATAAGTAAAGAAGTTAAAGAATTGACCGAATCGGAAATCGAATTAATGATCCAGTTGATAAGTAAAAAGGATTTAAGCAGAAATTAAAATTTTGCTTAAATCCTTTTTTTATTTTCTGAAAATTTACATCACAATTACACTAGTTTTACATTAATTATACAATGGTGAAATATGATTATTAGGTATCAAATAATTAAACACTTAGGAGAGATTTTATGAAGAAAACAAAGTCCCTTGTTATAACGAGTTTATTATTTAGTGCCATGGTTTTAAATCCAAGTACAGTTCAGGGATTGGTTGTTCAAGCTGCTGATGGTGCGGGCAGTGAAGTAACTGCACCAGAAAATCCAGCTCCAACACCAGGTCAAGAAACAGAAGATGGAAAAACTGATATAACGTATAAATTTTTAGATGAAAAAGGCGATCCAATTACTACACTGCCTGATAAAGAATTAAAAGATCGCGTAAAAGTTAATGAGAGTAAGATTTCAAAGAATGATGTTGTAACATTTTTTGAAAACTCTAAATTGTCTAATACCTATGAATTAGCTGGTAGTGTTGAATTTTATACTGTAGAAACAAGTAATATTGTTACTGTTAAATTGAAAAATAAAGTTCAAACTAAGACTGTAAAAATTAAATATACAATTAATGGAAAAGTAACAGATAAAATCCCAGAAGGAACTGTGAAAAATGTTTCTGAAGATGGTACTGAAATAGATGCTAGTAAATTAACAAATCCGAATGGATATGTGATAGTTACGGATAAAAATAAATCATTTAAGATCGATAAGAGCGAGGCTGAATGGTTTATTAGTGTAGAAGTAAAAGAAGCTCCAAACCCAGGAACATCAAAACCAACAACTAAACCTTCAGTTACAGATAAGAAAACATACAAGATGACAGTTAACTTTATTGATCAAGCAACAAAGAAAAAAGTTAATTCGACAAATATCTCTGGTAAGAATGGACAAATTGTATCGTTTACAATTCCAAAGGGTTATGAATTAGCCAAAGGTGAATCAAAGAGCGTTAAAATCGATAAGAATAAATCAACAGTTGAAGTAAAAGTTGTTAAAAATGTAGCCGGTAAGGTAACAGCCTTTAAAGGTCTAATTTCAACAAAGAATCCATCTGTACTTTATTCAAAAGATGGTAAAAGAATTGCTAATAGAGGACTATCAGCTAATAGTGATTGGGTAACAGATAAGAAATTGGTATTAAACGGTGAAACATACTATGGAGTTTCAACAAATGAATTCGTTAAAGCTAGTGATGTTTTTGAATTTCAAGCAGGTTTCTCAATTATTGGAACATCAAGAGGTATCTCAAAACATCTTTACAATAGTAAAGGTGAAATGGTAAGTAATCGTGCATTAGCTCCTAATACATACTGGAGAACTGATAAAAAAGCAATGATCAATAATCAAGTTGCCTATCGTGTTTCAACGAATGAATGGGTACTTGAAAGTGATCTTGTGTAATTAAAGTAAGTTTGTTTGAAATTATCCTCCAATAAATTCATCAAATTCACATTTTAAATAAAACAAAACCTCAAAAGGGCCAGTCCTTAAGATTGGCCCCTTTTGTATATCAAAATATTTTATTTGGGAGAAATTAATGAAAAATAAGTCAGTTATATTTGCTGCATTGGCTGTCGGTAATATTATGTTCAGCTCATTATTAGTTCAAGGAATGATGAATTATGTTGCAGCTAGTTCAACAGAGAAAAGTATAAAAGTAAGTAATGAAATTAAGAAAAATGATTTTGGGTATATTAATATTATATATAAACTTGGTGACTCTGAAATAGGTAAAGTGACATTAGAAGTTAGGTCGGGTGAAAACTTTATATCTTCAAGTGATCTGATGGAAGGATTTGACACTGATGTGTATGAGTTTGAAGAAGATTTGCAATCTAACGGTGGATATGATTTTGATATTAAGCATATTGATACATTAGTTGTTAAATTAAAAAAAATACCACCTCTTGATACTAGTAAAAAAAGTTTACATATAGTAAATTTCAGGATAAGAAATGTTAAGCCAAATGAATATGCATCCCCTTTATTTATTGATTTCTTTGATTATGATCACGAATTGGAGTTACCTAAAAATCTAATTCCAAGTGGGTTTAAATTAGTTTCACGACCTCATAGTTGGGGGAACAATATATTTGCTGATATAATTTCAAAAGATGACAATGCTATTGAAACAAATCCCGATGAAGTGGTAGATGATATTTTTAAACCGATAAATGTAGTGTTTACAGATGAAAAGGGAGCTAAATTCAATTCTACTAAGATTTACGTAACAAAGGATAGTTCGTATGTATCAAGTGATACTATTTTGAGTTTGCTAAAATATAATAGTCAACTATCAGAATATGATATTACTGAGGACATAAATGTACCAATAAAAGATGAATCAGTTGTAGTACCACTTAAAGCTATGCCATACAAAGATATTAAAATTAAGTTTATAGATAATTTTAGTAATGAAGTTGTTGATTTGATTTCAACGAAAGTCAAGAAAAATTCAAATTACATTTTGAAAGAACAAGTATTGGGAATTCTTAACGAAAATAAATCTAAATTTGATAGTTATAAATTACTTGAATATAATCCTTTTGAAATAGACGATAACTTGGTTACTGTTTTCTTGCAAAAAAATCCAAGTCCAACACCAGAACTAATCAAACCAAAACCAGAAAAAAAATACCACACAACAGTAAACTTCATAGATCAATCCACAAAGAAAGGGATTACAACGTTAAACTTACACGGAAAACATGGTCAAAAATATAGCCTAATAGTTCCTGAAGGCTATGATTTAGCTGAAAATGAGTCAAGTGAAGTAACGATTGATAAATCTAAAAATAATATAAATATAAAGCTAGTCAAAAGACCAAAAAATGTCACTGCGTTTAGAACTAATGTTACAACTCATAATCTTTCAAAGCTTTATACAAAAGATGGGGAAGTAGTTGAAAATAGAGGATTAGCCGAAAATTCAGATTGGCATGTTGATAAGAAAATAGTAATTAAAGGTCAAACATATTATGGTGTCTCAACTTATGAGTATGTCAAAGCTAGTGATGTGTTTGAATACACTTCAATCAATGCATCTGTAACAACATCTGATGGCAAGATCAAATATCTCTATGATTCTAAGGGTAAAAAAGTAAATAATCGTGCTTTGAGACCAAATTCTTCTTGGAGAACTGATAAATCTACAACAATTAACGGAAAACATGCTTATCGTGTTTCAACTAATGAGTGGTTATTATCTGATGATACGGTTTAAAAAAGTCGCTAATCAATTCGATTAGCGACTTTTTATTCGATTTTATTAGGTTTTTTATTCAAAAAATATTTAACTCCTGAAATAATATGGAAATAAACTGACAAGTCTAACATATCCATATTTAAACTCTTCAAAAATGGCCATTCCCTTCTTGACGATTTCCACATTGTTAGTTGGGATGTATTTAAATCTTCAGTTATTTCTTGTGGTCGATCTAGGAAAATTCCTGATTCATATATATAATTTGAATAGTCGTAGAAAAATTGCGATGTTATTGGTTTATCTATATCAGCTTGCAATATCTTAACTCGTGCTCCTAAAAAACCTAAGGTACTGCGCATAAGCTGTGTACTAGTATTTGAGTCTTGTAAATATACAAATAATTGCTCAAAGAAATGTTGATAGGAATGAATTTCCTCTTCACTTAAATATGAAGCTAAATGCTGTTTAAATGGGTATTTCCAATTATTTAAGTTGTACTCTAATTTTTGTCCGACCCAAATTGTATAAGGTATTTCGTAAAATACCTGTGTTAAGTCTTGTTCAAAACTTTGATTGATTATTTCAGGATATTCTCTTGGTAGCAATCGTTTGATTTCTCGGTTGAGGATATTAGTTACTGTTTTTTGATTGGTTAATTCAAATAACTTTTTCCAAGTTGTTTCGTCAAATAAATCAGGCTTTATTTGTTGAACTTGTTTTAGGTTTACCGGTGCAGAATTTAAGGTATAACCGGCTTTAAAGTAATCATCAGTTAGTTGTAAGGTTTGAACGAAATGTCCTCCTAAAGAGTGGCCAAGGCCATATACGAGGCAATTTTCTTTTAAGTGTTCATTCAAATAACTCATAAATTTTCTAGCCACCACTAATTGATCATTTTCCTCTGATTTACCGACTAGAATTGCATTAACGTTATAGTTCCAATCTTTATATCCTTCTAGTAAAAATTTTTCTAAACGTTTACTTCTAGAGTTCTCAGTGTAATCCATGTCTGCTTCTGTACCTTTAAAGGTTACGTAACATTCACGAATTCCATCAATTTTTACTTCATAAGCAATTCCTGAAAAACCACAATTTTCAGCATCTGGCAGTAGGACTCTTGCATCGTAAGATTTAATAAAACTGGCATGTCGTTGAGTTTTTTCAAAAATAAGATAGTCTAAAAAATCTTCAGGTGTGAAATCATCATATAGATAGCGGTCGTAATCAAATTGCATGATTTTCATTCTAAAATCTACGTCGTCTAGTAATTCTTTTGGATGATACTTTTCTGAACGTTCATCAAATAAAGAGGCTTTATTGTGATATATCAACACTTTCATTTGTGTTAAGTATCCCTGGCAAAGGCCAACATTTTCGTCATCGATCATATTTATCAGACGTTTTAATTTGTTGATCTTACGATTCCTATTTGGTAATTGTGATTCTTCTTTTTTGTGAGTTTCATCAATATTTTTCAACTTTAATGCTTTATCTATCAACTTTGGATGAAGCATCTTTTTTTGTTTAAAAAGTGGATCTTTCAAGTTGATTGTCTGTGACAGAATCAGATTTGTCAGTCTAGTTTTTTCTTTATCAAGATATGAGTAGCTAAAGTAAAGTCGCTTGTTTTGAGGTAATAAAGATTTACTGTCCTTTTTGTTAAAGGTTAACGGCATAACTTTATGAGCTCGAAAATTTAACAAGTCAAATTGTTCATAGACATGATTCAATTTGTCCAGTGATTTGAGTAATTCTCGCATTTGATCACCTCTGCTATTATTAGTGTAACAAAACTTTTATAAAAATAAGAAGATAAATACATTATGTTACATCTGTGATACTTCACATTTGTAATATATCACAGATGTGCTATACTGTATTTGTGGAGGTTGGAGATATGGAAATAGATATTAAATCGTACTTAGAGGATAATCACTTGACGATCTACTTTATAGCAAAGAAAAGTGGATATGGTTACACAACCTTACATAAGTCATTTAATAAAGACCAATCTTCCGCGACTCCGCTTAATTTGCGTGATATTGAGGCTATTGCCAAAGCGCAAGATATTGAGATGTGGAGAGTTCTACGTGAATTGGAGTTACATTATCTGAAGTGAGGAGGCAAATATATGGCAAGATCATTTTGGGATGACGATTTATTTTCAAATAACGATATGAACAATATTTTTAATAGTTTAATGGGTGACCAAAACGGTTCAGGTACAAAGTATTATGTTAACGGACATGAATTGACACCTGAAGAACTAGCAAAGTATCAAGAGATGCGTACAGCTGGTAAAAGTATTTCAGTTGATGAACAAAAGCAATCTGGTACTAGGAGTAACGGCAAGTTACTAGACAAATTAGGACGTAATTTAACACAAGAGGCTCGTGATGGTTTACTTGACCCCGTCATCGGTCGTGATAAAGAAATTCAAGAAACGGCGGAAGTTTTAAGCCGTCGTACAAAAAATAATCCAATTTTAGTTGGTGATGCTGGTGTTGGTAAGACTGCTGTTGTTGAAGGTTTAGCACAAGCCATCGTCAAAGGCGATGTTCCTGCAGCAATCAAAGATAAGGAGATTATTTCAGTTGATGTTTCTGCACTTGAAGCAGGTACTCAGTATCGTGGTTCATTTGAAGAAAATGTTCAAAACTTACTTAAAGAAGTTAAAAAAGCTGGAAATGTTGTCTTATTCTTTGATGAAATTCACCAAATTATAGGGACTGGTGCTGCTGGTGGTGAAGCCGGAAGCAAGGGTTTATCAGACATTATCAAGCCAGCTTTGAGCCGTGGTGATCTAGCAGTTATTGGTGCTACGACCCAAGACGAGTATCGTAATACCATTATGAAAGATGCTGCTTTAGCAAGAAGATTCAATGATGTAACGATCAATGAACCAAGTAAAGATGCTACAGTAGCAATTTTGAAGGGATTACGTAAAGCTTACGAAGATCATCATAACGTTAAATTGCCTGATGATGTTTTGAAGGCTGCTGTGGATTATTCAGTTCAATACATTCCACAAAGATCACTTCCTGATAAGGCAATTGACTTGATTGATATGACAGCTGCTCATTTGGCTGCTAAACATCCGGTTACTGATAAAGTAAGCCTCGAAAAGTCTTTGAAGGTAGCAGAAACCAAAAAAGAAGAAGCTGCCAAGCGCGAAGACTTTGAGAAGGCTGCCGATTTGAAGAAACAAATTGAGGATATCAACAAGAAGTTAAATAGTGATGATTCGACTGAACCAGTGGCAAATGTTAATGATATAGCTCAATCCGTTCAAAGATTAACTGGGGTTCCAGTTTCACAAATGGGAGCCAGCGATATTGAAAGACTAAAGGACATGGGCAAGAGATTAAAGGGTCATGTTATTGGTCAAGATGAAGCCGTTGATATGGTTGTTAGGGCTATTCGTCGTAATCGTGCTGGATTTGACGAAGGTAACCGTCCAATTGGTAGTTTCTTGTTTGTTGGTCCAACTGGTGTTGGTAAAACAGAATTAGTAAAACAATTGGCTAGCGATATGTTTGGTAGTAAAAATGCCATTGTACGTTTAGATATGAGTGAGTATTCTGATTTAACTGCGGTATCTAAGTTGATCGGTACTTCAGCTGGTTATGTTGGTTATGAGGATAACGGCAATACTTTAACTGAAAGAGTAAGACGTAATCCATATTCCATCGTATTACTTGATGAAATAGAAAAAGCAAACCCACAAGTTTTGACCTTACTTTTGCAAGTTATGGATGATGGTCGTTTGACTGATGGACAAGGTAATGTAGTTGATTTCAAGAATACAATTATCATTGCTACGTCTAATGCTGGATTCGGTGAAAAATCTGATAAAGATAAGAAGTTAATGGATAAATTAGCACCATACTTCCGTCCTGAATTTTTAAACAGATTCAATGGTATCGTTGAATTTACACATCTTTCAAAAGATGATTTGAATCAAATCGTAAATCTTATGTTAGATGATGTTAATAAGAATTTGGCTAAGAAGCAAATTACTTTGGAAGTAACACCTGAAGCCAAAGAATGGTTGATTGATGAAGGATACGATGAAGCCATGGGTGCAAGACCATTAAGAAGAGTAATCGAACAACAAATTAGAGACAAAGTAGCTGAATTCTATTTGGATAATTTAGATGTCAAAAATCTTAAAGCTGAATTATCTAAAGGTACAATCAAAATTGCAAAAGCTTAGTCCAAGGAGGTAATTGATCGTGAAGTATAGAATTTTGTTAGACTTAAAAGATCAATTATTTACGGCTGTGGACAAGAATAATTCGAATGTTTTTGAAAACGGTAGAACGATTCAAGAAGCCGTTGATAAATTGAAACAAAGATCGTAAAAGTGATAAATGCAAAAAGAGTGGGACAAAACATGTTCAGCTTTCGAGCATTAAGGAAAACAAGACTCGTAATCCGATTTTGGATTGCGGGTCTTGTTTTGGTTAAGCGGAAAAAGCTATGTTTTGTTGCACGTTTATGCTGCATACTTAAAGGAAATAATAATTTTGTCCCAAACTTTTTTGCGGTTCTAATTTTTTTATCCTAAACGTGTAATAAATGGCTGCAACCTCCACATATATTAGAACCACAAAAGATTGATGGTACCAATCATTCGTGATTCTAGGTTATGATCCGGTGGCAGACCGCCCTTTATTACACTCTCTCTTTTCTGTGGATAACTCAAAATAATGTTCTGTAAAACACGAACTATAATTAAAATTATGTAATAAATGTTTCTAATTGTCTTGAAAAAATAAAATGTTTCTGTAATACTAGATAAGTTCGTAATATTTCTTCGGGGGCGTTTATTTTGGAATCATTAAATAATAATGGTAAGAATTTAAGCTTTATTGAGCGTTTATTCCACCTAAATCAGGCGGGAACGACGGTAAAACGTGAATTTTTAGCAGGATTAACAACGTTTGTGTCTATGGCATATATTTTGTTTGTTAACCCACAAGTTTTGGGAGCTTCAGGTATGGATAAAGGAGCTTTATTCACTGCAACGGCTTTGACCGGTGTAATCGGATCAGTTTTGATGGGGATTTTAGCAAACTATCCAATTGCCATTGCACCAGGATTAGGTGATAATGCTTTCTTTAGTTATTCAGTTGTTATCGCCATGGGTATTCCTTGGCAAACAGCGATGGCGGGTGTATTTGTTGCCAGTATAATTTTCTTGATCATTTCGTTATTGAAGCTTCGTGAATTAGTTATTAACTCAATTCCACAAGATTTAAAACTGGCTGTATCTGCTGGTTTAGGATTATTTATTGCATTTGTTGGTTTACAAGGTGGAGGTTTGATCGAAGCTAGTAAATCATCATTAGTTGAGATTGGTTCATTTACTAATCCAACGACATTGTTGACAATTGCCGGTTTGATCGTTACCGCTGGTCTTATGTGCCGCAAAGTTCCGGGTGCTATTTTTATCGGAATGGTCTTTACTACAATTGCCGGTTTGGTAACAAAGCTCATTCCATTACCAAGTCATATTGTTTCTGGTGTTCCAAGTTTGAAACCTACATTTGGCGTTGGTATTGCTCATGTTGGAGATATTAAACAACCACAATTATGGGCAGTTGTTATTATCTTCTTATTAGTTGCTTTCTTTGATACTGCAGGTACATTGATCGGACTAGCTGAACAAGCACACTTAATGGAAAATGGTAAAATGCCTAGAATAGGTCGAGCATTAATGGCTGATTCTATTTCGATGGTCAGTGGTGCGGTAATGGGTACTACTCCTCCAACAGCTTATGTTGAATCTAGTGCCGGTATTGCGATTGGTGGTAGAACCGGACTAACTTCAATAGTAGTCGGTGGATTCTTTGCCATTTCTATGTTTTTCTCACCTTTACTAACCGTTGTTACATCTAACGTGACAGCGCCAGTTCTTATTATTGTAGGTGCTTTGATGGCACAATCAATGAAAGGAATTCATTGGGAGAAATTCGAAATTGCATTACCAGCATTTCTAACCGTTTTAGCAATGCCACTAACATATAATATTACTTATGGTATTGCCTTTGGATTTTTAGCTTATCCTTTGACAATGATTGCAGCGGGTAGAAGAAAAGAAGTTAACGGAATTATGTATGGTTTATTCTTCGTTTTCGCTTTATTACTTTATATTATTAATGTTTTGCCACAAAGCTAAAATAAATAAGTCTAGTAATCCAAAATCGGATTGCTAGACTTATTTTTTTCCTGCATTCTTTATTCAAGAACTTGTTCTATGTGATTTATCAATTGAGGCCAGCTATTAGTTAAAATCGATTCTTTAACATCTTCTGGGAATTGGGGATGATTTATAACTCCCTCGATCTGTGTGCGTAGGGCAGCTTCCAATCTGTCATAGAACGCAGGTAGATCTTCTTTAACTGGTTCATCTTGATTAACCAATCTAGGCAAATCAACATAACTTATGAATCCACTTTGATTAACAAGCTTGCCTAATTGCTCTTGAAGTGGAGGGATTGTTGTTACGACGACTCTAAGGTCACACGCTAATGCTTCGATTGCAACTAATCCAAGTCCTTCATAGTAAGAAGGGAGTACAAATATATCTGATTTTCTAAAAGTATCAGCAAGTTTTCTTTGATTTATCACGTTATAAACTTTGATTTGTGGATTTTTGAGATAAGGTTGTAATTTCTTTTGTGCCTCGTCTGAAGCATTGCCGATCAAGTGCAAAATAACTTGAGGGTAGTCTGAACTGATAATGTCAAAGGCTTTTGCTAAGGCAAAGATTCCTTTTGCAGATGACATCTTGCCAGCATAAACTATATCAATAGTTTTCTTTTTAGGCTTTGGTGCGGGGTAAAAAATCTCAGGATCAAATCCACCTCCGATAACAGTTATTTTTTCTGAAGGTATATGATAAATATCATGAATTTGACTAACTTGTGGGTGACTTAGTGCAAAAACGTGGGATAAACGATCAAAGTCAGTAACATATTTATTTAAAAGGTCGGGATGTTGCATTGCTTGTCTAATGTCTGTACCGTGGCAAAATACGTAGATTGGAATATCCTTTATTTCCTGACAAACTAAAGATGTTAAATACCAAAGATGATGACAGAAAATGACATCGGGTTTAAATTCATCAATAGCTTGATGAATCTTTTTACGAAATACGTTTTGCCAATTTCCAACCATCTCAGGTGTCATATCCTTATAAATTGTGCTCTTATAAGGCATAACATCACTCATACCAGGCATTGGAAAATCACATGTATCATTAGGAAAAGTTACTGGATATTGTAAATCCTTAGGTAACATATCATAGCTGAAGTCAGCAAATTGACCGTAGATACAGGCTTGTTGATGATTATCCTTTAAACCCTTTATAACGTTTGAAAAGTAAACTCCACTACCACTTTTTGATGGTAATTGAGCTTGAATATGTAATATTTTCATAATTATTCCCCCAGTTTAGATGTTTGATAACTTACGTTGGTATCACTTCATTTACTTAATATTTTTTCTTATTTTGGTCAATTTTAATTTTTCCTCGGGAGAAGTTTTACTTGATGATTTGATTTTACTGATCGTCAATTTAGCTAAGTGAGGGTTCGAATTAGCGATAACTTGATATATATCGGATTGATGTGTTTGAAAGGCGACTGAGTAGAACCAGGCTTGTCCTAGTTCAACGTATTTGTGACTACTATTTATTTTCGTGGCTAGGTTTAGTGAGTCGGAATAAAAATCAGTTTTGATATAAAACTTCAATAGGAAAACGAGTCCGGTCCTTTGAAACCAGGGATTATCTGATTTTAAATAGTTTTTTATGGTTATAAAAAATTGGCTAGGGAAATTTAATATTTGTTTGAAGTGGATCACCATATCGCAAATTGACCAGCAATCGGCTTTAGATATGTACTTATAGCAGTAATTTTCAAATTCGTCAGCGGTTAATTTTAAATGACTAATGACATATCCTTGAATGATAATAGTTTCATAATTACTATCGTCGGCCATTTTTAAGAATTCTAGAGGATTTCCACGACAGATTTTCTTTGAGATTCGATCAAGATCACCCATAGTTATTCCTAAAATTTCATATTTGGTAGGGATGATTTTTTCAGATCTGATTTTTTTATTTTCATCACCAAGACTATTTAAGTAGTGGAGAAATTCCTGATAGGTGTCTTTTGAACAATTGATATTTTCTAATTCCATAGATTTCCCTTTACTTGTTTTTTATTTTAACTTTGTGTTCAATAAACTGTTTATGATAGTCAGCAAGTAGTTGCATCATTTGATTACCAATTAGACGATAATCTTCAGTCGGAAGATTAGCTTGCGACACTCTTAAACAACCAGGATGAGTACCGAATCCAACACCATCCATTAAAACGACACCATTTTTTTGCGCTAGATTTATCAAAAAGTCTAATTGTTCAAAGTTATTTTCCAAAAAACTACGGAATTCTTTACCGTATTTACGCTCTGCAATAGTATAAATATCAATGATTGAATAGTACTTTGAATTATCGTTGCTTTCATCCTTAGGATAATTTAAGGAGTCGTGCAGATCAGTATAACGTTTGCCAACAATATTCTTGGAGGTTTCGATATATTTATCGGTTTTATTTCTATTGACTAAATGAGTCAAACTAAACAGATCTTCCATTATTTGTTGAGGAGTAGAAAGCCCAGCTGTGTGATACAAACTAATAGAACGAGAATCCGCCACGAGTCGGTCAATAAACTTCATTTTTGATGGCTCAAATTCAACTGATCCATAGCGCTTGTTTAATTCTTGTTTATCCTTATTTGGTAGTTGTGATATTAATCTGTCAAAGACATTTTCTTCATGTGCTGCTACTAATCCTAAACGCCAACCTGTGGCACCAAATAGTTTAGAGAATGAATAAACTAATAGGGTGTTATCAGGTACAACACTGTATAATGTTTGGAAATTTTCCACGAATGTACCATAGACGTCATCCGTGACAATCATTAGGTCAGGACGCTTCTTGATGACTTCTTTTATTTCTGCTAAGTCCTTTTTACTAAAGGCTTTAGAACCAGGGTTGCTTGGATTTACAACTACAAATAGTTTAATAGAGGGGTCTAATAGTTTGTCGATTTCTCCAGGAGCTATTTCCCAATGATTTGAAGCGTCAGAATTAAGATCAACTTCTACCATTTGATAATCATTTAAGGTAGGAATTTCAATATAAGGCGTAAAAATTGGTGTATTAATAGCAATCTTATCCCCATAATTGATCAATTTATTTTCTCTTAGTGTGTTAAAAATATAGACGATTGCAGCAGTTCCACCTTCAGTAGCGAATACGTCAGTTTCATCTTTTAAATCCACACCGTTATACAAAGTAGTTTGCAAATATTGATTGATAATTTTACCAGTATTTTTTAAAACTCGTGCTGGCATAGGATAATTATTACCAATTGCCCCATCCACAAATTCTTTGATTACTTCGTCTTGATTAAGCTTTAAATCGTCACGAATATAGTCTAATATGTCTAACCAAAAATCATCGATTTTATATTCTTCTGGTCGTAAAAAAGCTTCAAAACGCTGACGCATTCCATGTTGTTCAGTGTATCCCGCCATATCACCTTTATTGATCGTACGTTCTGATTCGATAATTCCAAATTCAACTAATCGATTGAAGGCAAGTCGAGCTTTCTTATTGATCCAATTTGGATTTCCACGTCCAGCATCTAAAAAAATATTATTTTTTGCATTTTCTTTTGCTAGAGCAGTCATTTTACTGCTAATTACAAATGATTCTAGATCTTCAAGCTTTTTTTCTTCAGAGATTTTCATGAGTATCCTCCTGATAAATAGTTTCTATCAGTTTTATTGTAACGGTAAATGACAAAAAAGATACTATATTTTGCCTTAAATGTGAAAATAATCACTACAAAATCTCAAAATATATGTAATCGCTTAACAGTCTACTAAAACTGAACATTTGTCTTCGTAATGAGACTGTGGTTTTTTTGTGCTTTAAGTATTGTATACAATTTAGTTAGTAAATGATCAAAATAGGGCTGTGACATATGTCACAGCCCCATTTTGCATTTCCAAACTTTTTTATAGCCTTTTGTCACACTCTCCTATATTTAAAAGAATAAAGATAGCAATAATACAATAATTAATCCCGTGACAGACATTGCCATTGAAAGTATAGTCCAAGTTAGTAAAGTCTCCTTTAGTGACAATCCAAAATACTGTTTTATCATCCAAAAACCGGCTCCATTAACGTGGTCGCAAAATACTGATCCTGCTCCAACAGCTAAAACCATCAGTGCTGAATTAATTGCAGAACTTGCAACTAAAGGTGCTACTAATCCAGCACCGGTTAAAGCAGCAACAGTGGTCGAACCAAGACAGAAGTGAAGTGCCGCTGGAATTATCCATGCAGCAATTAAAATTGGAAAATTAGAATTGATAAATAAAGCAGAAACATCTTTAGAAACTCCACCACTGATTAGAACTTGTTTGAAAGCACCAGCTCCACCAATTATTAGTAGCATCATGGAAATTTGTTTGATAGCTGTCTCCATTGTTAAACCAATACTTTTCATAGGAGCTTTTTGTGCGATACCTAATGTATAAATGGCTATTAATAATGAAATAATCATTGCTATATCCGCGTTACCTATGAATTGAATGAAAATGTTGAATGGATTTGTTGCAGGTAAGATGTATTTAAAAATAGTGGCAACAATAATTAAAATTAAAGGCATTGTTGCAGTTAAAATACTAGTTGAAAAACGTGGTATTTTTCCTTCAGTTTTCGTTGTTTTGATATTTCCTAATGCAGTAATTTCAATATTTTTACGGTAAACCTTTGGATAAATTTTCTTTAAGTAGTGATTATAGATAGGACCCATCAAAATTGCTACTGGAATTGCGGCTAAGATTCCTAATAAGATGACGTGTCCAATTGGAGCACCAAGAATTTCAGCAACGGCTGTTGGTGCAGGATGAGGTGGCAAGAAGGAGTGAGCTACATTCAAAGAAACTGCCATTGGTAAAGCAAGATATAAGAATGCCACGTTTAATTCTTCAGCAATAACAAAAATTATTGGAAGTAAAATTACTAGGCCAACTTCAAAGAATAAAGCTAATCCAATGATAAATGAAGTTAGTACGACCGCCCAGACAATATACTTTCGACCGATTCTTTTGGTAAATGTATTAGCTATGGAGATCCCAGCTCCAGAATCAGATATCAACATCCCAAGCATTGATCCTAATCCAAAGATAATTATTAAATGTCCAACTTGATCTCCAATACCTTGTTCGATGATCCCTGGTAATTTTGTATAGGGTATCCCAAGTAGCAGACCAACGATGACGGAAACAATGACAAGAGAAAAGAAGGTGTTTAATTTTAATTTTATGATTAAGAAAAATAAGATAAAAACACCCAGTAGCATGATGTAGATCGACATAATGGATCCTCCTCTCAATCCTCAAAAGTGATATTTTTCACATACATTCTCAAAATAAAAGGGACTGCATAATGCATCCCTTTTTGTATTTTATGCAATTCCCATAACTTGCCAAAGTGGTACACAGACAAGCAATCCAACAATATTTATCAGCATATATCCAATAGATGATTTAGCCATGGCACTTCTTGAAACCATACTATCATTGACAGCAGCTCCACCAGTTAAGAATGGGGCATTCATGTATGAAAGTAACCAAACATTAACACTAGTTGTAACAATAATAGCGATAATTGCGGGACTGAAACTCATGGTACTAAAGAATGGTAATAGTCCAATTGTAATTAAGGTACCTGTTGAAATAAGTGAAACAACAACAAACTTGCATAGGTAAATAATAATAGGTAAAGCAATAACTGTAATATAAATGTTACCGATAATAGGGCTAATAACTGGTTGTAGAACTGTACGTAACCAAGTAGTTAAACCAGCAGATTGCATAACATTACCTAAAGCCATAACAGTACCGATGAAGATGATCGTACTCCAGCTTAAACGATTCTTAAAGTCATCAGGTGTGAGAACTTTGCAAGCAACTAGAACACTGACACCAATCAAAGCAGTGACTGCGGCAGGTATGTTAACTGCAGATTCCAAGATCCAGAAAATAATTGAAACTAGGATAACCGCAGCTGTAATTTTTTCATCACGTGACATAGGTCCTAATTCAGTTAGTTGTTTAGAAATGAATTCCTTTGAGATAGGTTTGTCATCCTTAGGTTTAAATAATAATTTAAGTAAGAAATAACCACCGACTAAGATAATGATCGTCCAAGGGATCATCATAACAAACCAATTACCCCAGCTTAAAACCTTTTGGGCGCTAGCAGGAATCAATCCCTTAAAGGCGTAGTTTTGTGCAGTAGCACTTAAGAAACTGGCTTCAGTAACAAAAAATCCCCACATAGCAGCTAAGAAAATACCTGAACTGCCTTTATCATGTTCCTTGTATCCTAAAGCGTTACTGATTCCTTTAGCAATTGGTGTACTCATAGCAGCCTTTGGGTGAGCACTTGGAATCATTGGAGCAACAATAGTTCCGGCTGTGAATAATGCTAGAGTTTGACCTCTAAAATTAGCCGGGAAGTAAGTCATAATTTTAAGAGCAATTCTCTTGATCAATCCTGTTTTTGTAGCAGCGGCACCTAAGCCTAAACCACCAATAATGATCCACATAGTAGTAGAAGAGAAAATTGCAAATGATACTTCAAATTTAACGGCTCCTAATGCTACCCAAGATGACAACATTAGTAAACCAGTAGCAAAACTAGGTATTACATTGAATATCCAAAAGATATTTGCAGTAACTAGTGAAGCTAGAACAATCATTCCAGCATGAGTTAAACCATCTGGTGTTGGAATCAAGAAAGCAATTACGACCCCTAAGATAATTCCAATAATACCAGCAATTGATTTTTTGTGTTTCATAATGGAATACCTCCTTTTATGAATAACTTATTATTTTAAATCTTTTGCATTTACTGGAAATTCAGGTGTCTTACCATTAGAAAAGTCGATGATGGCTTGAGCAGCACCTAATCCTAGAGCTTGATTTGCTTCAACAGTAGTACCAGCCAAATGTGTTGTTAAAATTGTATTTTTGCTTGTAAATAATGGATTATCGGGAGCTGGTGGTTCTGGATTGAATGAATCAATAGCAGCACCGGCAATTTCGTCATTATTTAAAGCTTGTGCTAAATCTTTTTCATTAATAATGCCACCACGTGCAGAATTAATAATGAAGACATTCTTCTTCATAGTCTTAAGTTCCTTAGCAGTGATCATATTCTTTGTTTCTGGTGTTAGAGGCATATTGATAGACAAGAAGTCGGCAACTTTATAGATGTCTTCAAGGTTGTCATAAAGTTTTACAGGTGAATTCTTAATGTATGGATCATATCCAACAACATTCATACCAAATGCTTCGGCTAGTTTTACTAGAACTTGACCAATTTTACCTAAGCCTAAAATGGCTAAAGTCTTGTCTTTTAATTGATTACCATTCAAATTATATTTTGTTGAGAAACCTGGTAGTGAACCATCAGCTGCTAATTCTTCTTTTTTGTCGTGGATCAAATTGTTAGCAGACATGATCTTTCTACTTAACATCAGCATAGTAGTAATGACATATTCAGCAACGGAAAATGCGTTAGCTCCATTGACTTTAGCAACCATAATATTCTTCTTAGTTGCTTCAGATACATCAACGTTGTTGATACCAGTACCGTTTCTTGAAATTATCTTTAGTTCCTTACCAGCATCAATGACTTCTGCAGGTAATTCGGATGAACGCATGATAACAGCGTAAGCATCAGCGATTTCCTTTTTCATTGTTTCAACATCTGTATCGGCAGAGATTTTTACGTCAAAGCCATTATCTTTTAGAAGTTGAATTCCCTTTTCATCTATTTTTTCACTTAATAGAACTTTCTTCATATTGTGATCCTCCCAGTAAGACACTTTTTAAATGATTTTTTAAAGCTAGTGGAACGCTTTCAAATATCATTATAGTTAACAAATTCACTAACAAACAGTTACGGAATGGACGCCTGACGAACTAAATATGACATGTGATAAAAAATCATGAAAACAATTGTACTACTAAAATAGGGAATCACCTAGTTTATAGACGAATTAGAGAAATATAAATTATGAAAACAATAATTCCTGTATACATAAATAGTTCATCAGGGGAATTAGTAGTGACTGTGAATTAGTGAAATTATTAACTATAATCGATGCTGTAAACGGTTACCAAGAAATATTCGTTAACAAATTTTATTTCTGAAGCGTTTATTCGCAAAAGAGAGCGGAGGATAAAAATGAAAATCATTAGTGTAGATATTATGAAGGTTCCTAGTGAAGATCCTAGTTTCAGTGGAAATGGTCAAGGCTCAAAAGAGGCTTGGTGCCCATTAGTAATTAGAGTTAATACTGATAAAGGTATTTCAGGCTTTGGTGAAGCCGGGTTAGCATACGGAAAAGGCTGGCGAGGCGGATTTGGTATGCTTCAAGATTTCAGTGAAGTTATTATCGGTGAAGATCCATTAAATATTGAAAAAATTTGGGACAAATTACTTACTACAACATATTGGGGTATTGCTGGCGGAGTAGTTGTAGATGCTGCTATTAGTGCCATCGATATCGCATTATGGGATATCAAAGGTAAGTATTACAACACTCCTACATATGAAATTCTTGGTGGTAAGACTAATGACCACTTGAGAGCCTACGCAAGTCAGCTTCAATATAACTGGGGTGAACATATTGATAAATTAAAGCTGATTACTCCAGAAGATTATGCTGAAGTTACTAAGAAAGTTAGATCTGAAGGTTATGATGCTTTGAAATTTGATCCTATTATGCTAAGTGATCAACCTGATGGCGGCGGTCAATGGATAACTAAAGGTACAGTTTCAAAACATGTTATTGATGTTGCTTACAACCGTGTTAAGGCAATGAGAGAAGCTGGCGGAGATGATCTAGATATTATCATTGACATGCATGCTAACTCAGATACAACTTCAGCTATTAAAATAGGTCAAGCTCTTGAGGATTTGAATATTCTTTATTATGAAGAGCCAGTAAGTACATTGAATCCAGATAATACTTTAGAAGTTTCACAAAAAGTTAATATTCCTGTTGCTGCAGGTGAACGTGTCTTTACAAGATTTGGATTCCGCAAGTTCTTTGAGGATCGTTCAATTAAGGTTGCACAACCTGATCTTTGTTTGGCTGGTGGTATTTCTGAAGCTAAGAAGATCTGTGACATGGCATATACATATGACATTAATGCTCAAGTTCATGTTTGTGGTGGACCAATTGCTATTGCAGCTGCTTTACAAGTTGAAGCAGTAATTCCAAACTTCTTGATCCATGAAGTTTACCAACGTGCTATTAATGCTAAAGATCGTGCAACATGTATTTATGATGATTATCAACCAGTTAACGGCTTTATTGATATTCCAGATCGCCCAGGTATTGGACAAGAATTAAAGCCAGAAGTTATTGCTAAGTGCAAGATGGTCACAATTAAATAATAAATTAATGGAGGTATTCAGATATGTTAGATAAGTTTATTTTAGGTGGATATACAGAGGATAATTACACTCCAAATAATCAATCAGAGGGTGTTTATGAAGCAACTCTTGATACTGACAAAGGTGAAATTACAGATATTAGTTTATTAGCAAAGGTTCAAAATCCAGCTTTCTTTAATCTATCGACTGAAGATAAAAAAATAGCCACTGTTTTGACTAAGAACAATAATCAAGGTGGAGTAGGTATTATTGATGTTAAAACTGGTAAATTGATTTCTGATAGTTATCTTCCAAAGAAACATGGTTCATATGAAGCCTATGATGCTTCAAAGAATTTATATTTCTGGAATGAATTGCCATATACTGTTCCATCATATATTTCAATTGATACTAAACATAAAGTATTATTTGCAGCAAATTACAATACTAATGCTATTCATACATATAAGATGGACGATGACTATAACATCACTGACAGTCATACATATCCAATCGAAGGTAACGGTCCATTAGTTGAACAAGACCATGCACATATTCACTTTGCTAGACAATTGCCAGATGGTAGATTAATGGTTTGTGGATTGGGTTGTGATAAGTTATTTATTTATGATGTTAACTTTGATACAGCCGAAATTACTTTGGTTTCAGAATTTGATACAAAACCAGGATTTGGTCCACGTCAATTGGCCATTGCTAAGAACAGCAATTATGTATATGTTTTAGGTGAATTAGCTAGTCGTGTAGGGGTTGTTGAATATGATCCTAAGACAGGAACATTGTCACGTATTGCTGATTACTCAAATATTCCTGAAGGTTATGTTGGTCACAATGGTTCAGCCGCAATTCGTTTAACATCGGACGAAAAATTCCTTTATATTTCAAATCGTGGTCATAATTCATTGACTGTTTATAAAGTTATTGATGGTGGAAAACATCTAGAAAAAATCCAACAAATTAAAACCGAAGGTGTATTCCCACGTGACTTTAGCTTGAGTTACAATGAAGATTACTTGCTATGTGCAAACCAAAATACAAATGACTTGATTCTTTATAAACGTGATAAGGAAAGTGGATACTTATCTGTATCACAAAGAAATATTAAGCATGATGCATGTGTTCGTGTTCTTGAAGCTACAGATTTCTTGAAATAGTAAAAAGAAGAGTGTGAAAAAAGGCGGTTTGCCACCGGAACATAGCCTAGAGCCACAAATGATGGTGCCATCAATCGTTTGTGGCTCGTAGCTACGTGGAGGTTGCAGCCTTTTATTACACGTTTAGGCTATAAAAAATGAGACTGGTGACATATATCACCAGTCTAATTACTCATTTAGATAGCTCACCAACGAGTTTCTTTAAAATAGGATTTTTATTATTCTTATTATATAGGAAGGTAGATGCATAATATTTATTTACGTCATCACTTATTCTAAGAAATTTAACCATTGGATTTTGTGATTGTTCCTTTTTTAGTAGAGGACTCGGGTAAAATCCAATGCCATTATTTGATGCGACCAACATGTCTCTTTGCTCCAATGATGAGACACGATTTATTTGTTCCTTTTCAAAATAGCCTTCGAATTTTTTGAAGAAGACATCTCTTAAATAGATTGAATCAGATGAACTATAATATAGAAGTTTCATGCCTTTTATTTGTTTCAAACTAATAGTGTCACCATTACTTAAAGGATTGGCACGACTGATTCCTACTAGTAATTCCCCTTCAACTAATTTGATAGATTTGACCATACTAAAATTCTCAATATCTTGGTCGATCGCATAAAAAGGAGTCACGGCAAAATCCAGCGCATCGCGGTCAATTAAATTAACAAGTCGTTTACCACTTTCTTCTTTTAATTCAATTTTGATATTTGGATTTTTAGTCATATAAGGAAGAAAAGTCTTTTGTAGTATAGTAGCCTGATTCATTGATGAAAAACCGACTTGTAACTTATTTTCCGGAATATTGTCGATTGCTTGGATCCTTGTTAAAGCATCATTATAACTGTTAACAATGTCTTGAGCTGTCACAATGAATTGTCTACCTGTAGCGTTTAATTCAGTACTATTTTTATTTCGGTTGAATAATTCAACACCTAATTCGTTTTCAATTTGATCCATTTGTTTAGAAACAGCTCTGGGAGATAAGAAGAGCTTTTCAGCAGCGGATTTAAAGCTTCCAGACTTAGAGACGGTTAAAAACGTCTTCAGCTTATTTATGTCCATATTATTCAACCCCTAAATTTTGATATGTCTAATGATTCTAATTATACACTAATAATATGTGTACCTTTAGTTCATCATACGTCCAAAGTGTGACTGTTTTAGTTTTAAAAGACACAATATAATAGAGTTAAGAAATAATGTTAATTAAATCACAAACAACTTAAAGGAGATTTTATTATGAGTATTCCCAAAATAGCAAAAATGGATGTCTATCCAGTTGCCGGATATGACAGCATGTTGATGAATTTAAGTGGTGCCCATGGCCCATACTTTACAAGAAATATCGTTGTTTTAACAACAGACGAAGGACAAATTGGTGTTGGTGAAGTTCCTGGTGGTGAAAAAATCACAAGTACTTTGGAAGCATCTAAAGATTTAGTTATCGGACGTTCAATTGGTGAATACAAAGATGTTCTTCAAAAAGTAAAAGAGAAGTTCTCTTATTTGGATAAAGGTGGAAGAGGTAAGCAAACATTTGATTTAAGAATCATGGTGCACGCTTTGACTGCTATTGAAACATCATTCCTTGATTTATTAGGTAAACATTTACACGTTCCAGTTGCCGCATTATTAGGTGATGGTCAACAAAGAGAAAAAGTTGGTGTATTAGGATACCTATTCTACGTCGGTGATTCAAGTAAGACTGACCTTCCTTATATTCAAGATGACGATAATACTAGTGACTGGGGTAAATTACGTCGTAAGCCAGCTATGGATCCAGATTCAATCGTTAAACTTGCTAAAGCCGCATACGATAAATATGGATTTAAGACTTTCAAACTAAAGGGTGGAGTCTTTGATGGTGAAGAAGAAGTAGCTGCCATGAAAGCTTTGCACAAGGCATTCCCAGAAGCCAAACTTGATCTTGATCCAAATGGTGCTTGGTCATTGAAGCAAGCACTTCACTATGCAGATGAAATGAAAGATATTCTTCATTATATTGAAGATCCATGTGGTGCTGAAGATGGATTCTCAGGTAGAGAAATTCTAGCAGAGTTCCAACAAATTACTCATATGCCAACAGCTACAAATATGGTTGATACTGATTGGCGTCAAATGTCACATGCAATCGCTTTGAATTCAGTTTCAATTCCATTAGCTGATCCGCACTTCTGGACAATGGAAGGTGCTGTAAGAGTTGCTCAATTGTGTAATGAATTTAACCTAAACTGGGGAGTTCATTCAAATAATCACTTTGATATTTCACTTGCAATGGTTGCTAATGCTGCAGCCGCTGCACCAGGCCGTGTATTCGATGTTGATACTCACTGGATTTGGCAAGATGGTCAAAATCTAACAAAGAACCCATATAAGATCGAAAATGGTCAGTTAACTGTTCCAAAGACTAATGAAGGTCTTGGCGTTGAAATTGATTTGGATAGTATTAAGAAAGCTAACCAACTATATATTGATAAGAATCTTGGAGCACGTGATGACGCCGCTGCAATGCAATTCTTGATCCCAGGTTGGAAGTTTGATGCAAAGAAACCATCAATGGTTAGATAAAAAAGAGTGCAATGATACACGTTCAGCTTTCGAGCATTAAGGCAAAAGACTCCATCAATCCGATTTTGGATTGATGGAGTCTTTTGTTTTAAGCGGAAAAAGCTGTGTGTCATTGCACGTTTACACAGCATATTTAAGAAAAATTACATAGTAGCAAATTTACTTTTGATTGTTTCAGCAGAGTTTTTAAATTTGGCTTTTTCATCATCTGTAATTGAAACATGGTTAACATATTCGATACCATTTTTACCAACAACTGCTGGTTGTCCGATATATGTATCAAATTCTTCATTATAACAAGATACAGGACACTCCAATTGTGCATCAGATAATACTGCTTGTGCTAACTTGACAGCACAAGTTGCAATACCGTAACTTGTGTATCCTTTACCTTGGTATACTGACCAGCCACCTTTTCTTATTTCTTCCTCTATAGCGGCATAATCAAGGTTCTTTCCTTGTTGTTTGGCAAATTCTACTAAAGGATGGCTGTTGACTGTAACACCTGACCAAGCGACGAATTGAGAGTCGCCATGTTCTCCAAGTGTGTAACCGGCAATATTTTTTGAATTAACATTAAATTGTTTAGCAACTACACGTTGCATTCTAGCTGTATCTAGGAATGTGCCTGTACCAAAGACTTGTTGTTGAGGTAATCCAGTAGATGTTTGAAGATATTGCGTTATTGCATCGCAAGGATTTGTAGTATCTATTACGATACCATTGAATCCTGATTCTTTGATTTTTGGTGCAACTTCTTTAACCATTGCGTTAGTAAATTCAAATTCAGCCCAACGACTACCAGTCTCTTTTGCGGCGTCGATCTTGCCGGCAGTTAAGAATAAAATATCAACATCTTTTAATTCAGAATAATCCTGAATCTTGATTTGTGTAGTTGTATCAAGACGCGCTTGTGCATCTTGTAAATCAAGTTGTTCAGCAACAGCTTTTCCTTCATTATTGTCGATTAAAATTAATTCGTCAGCGATACCTTTAGTAACAAGGGTATAGGCAATAGTTACTCCAACATGTCCAATACCAATTATGCCAAATTTTCTCATTTTCTAAGATCTTCTTTCATTTTTCTTTTAGTGTACCAAAGATCGTTGATACTAAAAACGTTATTTGATAATAATTACAAAATAAATGCCTCATGATTAGATAATCATGAGGTATTTATCGAACTGTTTATTAAAATTTTGTTATTAATTCTTAATTATGCAACCTTATGTTGTGATTTACGATAGCCGAAGTAAAATTGAGTAGCAGCTAGTACAATATTGACCCAATTTAGAACTTGGAACCATGTTGATAGGCTGTCTACGGGTGTTGCTCCATAGAATGTCCAGAAACCGATTATTATTGCTGCAACATTGATCCAGGCGAAGGTCTTTTGCAATGTTTTGTTATCGAGATCAAACCACATCCATACGGCATTGATGATGAACCAAATTGCTAAAATCCAAAACATCCATGTAAACATATTGATTACCCCATTTCTCATTTATATTTGAAAGCTTTTCCTTATCGCTTTCAACAACTACATGATAGGACGATAGCTACTTTTGGTACACTAGCAAAAACGTTACTACTGTTGGTTTTCGGACACTTTTCATACGTTTTGTTCGAAATCATACATTTAAATAGAAATTGACTGTGTTATGCTGAAATTAATTATAAAAAATGGGGTTAATTATGACTAAAGATGTCAGAAAAATAAAAACAGAACGAGATATTCAACAGGCTTTATTAAAGTTATTGGAGTCAAAGACATTTCGTCAAATCACTGTAGCCGATATTTGCCAGCTTTCTTTGACTAGTCGTTCTACTTTTTATGCTCATTACTTAGATAAATATGACTTATTAGATAAAATGGTAGATGGATTTACAAAATTATTTGCTAGCCGAGTTAATTTACGCTTTAATCAAATTGTCCAAGGTGAGATCAATGAACTGGTTCATGGTTTATTAAAAGATATGGAAGATAATAGACGAGCAATTATTATCTTATTTACAGTACATGAACCAAACGCTGACCTTGAAGCTAACTTTAAATCATTACTTTTACAAGAATGGAAGAAATTCATCAAAGAGTCTGGATCTAATATGGATGTCCCAGTTGATTTGATGGCATCCATGGGGATGAATCTTCAAATGACAGTTATCGAATGGGCCCTATCACATGGTGAATCAGAAATTGATGCGGTTACAGCGGCAATTAATGCTATTCGTGATGCAATTATGGTACAAATCCAACCGATAAATAAAAAAAGTGACCTATAAAGGCCACTTATAACAGGAGAGTTTAATGGAGAAATTACTTGAAGAAGCTATTGAAATGATTCAACCGAAAATGGTTGTGAGTTTTGGTGGAGGAAACACGGTAGGGAGATTGCTTAAAGAAGTTGCCGCCCGCAATTTAGATATTATTATTTGTACTCCCTCAGAAGTAACGAAAAATACATGTCAAGAATTGGGCCTTTCAGTTTGTGAGTTGAGTCAATTGGATAAAATAGATCTAGCTTTTGACGGATGTGACTCAATAGATACTAAATTAAATGCTTTGAAGAGTAATGGAGGCATCCATACTTATGAAAAAATATATGCCAGTCTATCTTCAAGATATATAATTTTAGGTCCTAAAGAAAGAATGAAAGACAAACTAGATCCAGATGTTTTCTTAAGTTTAGAAGTAGTTGAACCCTCAATAAAACAAGTAATGAATTTAGTTAATTCTTTAGGAGGCAGTAGTAAAATTCGTCAATCTAGTGATATTGCTGGTGTAGTTAGAACTAGACTAGGAAATTGTTTAATCGATTGCACTTTTAAAAATTGGGATAATATTAGCCGAATAAACCAAGAATTGAGTTCCTGCAATGGAGTTGTCGGAACGTCATATTTTAGTAATTTAATTTCTGGAGCTTTGTTAGCGGATGGTGAGAATGTGATCTCTATTTCAGCTGACGTTAACAACTAAGGAAGTTATTTGACCAGATTCGTTAAATTTATAGTAATCATATCCATGTAGTGAAAATAGGCTATTATCTTTTTTTAAACCAATTACCGCCCATTCAGTTTGATAAAAATCATCTACGATTTCAGTTCTGAACAAGTGCTTCAATTGGAGAAATTTATCAAAGAATTCTTCAAAAAAATCTGAAACCTCTTTTTTTCCTGAAGAAGTCTCGTCCATTCCGGACTTAATTGTTGCTTCATCTGAGAACAATTTAAGTATTTTATTTAGAGAATCTTTGTCTGAAGAGGCTAAATCCGATAATTTGAAATATTCTTCAATGGTACTAATATTCTTATCCATTATTTATACCTTCTTGTATTTTTGTCCCTAAGTATAAACATATTGTGGAATTAGTTAATAAAAATGCTTTGAAATTTAGGTTTAAGAAAAAAAATGTGAAAGACGTAGTTATTTTTATTAAGTATGCGGCATAAACGCGCAACCAAACACAGCTTTTTCCGCTTAAGACAAATGACCCTATCAATCCAAAATCGGATTGATAGGGTCATTTGTTTTAATGCTCGAAAGCTAGGCGTGTTTGGTCGCGCTCTCTTAACCATTATACTTAGCTAAGGTAAATGTAACTTTGTCTTTATTCTTTAACTTTTTCTTATCAGCACTTACATTAACGTTTTTACCATTAACTTTAAATGTCCAATAAATTTTTTTCTTGTTATTTTGCTTTTTACCATCGATAGCAGAGATAAAACCACCTTTTTCAGTTACTTTCCAGGCTTTTTTTGTTCCATCCATGACGGTAGCATTCTTTTTTAGAGTAACTTTTTTCTTAGCAATTTGTTTCTTATTTTTTTTCAAAACGTATGTGACTTTGATGTTTTTAGTCTTAGCATCCACCGTTGTAGCAGTGGCTGGTGCAACGACACTTATAAGCATCAACAATGACATTAAAATAATCGTAATTCTTTTCTTCATAAATAAACGCTCCTCTGATATTTTGTCCAACGGTTTCTAATTATATCAGACAATTAGTTTATCAATATATAAGCATTTCAAGTGGATAATATTTTTTTTAATTGTGTTATTCTTAAAAGTGCTAATAAGCAGAAAGGGAGGCAGAAGATGAATAAGTTATTTTTCAACTTTCGGCGTAGCACTAATAATTTGTCGATTTTATTTTATCTGCTGTCAATTATCCTCTCTGCTTTGCTATTTAATGATCCTGTAGTTATTTTAATGATTTTTGTAGCCTTAGTCTTGATGGTTCTTTATTCAAAAAAAGATAATTCACGTGGATATTTTAAGTTTTTTACGATTATTTTTGTAACAACGATTATTTTTAATTTACTTATCAATCAAAGGGGTGCAGGAATAATATTCCAAATTCCATTTTTGAAAGTAACTACTGAGTCACTTTTAAATGCAGCCATTCTGGCATTTTCTTTTGTCAATTTATTGATGGCTTTTTATATTTATGATTCGTTGACTAATGTAAAGGTCATTTTTGATCTGTTGTCACATAAATTACGAAATATAGCGATAGTTTTCATTCTTACGGTCAAATTTATTCCCAAAATAATTGACATCTTTGAAAGTACAAGCTTTTTAATAAAGTTTAGAAGCAATCATACTATTAATAATAAGTTACAAAGACAGTTAGATTTACTTGAGACTGTATTAAACAAGTCAGTAGCTAGTTTTATGAATATGTCGGATATTTTGGTGACTAAAGGATATGGGAATGATCGGATAAAGCAAAAGATCAGTAATACTAAGATAGATTATATTTTGTTGGCAACCAGTATAACTAGCATGATTTTTAACATAATTATGGTTATTCAGAAAATTGGTAAAGTTGATTTTGGTTCAATGGATGTAAAGATTGCTTTTGGGAACAATATTATTCTTGGGTCGGTCAATTTTATTTTAATAATAATTCCGATTTTGATAGGAGTGTTTCAATATATATGTTGGAAATGGTACGTTTCAAAAATTACAGCTTCAAATACGCCAACAGTCAAAAACTTTCGTTAAATAAGCTGAATCTAACTGTTAATAAAGGGGATTTTTTATTACTTATTGGAAAAACTGGTAGTGGGAAAAGTACTTTACTAAAGCAGTTGAAAAATGGTTTGGTCGTTGGAGAGGTCATTGATGGAGCAATTAATATAGATCCTTCTGATAAAAGTATTTCTTACTTGTCCCAATTCGTTGATAATCAAATGATTACAGAATGTGCTAGGGATGAATTTAATTTCATTTTAGAAAATATGGGTTATACAGAAAATCAAAGACACGTAAAGATAGCCGAGGTGGCCAGTTATTTTGGCATTGTTAATTTATTAGATCTAACTGAAAAAGAGTTGTCTGGTGGACAAAAGCAATTGATCAATTTGGCAGCAGCTCTTATAACTGATCCTAAAATTTTATTATTAGATGAGCCTACCTCACAACTAGATCCAATTGCTGCGGAAAAAATATTGCAGATGGTCCATAAAGTAAATGCAGAATTAAATGTCACAGTAATATTGGTTGAACATTCTTTGGAAAGAAATGTTTTTTATGCTAATAAGATGGCAATTATTGAGAATGGAACAATTATTTTAGAAAATAATGTCGATAGTGTTTTAAAGGCAATTTTTCAAAATGATTTCTATAAAAATTATTTACCTCAAATAGATCGCGCATATCTCGAATTTTCACAAAAAGATAAATCTTTGCCATTAAATAATCGTCAATTTAACAGGATTCTAAATGATTATCAAAATCAACTTACCTGTGTAAGAACATCTAGTGAATTAGCAGACTCGAAAAAAGTATTAAAAGTAAAAAATCTGTCATTCAAATTTGATTTTGAATCTAAAAAAATAATAGATAACGTCAATTTCACTCTAAAAGAGGGGAGATCATATTGTTTGGTTGGTCCTAACGGTGTGGGTAAATCAACTTTGATCAGAGTAATATCACAACAATTGATTCAGCAGTCTGGCTCAATAAAATTGAATAATGTTAATGTCAAAAACAATCATAGTTTATTCAAAAATATTTTTATTTTGCCACAAAATCCAGCCTTGTTATTTGTTTCTGATACTGTTTTTGGAGAGATAAAGTTTCAGTTGGAACAAAAAGAAGAAGCTAACGATACTGTTGAGAGTATTTTAAATAGATATGGTTTATTAGATTTAAAAGATATTAGTCCATATGATTTAAGTGGTGGTCAGCAAGAATATTTATCCTTAATCATCGGTTTGATAAAAAGTCCTCAGATACTATTCTTGGATGAACCCACTAAGGGATTAGATCCTAATATTATTTTAAAAGTAAATGATCTATTAAATGATTATTTAAAAAATGGTGGGATAGTTTTTGCTAACAGTCATGATTTGGTTTTTGCAACAAATTTTGATTATGTTTCTATGATGTTTGATGGAAAACTAACAACATTTCAAACGACATCGGATTTCTTTAAAGATAAGTTCTTTTATACTACAGAAATAAATAAAGCATCTAGGGATGTTTTCCCAGATGCTTTAGTGTGGAACGATTTAAGGAATAAGTAAGTAGATCAATGCACCAAGTGCACCACCGGCCATAGGTCCTAAAATAGGTACCCAACTGTATGACCAGTCTGATTTGCCTTTGTTAGCAATCGGTAAGATTTGATGAGCAATTCTTGGACCCAAATCTCTGGCAGGATTGATAGCATAACCAGTTGTACCACCAAGTGAGAAACCGATCGATGTGATCAATACCCCAACGACCATTGGATTCAATCCATCAGTAAATTTACCTCTAGTAAATGCAAGTAATGCAAATACAAGAACAAAAGTGCCGATAAACTCACTAATAAAGTTCATTGGATAATTTCTAATTGCAGGTCCTGTTGCAAATACTCCCAAAATTGCTTCAGGATCGTCAGTTTCTTGCCAATGAGGGTAGTAGTTGATCCAAACTAAGACAGCTCCTACGATACCTCCCAAAATTTGGGCAATAATATAAGGTATTACATAAGCCCATGGGAATAATCCAGCTATAGCCATTCCAAGTGTAACGGCAGGGTTTAAGTGTGCTGGACTTAAAAATCCAGAACAGTAAACACCTAAGGTAACAGCCAGCCCCCAACCTAAGGCAATGGCTACCCAGCCAGAACCATAGGCTTTTGATTTCTTCAAACTCACGGCAGCGACAACGCCGTCACCTAATAATATCAATACAAGTGTTCCAATAAATTCACCCAACAGCTGTAACATCAAGCTATCTTGCATAAAACACACCCCTTATAGTCTATTACGGTCTGATACCGCTTACAGACATCATTATACATAGTCAATATCTTAAAATCTATTTTTAAGCTGCTGATAATCGAAAAAAATATTGGAGGTAAATTAGTGAAGAAAAGATCTATATTTTTAATAATAATCGCAATAATTATATTAATTTCTTTAAGTATAATTGGTAATAAGAATTATTTGTTAATGTCATTCATATTTTTAGCATTGACCATTGGAGTTTACTTTATTAGATTTGAACATCGTAAAACTAGTGCTAAAGAAATTGTATTCATAGCAATAATCTGTGCTTTGGCCGTTGGTGGACGAGTGTTGTTTGCTGCATTGCCATCGGTGAAACCTGAATTATTTATTTTAATTATGGGTGCAATAGTTAGTGGACCAGAAACTGGTTTCTTAATGGGGACAATTATAGCGTTAGCTTCCAATATGTATTTTGGACAAGGAGCTTGGACACCGTGGCAGATGTTTGCACTAGGAGTTATTGGATTAGTCTCAGGATTGTTTTCAAATAAGGGTATTAACAGATGGTTACTAGTTGTTTGGGGATTTTTGAGCGGATTTATTATGGGTTGGATCATGGATATTTATTATATATTGGGATTCGTAAATCCTATAACTTTTAAAAGTGTTGGGATTTCGATTGCTGGAAGTTTTTATTTTGATCTTATTCATGCGGTGTTTACGGCTATCTTATTATTTTTGGTCGGCAAACGTTGGATCAAGCTTTTTAACAATTATCGTACAAAATACAATTTATTTAAAAAGGAGTAGCTTATGAAAATATATACAAGAACTGGTGATAAAGGGAAAACTAGAATTATTGGGAATGATGTTTTATATAAGTCCGATAAGAGAATAAATGCATACGGAACTGTGGATGAATTGAATTCGATAGTTGGTATGGTAATTGCTAATTTATCAACTAAAACTAAAGAATTGAAAGATGAGCTTGAGGAAATACAACAATTACTATTTGACTGTGGAACTGATTTAGCAATTTCGCAAAATGATACAAAGCATGAGTTTATTTTCAAAGAAGATAATAAGGCTGTCGATTGGCTAGAAAAGAATATCGATAAATATACTGATAAAACAACTAAAATTCAAAAATTTATTTTACCAGGTGGATGTATCACTGCGGCTAATTTACATGTTGCAAGAACTGTAACCAGACGAGCAGAACGTGAAATCGTTAGCCTTATGCAAGATGAGCCAATCAATGATGAAGTTTTGAAATTTATAAATCGTCTATCAGATTATTTCTTCATTGCTGCCAGATACGCCAATGTTTTAGAAGATGTTGACGATATTCAATATCGTAATAGTAAACCCGTATTTAGATAAAATATTTCGGAAGTCTTTCGGTGTTTTAAAATTGACTTTGTGAAAAATTGATATGATAATGAATTGGGATCGGGGGAGTAAACTATGAACAATATAACTATCGAAAAATGGCTAGAATTTTCAAAAAAACAAAGAATGATCGAAAGTAATCTTGAATCAGGACTAGCTAAGTCTGATTTGTCACTTAACGAGTTTTATGTTTTATATGCTTTGAATTTTGAAGACGATAAAAAATTACGTCTTCAAGATTTACAAAAACATGTTGGATTAAGCCAAAGTGCTATGTCGCGATTAGTTACTCGCCTGGAATCAAAAGATTTTGGAGCAATTGAAAGAAGCATCTGTAAGAACGACAAACGTGGTATCTATATACATTTGACGACTACAGGTGAAAATATTTTAAGTGATGCTTCAAAAATCGTAACTAGAATTTTAAAAGAAATCTTCTAAAGTATCTTTTTATTTTTCTAAAATAATATATGCATATTCATTTATTTTTCTGTTTGAAGGTAATCTCGTAATTTCTTCACATAATCTTTGCTTTTTTATCTTAGATTTGCAAAAAATTATTCAAATCTGTTGGTTATTATTTATACATAGTCAAATACAGGAACCAAGGTACTTGATTATGAGAGGTGACTAATAGAGATAATAATCATGACAAATTTAAAATAAAAAAATAGGAGCATTACTTATGAAAAATATTAAAACAGGTACAAAGGGCTTGCCAATCGGCAAGCCCTTTCTTTTTTGTCTTTAAAATACCGGTAAGCGCTTTCTTAGAGTAAGGATTAGTCAAATTAAGTAAAAAGATTTTTTAAAAATAGCACCACACATGTTTAAACAACTGTATATAATAAAGTCGTAATAAAATCTTATAAATAATTCAATATGTGCGTACTAGAATTAGTATAAGGAGGAAAGCCTAATGACTAAATTACAGTTATGGAAACAGCGTGTATTTTACGGGACAACCGATATGGCCGGAAATCTTATCTGGCAAATGGTTGGACTATATCTTTTGTTTTACTATACAACGGTGTTGGGTATTTCAGCAGCTTTTGTTGGAACATTATTCCTTTGTGTAAGATTCATCGATGCCTTTGATGGAATGTTTTTCGGATTTTTAATTGATCATACACATTCCAAATATGGTAAAGCAAGACCTTACTTTTTATGGTTTGGAGTTCCGTTAGGAATTCTATCATTCTTACTATTCTTTAATCCAAGTTTTGGTGGCAATAAGGTCATCGAAATGATTTGGATAAGTGTAGTTTATACTTTATTCAGTTTGATCTATTCAGGTTCAAACACACCTATTACAGCAATTTTACCAAGTTTAACAGATGACGCTGATGAACGTGCTAATTTGGCATCTGCCAGAATGGTTATGACCAATACGGGTACAGCTATCATTGGTGCTATTACTTTACCAATGGTAAGTTTCTTCGGTGGTAAAAATCAGCAATTAGGATTTACGATCTGGGGTGCAATTGTTGGCCTTGTTATTGCAGGATGCTTCTTCTTAGCATTCTTAAATTTGAGAGAACGTCCTATTGAAGAAGAGAATACTAATGAAGAAATTAAAGGGTATCTATCAGTTAAGGAATCATTCAAAGGTGCCTTTAAGAATAAACCATGGGTGGTTTTAACAATTAGTTTTATTGCAGTTCAAACATTTTGGGTTGTACGTATGGCCTCAGGTGTTTTCTATATCAATTACGTTTACAAACGTGCTGATATTGTTGGACTATTCTTAGGAATGACAATCTTTGCAGTACCTGGTAATTTACTTGTACCACTACTATCAAAGAAATTTAGAAATCGTAATTTAATGGATGCTTCACTTGTATTGTTCATTATTGGCTCTATCTTGATGCCATTAGGTGAAAAATCGGGTAATCTAATTCTATTATTTGCCGGTAATATCATCGGTATGATCGCTATGGGTGCAGTATTTACATTAGCATTTGTTATGATTGCTGATACTGTTGAGTATGCTAGAACAAATCTCCATATTGAAGAGCCAGGATTCTTATCATCAGTCCCTGTTGTGGGAGCTAAGATAGGTATGGGACTTGGTGGAGCATTATCTGGTTGGATTCTTACATGGGGTGGATTTTCATCCAGTAATAAAGTTCAATCTGCAAAAGCTTTGACATCAATTAATATTAATTTCGTATGGCTACCAATTGTTTTGGCAATTGTAATTATCGCTATTCTTCATATGTATAAGTTGAACGAAAAAGAAGATAGCGTTTCTGAAAAAGCAGAAAATTCTAAATTAAAAGAAGCCTAGGAGATGTATGTGATGTTAAAAAATGATTATGACACAGAATTAAATCGTCTTAAACAAATTGAGGCCTCTGATGTACCTAGACTTGAACATGTAAAAATGGTTGTTAAAGATCGTGTTGATGTTCATTCTTATGAGCCTCATACACTAGAAATTTTAAAAGAGCTGGGGGATGATCCAGTTCTATCTAATAATCTTGATACCTTACGTGCAGGAACAGTAGCTGAAGGTATAACGGATATTAGTTCAAATGATATTAATGTTGAACCTAAATATATGGACGAATTAGATCAAAGCGTTAGATTTTATAGAATATATCGACCTGAAAATATAGATAAGCACAAAGCTTTAATTTATATTCATGGTGGTGCTTATTATGGAGGTAGTCCAGCTGATCCATTGGTACCGCTAAAAATGCTTGCAAGTCAATATGACGGAGTTATTTATAGTGTTGACTATCGTTTGGCACCAGAAAATCCTTATCCGTTAGGACTTATGGATTGTCTATCAGTTTTGAAGATGGTCGCCAAATCAAAAACTGAGATTACAATTGCTGGAGATTCAGCAGGAGCATCTATGGCATTAGGAGTTAGTGAACTAAGTCATTATATGGGGATATATGATGTTGATAGCCAAATCTTATTTTATCCAACTGTCGTCCATGGATCAGATCTTGAAGGTTCGTTATGGAATGATAATAAGATTCCTATCGTGGATGAGCAGAGAAAGATTTTACACAACAGTTACGTGTTATTTAAACAACTAGATACAAAAATGACTGAATTATATATGCCTGAAGGACATGTAAATTATCGTTCACCAGTTGTTTCACCATTATATGCTGATCCAACTATTTTTAAGAAAGTTCTCGTCATGACGGGTGAATTTGATCCTTTCAGACTTCAAGATGAGGCGTTCTTAAGTAAATTAGGAATGGCTGGATGTGATGCTAAATATATTCGCTATGGTGGCATGGGTCATGCATACTTGAACTTGATCGGTAAGGCAGCGGCCACTGAAGATTCAATTCACGAATGTGCTAAATTCTTAGCTCATTAAAAAAATTCCATCCTTTTAAAGGGTGGAATTTTTGCTTTCTGATTGTAGATCTCGTAATTTTTTTAATTCAATTCTCCAAGTTCCTACTAACACTAGACAAGAGCCTAACCAAGCTAGTGGATTTGCTAAAGCAGCACCATAGAAACCAAAGAGATTTATTAATACCACGCTGGCAAAGACTCTCATTATAAGTTCGGCTATACCTGCGATAGTAGGAGCCTTTTGGTTTCCAAGCCCTTGAAGTGTATATCTAACGATGAATAGAATGGAAAGTAAGAAGTACATAGTTCCGTTAAAGTAATAATAAATTTGAACTAAGTTTAAGACATGAGTTTCACTACCGTTCATAAACATATGAGATAAACCTCGTCCAAAGAAGACTAGTAATAAACCAATTACTAAACTAGCACTGGCTGATAACAGTACTCCTGATTTAACACCTTTTAAGATACGATGATATTTTTTTGCACCTAAATTTTGAGCAGTGTAATTTACTAAAGAAATACCAAAACTCAAAGCAGGTAAGGTGGCAATTTGTTCAACTCTCCCGGCAACTGTGTATGCGGCGACTGCATCTGCTCCTAAAGTATTGAGCATGAATTGTAAAATTATTGATCCAATAGCGATGATTGAAGACTGGAATCCCATTGGCAAACTTATACTTAATAGTTCTTTTATTTCAGCTCGATCAATTACAAAATCGTGACGAGTCAAAATTAAATACGGTACTTTTCTTCTTATATAAAAGTACAAAATTATAAAGGTTATAGTTTGAGCACTTACTGTTGCTAAACCGGCACCAGCTACACCCATGTGTAGATACAGAATAAAGAATAATTCTAAGACAATGTTCAATATTGTACTGACTATCAAAAAGAATAATGGAACTCGTGAATTTCCTAGTGCCCTCATTGTATTTCCTAAGAAATCAAATCCGATGAATGAAAAGATACCAGCAAAAATTATTTCCAAGAAAACAAACGAATCGTGAATTAACACCTTAGGTGTTTGCATCACTACTAATAGTGGATAAGCAATTACTACAGCAATAGCAGTAAAGATAACCGTTATAGCAAAAGAGATAATAATTCCAGAGGCAAAACTTTTAGTTACACCTCGTATATCGTTGGCTCCATATCTTTGGGCCGTTAAAATCGTTAAGCCACTAGTTATACCTTGTGCAAATCCAATTACCAAAAAAGTTAGGCCACCGGTTGCACCGACACTAGCAAGAGCATTGACACCAATTGTTTTACCTACAATAAGGGTATCAATAAAGCTATAAAATTGTTGAAAGAAGTTTCCTAATAGTAGTGGAATCGTATATAGGAAAATAATTTTAGTGGGATTTCCCTTGGTTAAATCTGTCAATAATGTATCCCCCTCTTATGTTTCATTTAGACAATTCTAAAACTATACTCCTTTTTTGGTAAATTTGAAGCATTTTAATTTGATCCAATAAATTGATATTCAAAAAAACGTATCAATATTTTTATAATGCGATAAAAATATTTACGTATACTGGTACACAGAATAAGTGTATATGTGGCATAATATAAATAATGATATATGTTTACACAAATGTGTGTGGGGAGGAATAATCAATGCAAACAAAAAAAATTGCTGAAAGGTTATTATTTATTACAATTTCGATTATGGCTTTTTTTGGCGTTTTGCAACGAACATCGTATGCGACAATAGCCTATCCTGATTCTAATGTCATTGAAAGTCCACCTAATAGTGGTCTGTCATTGGATGACTATTTTACAATTGGTAAATTTAATGGAGTTGATACTACGGGGAACAGCGCCACCATTAAACCCAATAGTAATGGTGTGGATGTTATAAGGATGACAGATGGAGAAAATGAGACTAGTGCTGTATGGAGCAATAACGATAAAAATTATCTAAATATTAAGAAAAAGCAAACTCTCTCTATGTGGCTATATTTTGGTAGTGTTAAGGATACTAGAGGTATTCCCGATGGTATGGCATTTGTTCTTCAAAATGATGAAAGAGGTGCCAATGCAATTTCTAAATTAAACGGTAAAGTTAATAATGGTGAAACACTAGGTGTATGGGGTTCAGATGGTAATAAAAATGTTACTAATACTGATGCTGGTTACGGTGGAGTAACCCCTATTCAAAAGCAAGCTATACAAAATAGTGTTGCAATAGAATTTGATACAGAGACCAATCATTATGGTGATAAAAAATCTCCAAAACTATGGAATACTTTTAATAATAATCCAACAAAGAGCAATCTTCCTAATGCAGGTGATGCGTTTGATTTCTTGCCTATTAATTATGGTTCAGATAATAATAGCTTTATTTATTTTGCAAATGATCAGCAATACGGACACATGGCTTGGCAATATCCAGCAGATAAGAATTCATATGAACAATTAAGTTTAACACCACCAGGAACTGGTGGAATTTTTATAAATCAATCATATTCAGTAATGGCTTTAAAACATCACTTTAATGGTGGAAATATGTATTTCCAAAGAAATAGCTTAGATGGATCAAATTATACTAAGTCTTGGAAACACTTTACTGTTGATTATACGCCGCCAGCTGATGGAAGTAATATGGCTAAACTTAGATATAGACTTGGTGACAAAGCTGCGGATACTGGTAAGGCACAAACTCCTGATATGGATGCAACAGCCGATATTGATATAACTAAGTTTGGAGATGTAAAAGACAATAAATTAAGATATGGATTCACTGCTTCAACTGGTGAGGGTGCTAATACTGTAAGTGCAATGATCTTTGAGACTATGCCTTCACTTGTAGATGCAGAGTCTAACGCTTATGTAGTTGATAAAACAGCCAATACAAGAATCAAACAACCAACAAATATTGAAGTAAATGAAGATGCACAAGTTAATCAAAATTATGAATTATATGATAAAGATTCGTTATCATTGACGCCAACTACTAAGGTCCATCCTAAAGATGATCTTAGACTGAATTATCTTTTCCATTATAAAGATGGTGAAGATCCGGCTACTGGGCTTAAGAGTACTTTCAATGTTCCAAAGAATATTACAGTGAATACTGATAGTAGCGGAAAAATCGGTGTAATGCATTATATTAGTAAAACTGGAACGACTAAAGATGTTGATATTCCAGTTGAAGATCTCAAAGATGGAGTTATTTCTACATCTATAGATGACATGGGAGATCCTAACAACAATAATTGGGAATATGCTAGAGCTGAAATAAATGCCTCGGCTAATGATACTGACACAAAGCTTAATGTTCCATTGACGACTTCACAAATCGAAGGTGATAATTATAAGGTAAATATTGATACTGCAGCTTTCGATATCGTTAAGCCAGCTGATACACTGAAGATAACAACCAATATGGATGATCCGACAGAAGTTAAGTTGGGTGATAAATTTGATTTAACCGGTGATATCAGTTTTGGTAGTGGAGCAACAGTAAATAAAGGTGATATGTATATCAATTATTCGATTGATGATGGTTCTAATCTTCGTGCTAGTGATGATTCCAGTGGTAGTAAATTTACTATTCCAGATTTTGAAACAGGTACAGGTTCTGATCAACTAGGGATTGGTGATCATACTATTAAGGTTCAAGTAGTTGATAGTAACTATACAGCATCTGATGGAACTAAAGATACGTTATCATCAAACGTATTAGAATATCATATTAAGGTAACAAATAAGAGTGTTGTAATTACACCAGATGATTCAAATATTACAGTTAACGATAATGAACCAGTAATTCTTTCAGGAAGTTATTTGCATTCTGATGATACGACGACATCAGATGAAGGAGGAGATTCACAAATATCTTATACAATTACTAATAATGGTACAAAACAAGATACTGTAACTGAAGCTCAAACTAATAACGGAAAATACGCTTTTACTTTGAAACCATATGCTTATGATAAAGATCCATCTACTTCATTGGATGACTACACAGGCAATACTGGTCTTAAGGTAGGAAAGAATGTAGTAACGATTCATATCGTTGACAAAGAAGGTCATAAATCTACTGATAAAGATGTAATTATAAATGTTCCAGATATTTCGCCTACTTTAACAACTGATCAAAATGAATTCAGTGTTATTGAAGATGACCCGATAGATTTGAATGGTAAAGTTGGATATACAGGTGACTATCAAGTTACTCCAAGTAAATTAACTTGGAATATCGATGCAAATAATCATAAGTATGTTAAAGGTTATGGTGGGAATACGCCTGTAGTCACACCAGTTGATCAAGATATTTCTGTAGATTCAACAGTTAACGGGATGACTGACCAAGACGATAATCCATATAAGATTTCAGTTTATTTCACTGATCCATATGGACGTAAGTCTAATACTGTTGAGTATAATGTAAATATTATCGATAAGACCGCTACAATTGAAAATGGTGATTACAGATTTCAGAATGTTCATGCAATTGACAGACCTACACGAGTAAAACGTGAAGGAAATTGGAATCTTAAAGTAAATAGTGTCATGACAAAGTGGACCTTGACCGCTAAAGCAAGCGATATGGTCAAAGATGCAGGAATGCCTGATGAAACAAGGCTTGATGGTGATTTGATCTATGTGTCAAAAGATAATGTAACACATGACTTAAGTTCACAAACATTTATTCAAAGTGATCAAGATGATACTGATAGTGAAGTTACCAATATTGCTGGTAATTGGGCTTCTGATCAAGGTGTCTTACTTGATTTGAACTCTAGAAATGTTTCAGGTTCTTATACGGGAAATATTGAATGGGGTCTAGCAGATAGTGTTTAGACAAATTAATAGTAAGCACAAAAAAACGCGGATAAGTTAATATCCGCGTTTTTTAGTTTATGATTGTAATGCTACTTTTGAATAATTGATGATGCGCTCTTTGTCAGCTTTGATATCAATAGATTGTTCTCTGAAGATAACATGAGTGTCTTTGTTAGCTTTGATTTTAATTTGTTCATGATCAACTTCAAAGTAGTAATGAATATTCTTAAAATTCATATTGAATTTAATATTATTCCATGATTCAGGTACTTTAGGGTCAATTTTTAATTCTTGACCACGATAATCAACACCCGCAAAGCATTCGATAACAACATTCAATGTTGCTCCCATAACTCCTAAATGAATTCCTTCAGCGGTTGTTCCACCTTGAATATCATAGTAATCACTTGTAAGTGAGTCATCAAATAGTTTCCAAGCTAAATCTAAATCATTAACTTTTAAAGCTAACATCGAATAAACAATTCTTGAAAGGCTAGATCCATGTGTTGTTCTGCTTAAGTAATAACGAATATTATTTTCGATAAACTTATCTTCGTCATCAACTTCGTATCCAAGATCCTTCATTATTTCAAGGAAAGTACCGACTCTTAAATTGTAAATAGGCATTAAAGCATCTGCTTGTTTTGCAACTTGGTAATTATCAGGTGAATCACCTTCAGCTTTAAGAATACGATCCATACGTTCAATATTGCCGTATTGGCGACGATAGAAATCAAAGTTGATAAGTTTAAGTTTGAAGTAGCCTTCAAATTGTCCTAAAATTTGATTTTTACTATATTCTAGTTTTAGATTACATCTAATATCATGCATTTTATCTAGGTCATCATCAGTAAAATGTGATCTGCTGAAGTTTTCTCTTAAGACTTCTGATGATTCGTTATTGATGATTTGTTCTACCTTTTTAAATAGCCAGCTAGTCATGATATTTGTATATGCATTATTCTTGAGACCACCAGTCTTTGCTCCGGGATAACCTTCATGGAATTCGTCTGGTCCCATAACATCATTGATGCTATATTTCTTAGTTTCTCCATCGTATTCAGCTAGGCTTATCCAGAATTTTGCGATATTAAGAAGTATTTCTAGACCATATTCTTGTAAGAATTCTTCATCATTAGACATATTATAGTAATTCCAAACATTGTAAGCTATTGCTAATGAAACGTGGTGTTGTTTTCTAGAATTATCTGGTTCCCAATGATTAGTGATAGGATTCAAGTGAATTGATTGAGATTGTTCATCACCATACATTGCACTTTGCCAAGGGTACATTGCGCCTTGGTAACCACTTTCTTGAGCATATTTTTTAGCTGCGTCTAGTCTATTGTAACGATACATCAACAATGATTTAACTAATTTTGGATAGTGGATATTATAGTATGGAAGGATGAATAGTTCATCCCAGAAGATATGTCCACGATATGCTTCACCATGGAGTCCACGTGATCCAACTGATACATCAAGATGTTTGTTGACATTTTGATGTGCTGTGATCGTTAGATGGTAGGCATTCATTCTAAGCAATTTTTGAGATGTTATATCTCCATCGATTTCCAAATATTCGTCGTCCCAAATTTCATTCCATGCACGAGTACTATTTTTGATAATATCTGAAAAATTATGATGATATGTATTTGCCTTTAATACTTCTATCAAATCACCCTTTGTTTCAAGGGAGGTGTAGATGCTGACAGTTTTTTCCATCGTGTATGATTGATTCTCTTTAGCCTCAAATGTCATGTATTGACCGATTTTTTCTTGCGATTTATCGGAGTGTATTTTTGGCTCAACCTCATTTGGGGAAGAAATCACGGAACTAACCGCAATATCCACATGTGAGTTTCTAGTATGTGCAAGTAATAATGCGAAATTATCTGATACTTCAGTTTTATCTATTCTTAGATGATGATGGTCCAAAGTACGATATCTTTTTACATTTTTATTAGAAACCGCTCCATCGATCTCAGTATAAATTTTGATTTTCCCGGAGAAATTTAATGGTTCGACAGTGTACTGCAAAGAGTAGCAGTGGAAGTGGTGCATATGTGCCACTTTTTTTGTAGTTACTTTTAGTTTTTTACCATTTTGAAGTGAAACATACATAATAGTAGATAAAATTCCATTTTTCATGTTTAGCGTTCTATAAACAGTTTCAATATCTTCATCTCTTAGTTCGAAGAAGTCACCATCATCGATGCTAAAGGTTGTATATTGTGCGTTAGGTAAATTGACAAGATCTTCATTTGATATGTCTTGGTTATTTATGAAAGTTGTCAATTGATTATAAACACCAGCAACATAAGTACCTGGATAACCATTATCATTTGCACGTGACTCTAAATAAGCACCACGAACTCCGAAGTATCCATTTCCAATTGTCAAAAGAGATTCTTGACCATATTGTTTCTTTCCTTCATATGTTCCGTAGTAATCAAGGTGCCATCCAGCATAATCTTTTTCGTCATCTGTAGCTTTTTGAAGTCCATACTTTTTAACATTATGGATTCCAACTGTAGGTACATGGAAGAGATTTTCCATGTAGAGACTAATATCAATAGGTCTATTGGCACAACTGACAATTGTGTCTCTTATTTCAATATCAATAGGATTCATAATCACAACGACATCGAAAAATTCAGGAACTTTTGATTTAAAGTTGCTAAAGTTAGCGTCTAAATCTAGTGCAGGATTAAGATTATAGATTTTTTTAACAGATTCATTTCTGTCGGTATCTTTATATGAATACTTTAAATATTTATCGGTAACTGTTAAATATAATGGCAGCATAATAATATTCTCCCAATTCATAAAATTTGAATTCCTGACAGACATGTTTAAACATATCTATGCTAACTACATTATAACTGCTATTTTATTATTTGTTTAAACAATTTTGATAAAAATATTTATTCTAAATTGAAAAAAGCGCCTGGGAAAATTTTCTTTGTCCCAGACGTTTTTTCAGTTAATTTAAAGCATTTTTTATTTCCAAATCAGAGTTAGATCTAAATCCATCTTTGATTTTTGCATTAGTTTTCATATTATTCAAATATGGTGTACAAACTGAGAATCCACTACTTGCACTTGTAATGAATGGAATAATAGATTTGTCTTTTAAGTCGAATTTGTCAAAGAAACTGTGGATGATCATCGGTGGTTGTCGATACCAAATTGGAAAGCCCAAATAAATGGTTTGGTAATCGCTTAAATCAAAGTCTTCATTTATAGTAGGGCGTTCGTCATTGTCAATTTGTTCTTTAGCTTTGGCGACTAAGTCATCAAAGTCACCAGGATAATCATCCTTAGAAGTCATCTCAACGATTTTAGAATTAGTTTTTGATGCAATTTTTTCAGCTGCATTTTTTGTAGTACCTGATTGAGTAAAATATATTACGATCGATTTCATGATATTTCCTCCTTATATAAGTCCATATTGACCTTAATTTTACGGTTAATGCAAGAATTATTTTTAAAACTTATAAAACTCTTGCCTTAGAGTGTACTTTAAGGTTTATATTATTCTACAAATAGTGAGGCGATTTAAATGGAAAATGTATTAATAATTGGTGCGAGTGGTTCCATTGGATCACTAGTACGTCGAAAACTATTAGATACTAGTGATAGTCATTTAACGTTGTTTGTACGAAATATTGATAGATTGGGTAGCATTGATGAACAAAGAGAGACCGCAGTTGCCGGGGATGCTACCAATTTTGATGAGTTAAATAATGTAGTAGAAAATCAAGATGTTGTTTTTGTCAGCGTAAGTAGTCGATTATCTGAAATTGCTGAAAATGTTGTTAAAGCTATGGATAAAAATAAAGTTGGTCGAGTTATATTTATGACATCAATGGGAATATACAATGAAATAAAATCAAACGGGTTTATTGATGATATTCCAGAAGTTTTATTACCATACAGAAAAGCGGCAGATATAATAGAAGCTTCTGACATTCAATATACTATTTTGAGGCCGGGATGGTTCGATGATGAACCAGATACTAATTATCAGATCACCTTTAAAGGCGAGGCTTTTGTGGGCCATGGTGTTTCGAGAAATAGTGTTGCTGACCTTGCAACAAGAATAATCAACGAACCAACACTTTATATGAATGAGAGTTTAGGATTAGCAAGAGCATAGGAGAAATAATATGAATATTAAAGAAGTAGCTCAAAAATATGATTTAACAGCAGATACACTAAGATATTATGAAAAAGTAGGTTTGATTCCTAAGGTCAACAGAAATGAAGTTGGCTATCGTGATTTTACCGAAGAGGATACAAATTGGGTAGAATTTGCAAAGTGTATGAGAAATGCTGGTATGTCGATTGAAGCACTGTCAGAATATGTGGCACTTTTTCAAAAGGGAGATTCTACGATTGCCCAAAGAAAGAAAATATTACTCGATCAACAAGCTATAATGGCTGAAAAACTTAAGGATATGCAAGCAACATATGATCGACTAACTAAGAAAGTGGATAATTACGATAACCATATTGCCAAATTTGAAGAAGAGAAGCTTGAAAATATAGAACATGCCTAAAAAAATTTATTATTCGGCCATGCAACATGATAAATTGATCGTGCCTTGGCAAACTGATGATAGAAGTATTTTAAATATTTTGAAGAGATATCATGATGTGGTTCTAGTTAAATTAAAGGGTGATATTAAGTATTCTTTAGACGATTTGATCGACTTAGGAGATCTCTATGTATATAAACAGCAAACATTAGACGATTTTATGAATGAAAAAACCTGTGGGAGTGTTTATTTAGATAGTGCCTTTACATTGATCGATGAGTTAGAAGGTTATCCTATTAGAAATGATTTTGGTCCAATTTATTTAGCAACTGCATTAGCACAAAAATTAAAGTTATCCAAAAAACTTAGTCATATATTGATTACAGCTTTTATTACTTCACTAAATCATAATCTCTTTGACAGCTTGGAATGTTTTTATCAAAAGGATTGGGATGAATTTGATAAGAAATTTTTGAATAAATTGGTTGAAGAGCCATATCAAGCACCAAGTTTTAAAGATAGGGAAGTTAAGGTCCAATTTAAGAAATACACTGATTATTCATTAGTTGCTAAAGCATTTCAGGATTTATATCAATTGAATAAGATTCATGAAATAAAGTTCTCATTGGCAAATTTACAATTAAAACAGTCGTTTGAATTGATCCAAATGGCTCTAAAAATGGATAATTTTTTCAAATAAACTATTTTTTAGAGGCCTATTTAGTAAATAATCATTATTTTCATAAATTATTTTTCTTTTATGATTGTTGATATAGCAATGATAATAAGAACAAATGTTTCATTTGTGTTACTAAGATTACAGAAAATTCCGAAACTGTAATCTATTAATGCTATTTATGTAATATAACCCTGTTACTATATCACTCGTAGCGTTAAGAGCTAAATAAACAAATGAGGATGTAATTAAATTTATGAAAAAAGTATTATCAATCGCTTTATTAAGTACTATGGCACTAACAGCTATGGGAGCAACTGCTAAAACAGCCCAAGCTGCTACAACTATTGACAGCACTCATGTAAGTGTTGAAGCAGGTGATACATATAAGAGTATTGCAGCCGCAAATGGTATAACTGTTGCCGAACTTGAACAAGCTAACGGAAGAGAAATTGGTGGATTTGATTTGATTTTCCCTGGTGAAACAATCACTTTACCAACAGCTCAAGCAACAACACAAACACAAAGTACACAAACACAAAGTACACAAACAACACAAGCTGCTACAACAAACACAACACAAGCAGCTCAAACACAACAAACACAAGCAACAACACAAACACAAACACAAAGTACACAATCAAGTACAACAGGTACTTCACACGGTACATTCAAGATCAGTTTTTATGATCCAGCTGTATTAGGTTCAAACATGGGTTATGGTGGTGTTGCAGCCAACCTTTCAGTATTCCCTAAGGGTACACAACTTAAGATCACTTTAGCAGATGGTACAGTATTGTACAGAACTGTTAATGATACAGGTACATTTGCATATAGCAACCCTCAACAATTAGACGTTGCTATGCCAAATGCTCAAATCCCTTCATACGGTATTACTTCAGCTACAGTTGAAGTAATCTAAATTTGAGCATAAAAAAAAGAGTCCTTACGGGCTCTTTTTTTTGGTTCTACACTTTCTGGTATTGATGAATAAAATCAATACCAGTTTTTTTGTATC
>NZ_AZDG01000010.1 GCF_001434665.1 Companilactobacillus tucceti DSM 20183 | reverse complement strand
ACCGAACGTTTCTATACTGGAGCTCTTTTAATGTGGAGTTATGTCACAACCCCTTTTTTTACTAAACTTGCCAGTCTTCTCTAAAATGATTTAAAAATGTATCCGCAGCTTTAGAAAAGTGTGGATTTTTATTCCAGACTAAGTCCAAATTAACTAATAAATCAGGTTTTAATGGAACAAACTCTAAATTATTTTCTTCAGAAGGAGTAATTAAATCTTCAAAAGTAAAAGCATATCCTAATCCTTGAGCCACCATTTTGGATGGATTGGTGATTAGATTATATGTACTTATAATATTTAGATTATCTACTGGCTGTCCAAACCAAGTATTAAAAATATTTTTTACTGAAGTTTGATTAGACATCATAAGTGGCTTATCAACTAAATCCTTTGGTGTAACAAACTTTCTATTCGCTAGAGGTGAGTCCCGATTCATTAAGACACCCCATTGATCAATAAAGGGAAGTTTTAAATAGTCGTAATCTTTAGTTTCAAATGGTTCTATCAAAATTGAAAAATCTAATAGTCCATTTGACATCTTGGAGTAAATATCGTCAGCATTACCGCTGAATAGATGAAATTTTACTTTAGGATGTTTTTTTAATATATTCTGCATAGTTTTGGCAATCATATTAAAAGCCTGGGTTTCACCACTACCGATATAAACATCACCTTGAATATCTTCAGTTCTGTTTATATTATTAATAGTTTTGTCTACTAAAGATACGATTTCTTGAGAATGTTTTAAAAAGTATTCTCCTTCATCAGTTAATTGAATTTTTCTGTTAGTTCTAATGAATAGCTGTATATTTAATTCGGATTCCAATTCTGACATTTGTTTGGACAAAGCAGGTTGGGAAATATGTAATACTTTTGCAGCTCTTGAAATATTGCCTTCATTTGCTACAGCAATGAAGTAGTTTATTGTTCTTAATTCCATATTCTTCTCCATAACTTAAAGATATATCTATCCATAAACTATTAGTATTTGTTATATATATTTTAGCGCTTTATAATGATTTTTGAAAAGGAAATGGAGGTAAAATATGTCATTAAAAAATAAAATTGTAATTATTACAGGTGCATCTAGTATTATTGGAGTGGTTTAGGTTAGAAAAATGATTGAATATAAAAGAGAAAAATCAGACTTTGATAAAATAAATAAAACTGTAGAACACACTAATAAATTGATTTCTAAATTAAATTTTGGATATCACGATAATGAGTCAATTTTAAAGATCTTGTCTGAGGTGATGGGCTATGAAATAGATTCTAGTAATGAAATAAATTTACCATTCAATTCAGATTTTGGACCCAATATCAAACTAGGCAAGAATATTTTTATCAATCGTAATTGTATGTTTGTTGATTTGGGTGGAGTTACTTTAGAAGATGGGGTATTGATAGGACCAGATGTTAAGTTGATATCAGTAAATCATCCTTTAGAATCAGCTAGACGTCATAATGTTGTCGTTGATCCTGTTTTAATTAAGGAAAATGCGTGGATAGGTGCCAATGCCATTGTCTTACCTGGAGTGACTGTTGGAAAAAATTCCGTTATTGGTGCAGGTTCAGTCGTAACTAGGGATGTACCAGCAAATTCGGTCGCAGTTGGTAACCCAGCAAAGGTTATTAAGAAAATATAAGATAATTTGTTTTCCAAAATAATATTGTTAGCTTATAATTTTAGATTGTAGCTAGTAGGAGGTTTTGGAATGCAAGAGCAAATTGAATTTATTGTCAGCAAAGCGAAAGGCAAGCCTGAGAATATAGTTCATGAAAACAACTATTGTCCATTTTGTGATGTTAAATCATTAACGAACATTTTCAAACGTGAGGAAGATCGCATTTGGCTAATGAATAAATATCGTGTTTTAGCTGATTCTATGCAAACTGTTTTGATAGAATCATCAGATCATAATGGAGATTGGTCTAATTATAGTTCTGAAAATGGTGCCCAAATTATGGAATTTGCATTGAGATGCTTTGATGAAATGAGATCAGATCCTAAATATAAGTCTGTTATCATGTATAAAAACTTTGGACCACATTCAGGTGGTAGTTTATTACATCCACATATGCAAATTATAGGATTGGATAAAGTAGATGCTTATACTCATGTCCACGAAAATAATTTTAAAGGGCGAGATTATTTAAAAATTGGAAATGCTAAGTTGAATATTTCAACAGAACCTATTTTGAGTTTTTTAGAATTCAATATTCGTATTAAAGATATTTCTGATGCAAAGAGTATGGCAGATTCTTTAAGAATGATGACAAATTATATTTTACATAGGTTCTTTAATGGTAAATTTGATAGTTATAATTTATTCTTCTATCATGTGAATGGTGAAATAATTTGTAAACTTATTCCAAGAATCAATACTTCTCCAGTTGTTATGGGATATAAAATGCCACAAGTAGATAACCTGGAACAAATACAAAAAGTCGAAAAAGAGATAATTGAGTTTAATTCTAATTTCAAATAGTTTGGAAAATAAAAAAGAGTTGATGTAAGAAATTAATAATTTCTTGTATCAACTCTTTTTGGTTAATAATTAATTTATTTTACTGGATGTTTTTCTGTAAGTGCTTTAGTGCGTTCATCTAATTCTTTAAGTTTTTCGGGATCATCATGATTTTCAATTGCTTCAATAATGATATTAGCAACTTCACGACAATCATCTTCATCAAAACCACGTGAAGTAATAGCAGGTGTTCCAAGTCTTAATCCAGATGTTAATTTTGGAGGTAATGGATCATTTGGGATTGCCTCTTTATTTGCTGTGATGTGGATGGAATCAAGTAAATCTTGAACTTCCATTCCATTTAAATCAGTATCAGTTAAAACGACGTTTAAAAGATGGTTATCAGTACCACCAGTTAATACAGAAAGGTGGTCAGAGTTATTGATTACTTCGGCCATTGCCGCAGCATTTTTAATAACTTGAGCAATATAATCTTTGAACTGTGGCTGTAAATCTTCCCCAAAAGCTACAGCCTTTGCAGCGATAACATGTTCTAGTGGTCCACCTTGTGTACCAGGGAAAATGGCTGAATTGATTTTCTTTCCTAATTCAGGTTTAGCAAAAATCATTCCACCACGAGGTCCACGTAATGTTTTGTGAGTTGTTGTTGTGACGATATCAGCGATACCAATTGGAGTAGGGTGCAATCCAACTGCAACTAGTCCGGCAATATGAGCCATATCGACCATTAATAAAGCGTTAACTGAATCAGCAATTTTACGGAATTTATTAAAATCGATCACACGACTATATGCTGAAGCACCGGCTACAATTAAACTAGGTTTTACTTCTTCGGCAATTCTTTGGACATCATCATAGTCGATGAATCCTTCATCGTTGACACCATATGAATGGAAGTTATACATCTTACCGGAAAAATTAACACGAGATCCATGTGTTAAGTGTCCTCCAGCATTTAAGTCCATTCCTAGGACAGAATCACCAGGTTTCAAGACTGCTTGATAAGCGGCAGCGTTAGCTTGAGATCCTGAGTGTGGTTGTACGTTAACATATTCTGCATTAAATAGTTTTTTAGCACGATCTATAGCGAGCGTTTCAATTTGGTCAATATATTCGCATCCGCCATAATAACGGTGACCAGGGTAACCTTCAGCATATTTATTTGTTAATACTGATCCTTGGGCTTTACGAACGTTATCAGAAACGATGTTTTCAGAGGCAATCAATTCAATATTTCTATCTTGTCGGGCCTCTTCTTTGTTAATCAAATCAAAAATTTCTTTATCACCTGTACTATAATTCATTAAACCATCTCCCTAATTATTATTAACGACACTGGTACCAGTAGAATAATTGATAGTTACGCCTTTTTCAACGTTAAAAATATAGACATTGAAAGAGACCTGACCATCGCTATTACCTTGGCTATCAAGAGATTCGGCCATCATTTGAACCCCACGAGCAACTAATTCATCACCACGATAAATTGGTTTAACTCTATATCTGATGAAGTTATTAGGATTTTGTTTTATATAATATGCAATATCATCCTCATGCTTAAGCATTTCTGGCGCATTCAGTGATCTTGTCCCAGTCATCAAATTTTTGGGATTGTTATTTTGACCGGTCAATTGATAACCGATTAGATGGGAACGATTGTAGAGCCAACCAGTAGCAAGTTTCTTATTATGCCATCCGGTTGGATTTACATATAGTGGTTCACGTTTAGTAGTTGGCATCAGACTCTTGTTTAAAAGAGCATCAGCTTGAACAGCACGATTCAATTTATCTAAATTAGCAAAATTTTGCCAAGCACCATTTTGGATGCTTAAATCAGATCTAGAAAAAGTCGGTTTATTATTGTTTACCGTTATTTCCTGATCATTTTGATAATTTAAATTTGCTAAATTAGTAGTTGAATCCGTAGTTTTTTCTTCTTGTCGAGGATTATCGCCAGCTTTAGGAAAGTTATTCTGATAAACCTCATAAACTCCTGATCCACCAGCTAAAATTAACACTAAACCGGCTGAAATTAAACGTCGATGAACCTTCTTTTTCGGCTTTGTCATAAAAGTCGTAAATAAAACAATGACCCCCAATAGGATCAATAATACTGAATACATATAATTCAATCCCCTCAAAGCTTGAAGATAAAAATCTTCAATAGTAATTTTATCATATCATTGGAAATAAAAAGGGATCTGTTTTCAGATCCCTTTACATAAATGTCTTTTTCAATTCATTAATTCTATCGTCTAGAGGAGGATGTGTATCAAATAGTCCTGAAAAACGCTTTTTCTTTTGTGGATCGTCAATGTATAAGGCAGCACTAGCATCGTCAACTTCTTTCATTGGTTCAGTACTATTTTTTAACTTTTCCAATGCGTTGATCAATCCTTGAGGATTACGAGTTAGTTCAGCTCCTGAAACATCAGCCAAATACTCACGATTTCTTGAAATGGCTAATTGAACTAAACTGGCGATCAATGGACCCAATATCATAAATATTATACCAACGACCCATAGCACCAATCTTACAACGACCCAGTTAGAGTTATTGTTATCGTCGTCATCATCAAAGGAAGGCAATACAAATCGATAAGCATTTCCTATCAAATATGTTATTAAGACGATGGCTGACGATAGAGCTAACGCAATTGTTGAAACTCTTATATCATAGTTTTTTACGTGGGAAATTTCGTGTGCCAAAACACCTTCCAATTCCTCACGATTCATCATTTCATAAAGACCTGACGTTACGGCCACTGCCGCATGTTTTGGATCGCGTCCAGTCGCAAAAGCGTTTGGGCTTTCATCATCAATAATGTAAATATCTGGCAGTGGTATATCAGCTACCATAGATAAGTCTTCGACAATATGCCAAAGTTCTGGTGCATCCGATTCAGATTGAAGTTTCTTAGCGCCGTTCATTTGCATCACAATACTTGTTGATTGAAAATAAGTGATCAGTGTATAAATTAATGCAATAACAAGAGCGGTAATAATTCCGCCCCAGATATTATCTAAAAAATATTCACCAATGAAGCTACCTAAACCAGCTAATATTATGAAGAAAATTGTAAAAATTAAGTATGTTTTACGCTTATTACGATCAATTTGCTGGTATATCATAATGTACTCCTATTAAAACTTAACTTTTGGAGCTTCTTTTTCTGCTTCAGGAATTTGTAAGAAGTCCATCTCTTTAAATCCATGGATCTTGGCAATTATATTTCTAGGGAATGTTTCAATAGCAGTATCGTATGATTGTACTTGACTGTTATATGCTTGACGTGCGTATGCAACTTTGTTTTCTGTATTTGAAAGTTCTTCCATTAACTTAGAAAACTCTTGATTGGCTTTTAAATCAGGATAATTTTCAGCTAATGCAAAAACTTGTCTCAAGGCACCAGTTAAAGCATTATCTGCATCAACTTTGTCTTGAAGTGAATCAGCATTTGTAACATTATTTCTTAATTCAACTACCTTAGAAAGTGTTTCTTTTTCATGAGTAGCATAACCCTTAACAGTTTCTACTAGGTTAGGGATCAAGTCTGTGCGACGTTTTAATTGAACGTCTATTTGTGAACTGAATTCGCGTGCGCGATTACGGAACTTAACAAGGCCATTGTATAGTCCAGCATAGGCAATCACGATTAAAGCTATAATGACAACGATTATTATTGTGGTCATTATTTTCTCCTTCTTAATTGTATTATCATACATTTTAACATATTAGCTTTAGGACAGTTACTGCAAGGATTTTTGTCTAAATTTAGAGCTTATGGTTATTACTTTTAAAAAATTGTATTTATAATATGGATTATAAAAATATTGATTGTTTTCATTGAAGAGGAAACGGTTATGAAAAAAATAATTCTAGTTTTTTTAACAATAATGTTGGTAATGCCTTTTGGTACAACAAATGTAAAAGCAGATGTAGTTAAGGCTGATGTTGTTAATAGTGATTCATTTGATAGGCAAGTAAATCAAATTTTGGATCAAAAGAATTTTTCGGGTACGATTTTAGTAGTAAGAAATGGAAAAGTTCTCTACTCGAAAAGTAAGGGATATTCCAATAAGTTTTCTAAACATAAAAATCATTTGAATACTAGTTATGAAGTTGATTCAATTCAAAAATCAATGACAGCAGCATTGATAATGAAACAGGTTGAACTGGGAAAGTTATCTTTGGATGACAAATTAAGTAAATTTTATCCTTCAGTTCCAGAGAGCAATAAAATAACGCTTCGTCAAATGTTAGATATGAAATCAGGACTTGTTTTGCCAGGTGCGGTTGGACCGCAAAAGGTTTTATCTGATCAAGCAATTATTAAGAGTGACATCAAACGTATAAAGTTTAGTCATGCTTTATATAATAATTGGTACTATTCGCCAATTAATTTCAATTTATTAAGTGGTATTTTGGAAAAAGTAACTGGTCAAAGCTATCGCCACTTGTTTTATGAATCATATATTAAGAAACTGCATTTAAAACATACTGAATTTGCTTATTCTCATCATTTAAAACAAGCTGACAAGTCAACTGGGTATACAAACATCGATCCTCTGTCTGGAGCATCATCATATGGTCATCCATTTAACATTACAAAGTTTGAAACTTTTGATGAATTAGGTACTGGGCAAGTCTTTATGAGTGTTCATGACTTATATAAAGTTGAAAATTATATTTTGGCAGGAGATATGTTAACAGAAGCTTCTCGACAAGAGTTATTTGTTCCAGCAAGTATTAGTGATTATGGTGGTGGTTTTTATAATAAATATAATGATCACTATTCAGATGGTTGGGGTTACGGATTTCAAGGTGTTGTTCACTTATCCAGTGATGGCAAAAATGCTGTAATCGTCTTAAGTAATTATTCCAGATTGAGTGACGATTTGAAGCCTGCTGCAAAGACAATCTTTAATATGGTCAATGAATAAATATTGGCAACTTCTTTTTTAATAAAAACGTTTGGTGTACCTTATAGATAAGGAGGAGTTGCTATGTATAAGTTAAATGATGGAAGAAAAATTCCTGAAATTGGATTTGGAACATACAAATTAAAGGGACAATCTGGCGTTCAGAGTATCGTTTCAGCAATCAACAATGGTTATAAAATGTTGGATACAGCTTATAACTATGAAAATGAAGGTACTGTTGGAAAAGCAATCGCTGAGAGTTCCGTGAATAGATCAGATTTATTTGTAACCTCAAAATTACCAGGACGCTATTACCAATATGATGATGCTATTTCTGCATTACAAGAATCTTTATATCGTTCACATTTGGATTACTTTGATCTTTATTTGTTACATTGGCCAAATCCTAAAAAGGGGATGTATCCTGAAGCATGGAGAGCTCTAATTGATGCTCAAAAATTTGGATTGGTTAAATCAATAGGTGTTTGCAATTTCTTACCTGAATATTTAGAGAAATTACAAAAGGACACAGGTATTTTACCTGCAATCAACCAAATTGAGTTACATCCATTCTTTAATCAAGCCAAAATGCGTAAATATGATGCAGATAATGGAATCCTTACAATGGATTGGAGTCCACTAGGGCGTGGGAGTTCAGTTATGTCAGATCCTAAGTTAAATGAATTAGCTGCTAAATATAACAAATCAGTTGGTCAAATTATCTTGAGATGGGAGTATCAACTCAAAACTATTCCTATTCCTAAGTCGGCAAAGAATTCACGTCAAAAAGAGAATATGGATATCTTTGACTTTAGAATTTCAGATGAAGATATGAGTCAAATTAATTTATTAACTAAACCAGATGGTCGTGTTAATAATCAAGATCCCGCTGAATATGAAGAATTTTAGAAGAATTTAAGTGTAGCATCTCTTTTTATTGACTTTTCATAAGAATGCCTATAGACTATTGAATTAAATTATAGGAGGTAGGCATATGAGATATAGTGTTACTTTAGATAAAAAGCATCATTTGTTTACCGTTGTTGATAAAAAAAACAAAAATATTTCTGCACACGGTAAGTCAATAGAAGAAGCTGTTAAAAAAATTTTAAATAAAAAATAAAAGCTCACGAAATTTTCGTGAGCTTTTTTAATCGGTAAAATTTTTTATATGATCTATTTTACTTGATACTCTTGTGAACCAATGGTTTCACCATTAACACCCTTAGTTGCGATTAATGTTACGGGTTTTGAAGTATCTTCCAATGCATAAGCAACAGCACTTTCAACAGTATCTCCTTGGTTAATAGTATTGAGCTGTGTATCGACAAATCTGCTGTCAGGTTGGGCGGCAACTTCGAGGTCTTTTTCCTCACCACTATCACTCTTTTGAGTTGCTTTAAAGACAGCTACCCAAGCAGTGGTGGGATTTATATTCTTGTCAGTTTTATTTGTTGTTTTATACCAGATTGCAAAAATTGGCTTCTTGCCGTTTTCATTTCCAGTATCTCCAGGTTGAATTACCTTTGTTTGGGTTATTTCAATATCAATATCATGTATTACGGCTTTGTTATCTTTAAAATAATATTGAGAATCAGTGTTTTGATCAGAATTGTCATTTGTGTTTGTATCAGAGTTTGAATTGTTGTTTTGATCGTTTTGCATTTCATTTTTTGCTGTTTCAGGTGTAGCTGACTTTTTCTTTTTGCTCTTTTTCATAGGTTTAGATACTTTTTTTTGCTTATTCTTATGTGTCTTTTTTGGACTAACCTTGGTATCTGATAAATCTTGGCTTCTTGCACTGGCGGCTGCATTAATACCTAGACCTGAAATAGATAAAATAATTACGACAATTAAAGACCAAAACCACCATTTTCGGAGGATTGATTTTGATCCTTTCGGTGGAAGTATAGGACCTCTTTTTCTTTTATTACCAAGTTTATTGTGTAGTTTCATCCTTGTCATGTTTTGATCACCGTTCAATAAATCCACCCCCGATATTTAATCCAAAGTCTGATTAATGTCTTTCCTATATAGTATAAAACTTATCGAGAGGTTGAAAGCGTTTAAAAAAAATAAGGATAAAAAAATAATTGTTCAAACAATATTGACATAGAGAGTTGATTCAAGTTAAAATGTTATTTGTTGTTTGATTGCCCGTTGGTCAAATGGTTTAAGACGCCACCCTCTCAAGGTGGAGTTATGGGTTCGATTCCCATACGGGTGATAATGATTATTGAAGGACCGTCAATTAGGCTTGAAAGCTTGATATGACGGTTTTTTTATATTTAAATCTAAAGGCTCACTTGAATATATGTGTTTAAAGTAATTGAACGTTAAATTAGTTGAAAATGTAACTTGGCAAAAAACAACAATCATGCTACCTTGATTTTAGAAATATTAAGAAATATGTGGGAGGCGAGATTATGGCAAGTTTTAAAGTGGAACTTAATTTCAGAGGTAGGAATGTAATTGCATCGTACGTGGATGGTAATCTTTTTATTGATGATAAAGAGTTTGAAGAACATTTTAAAGATATGATGCCGCTTGTGAATTATGAAATGCCTCTTCCAGTGGGGGAAACACAGGGTGTTACATTGGATGATCCAGAAGGATTGTACGCTGCATTTATAGATTTTTATAAGGCAAAAGTTATCAACCCACCATCAGATGATATGTTTGATTATGACCCCAATGTATTTTATTAGATGTTTTTTATTAATTCTATTTAAAAGAGGTATGTAATAATGTTGGATGGACCTAAGGGATTAATCTATTGGATAGATACTGAAGAGGGCAGTAAGATTAGTAAAGATGCTCCAGAATGGGCTAAGAAAGAATTTGAGGAATATCAAGAATATTTCAATAAGAGTAAAGACAAAAACGGAAACTTAATTGACTTCTAGATTATCAATTAAGTTTCCGTTTTTTAGCGTATTCATATCATTTTATGGAATAATCTTAATGCTTAATAATTGCTATATATATTAAAACCACAAGCAAAACCACCGAGTAAACAACACCAGCAAATCCAGCAAATTCCATAATGATCCAATTGGTTATCTTCGATGTTGCCAACAGTAATATAGAAAGAACACTGAACATTACTAACTGTCTTACAACACTTTGAAAAGCATTATTCAGTTCTTTTTTTTCTTTAGTCTTCATTTAAAATGCACCTACGATTATTGCTAAAAAGTTATTTAGGAAGTGCACTGTAATGTTTGCTTTGATATTTTTTGTTCGTGCATAAACGGCAGCTAAAACTATTCCCAGCATAACTTTTGATAACAGGTATATCCAATCGGTGTGTGCACCAATTGGGGCGTGTGCGTATCCAAAGAACATTCCACTTAAAATAACTGAGACGATTGGTGTATTGGCAAAGAACCAATTCATAAATATTCCTCTAAAGAGTATTTCCTCTAAAATGGGTGCCACAATAATGGTAAAGAAGACTAGGATAGCTATATTATTTTTGGCTACTAACTGCAGTGCATCCACATTAGCATTAGTTTTATTCATTAGTGGAACTGTTACTGCATTGATGGCAAAGATTAATATAACGGCGATACCAACTATTATCCAGGTTGATTTTTTAAAAGGTACGGTTTTAAAAGATTGTGCTTTTTTAAAGACCAGCCAAATAATGAAAGCAACGATGACTAGCAGTATAATAGTTATAATTGGCACTATTTTTAAATATGACGCATAATTATGGCCGAGGTCTTTTTTAGTTAAAGTCAAAAGACCTAAGGGAATTTGTTCTAATAAAAAGAGTCCCAAAAATGCCATAACATGGAAGATACCTATTAAAGGGTTGAAGTTATTTTTATTACTATTCAATAGAAGTTCCACCTTTTTTAATTAAAATTAGAATTTTTTGCGAATAAGTGCTTTAATACTAGAATGAGTTTTTTAAAGGGAGTGAATACATGCTTAAAATTGCTCGAGGGAGAATTAATCTTTGGCAAGTTCTTGGTGCGCTATTATTTATGACATTGCAAGTCATCGCGACGTTATACTTGCCAAATATTACATCTGATATTGTTAACAATGGTATTTCCACTGGTAATACTAACTATATCATGCATGCAGGAGTCAGAATGGTAATTGTTTCTTTCATAGCAATCATTGCTGCTTTGGGAAATGTCTTGATGGCATCTCAGGCATCACAAGGATTAGGAAGAAAACTAAGATCTGACTTGTTTAGAAAGATATTATACTTTACAAATGATGAATTCGACAAATTTGATACGTCTTCATTAACAACTAGAACAACAAATGATGTTATTCAAGTTCAAAACGTTATGATCATGATGCTTAGAATGATGATCATGGCACCTATAATGTTGATTGGTGCTAGTTTCATGGCATATCAAAAAAATGCTGCTATGACTAAAATATTCTTGATTTCGATACCTGTTTTAATTGTCTTGGTTGGATTAGTTATGTATTTTGCTGTGCCTTTATTTAAGGCAATGCAAAAAAAGATTGACCGATTGAACCTGATTTTTCGTGAAGGTTTAACAGGAGTTCGTGTTATTAGAGCTTTTAGACAAGATAAATTTGAGCAAGATCGTTTTAAAGATGCTAATGCTGATTATACAAATAATGCTATCAAAGTATTTACGATAGTTGCACTGATGTTTCCAATCGTTACTTTGGTAATGAGTGGAACAAACATTGGTATTACTTGGTTAGGTGCACAATATATTGCCGATCAGTCAATGCAAGTTGGTAATTTGATTGCTTTTATGACTTATGCTATGCAAATTTTGATGAGTTTCATGATTCTTTCATTAGTGTTTGTCTTTGTACCACGTGCGTCTGCGTCTGCGGCTCGTATTCAAGAAGTGTTTGCTGCTGAAAGTCAAATTGATACGATCGATAAACCTATTAAGATTAAAGATGAACCATCATTAAGCTTTAGTGATGTTAATTTTAGATATCATGGAGCGGAGAAACTCGCACTGTCCAATTTAAACTTTTCAATAAAAGCTGGTCAAACATTAGCAATTATTGGTGGTACTGGATCTGGTAAGAGTACTCTGATCAACATGATTCCGAGATTCTTTGATGCTGAAACTGGTGTTGTTAGTTTAAATGGGACCGATGTTAAAGCGTTAAGTAATGAGGATATAAATCATAATGTTTCGATGGTTCCTCAAAAGGCAATTCTTTTCAAGGGTAATATTCGTAATAATATGACCTACGGTAAAGAAGATGCTACTGATGATGAAATTTGGAATGCTTTAAAGATTGCGCAAGCAGATGAGTTTGTTAAGGAATTAGATGGACAACTCGATGCTAAAGTTGAACAGGGTGGAGAAAACTTCTCTGGTGGTCAAAGACAGCGTTTAGCAATTGCACGTGCTTTAGTAAAGGATGCTTCAATCTATATCTTCGATGATTCATTCTCAGCACTTGATTTTAAGACTGATTTAAACTTAAGGACTGCTTTGAAAAATGATAAGCGTATCAATCAAAGTGTTGTTGTTATCGTTGGTCAAAGAATCTCCACAGTTGCCGATGCTGATCAAATCGTAGTTCTTGATGATGGTAAGATGGTCGGATTAGGAACCCATGAAGAGTTAAAAGAAAATAATGAAACATATCAAGAGATCATTGATTCTCAATTAAGGGAGGGTAAGTAATGGCTAAAGAACAATCCCAAACACACCCATCTGGAGGACATGGTCCAGGAAATCATGGTCCAGCAATAAAAGTTAAACCAAAGAATTTTTGGAAAACGACAGGAAGACTTGCTAAGTACATGTCTACTTATACGATTGGTATTATAACCGTTATGGTTTTGGCAATTGTATCAGCCATTTTCCAAATTAGAACTCCTAAAATTTTAGGTGAGGCTACTACCGAGATCTATAAAGGTTTTATGACTGGTGTAGCTCAACAAAAAGCTGGCATTCAAGTTAGTAAGTTTCCTATCGACTTTACTAAAATTGAACATATTATTTTAATAGTATTGTTGATGTACCTTGCTTCTGCATTATTTAGTTTCTTGCAACAATTTGTAATGACACGTATCTCACAAAGAACTGTTTTTAAATTAAGACGAGATCTTAAGTCAAAAATGGAACGCCTACCGATCAGCTATTACGATTCTCATTCAAATGGTGATATCATGTCGCGTGCTATCAACGATATGGATAATATTGCCGGAACACTGCAACAAAGTGTTACACAGCTAGTGACAAGTACAGTTACTTTCATTGGTGTTTTATGGATGATGTTTACAATTAGTTGGAAACTTACATTGATAGCTCTAGCAACTATTCCAGTTAGTTTGATCGTAGTTGGATTAATTGCTCCGCAATCACAAAAGTTTTTTAAACGTCAGCAAAAATCATTAGGTCTTTTGAATAACCAAGTAGAAGAGAGTTATTCAGGACATGTTGTTGTAAAGAGTTTTACTCACGAACAAGAATCTATTGATGTTTTTGAAAAAGAAAATGAAAAATTATACAAAGCATCTTGGAAGGCTCAATTTATTTCAGGATTAGTTATGCCTATGATGACTTTTTTGAATAACTTAGGTTATGTCTTTGTTGCTATGTATGGTGGTATTCAAGTTGCTAATGGTAAGTTACCAATTGGTGATATTCAGGCTTTTCTACAATATATGAATCAGTTTTCACAGCCAATTGCTCAACTTGCCAACTTAACAAATACTATTCAGGCAACGATAGCTTCAGCTGAACGTGTCTTTGAAATTATTGACGAACCCGAAATGGAAAATGAGAAAGTTGATGTTCCTGACGTTCAAACTGATGATAAAGTTACTTTAGACCATGTTAAATTTGGATATGATGATAAGCCAATTCTTTTGGAAGACTATAATTTACAAGTTAAACCAGGAGAAATGGTTGCTATCGTTGGACCAACCGGTGCTGGTAAAACAACGATTATCAACTTACTTGAGCGCTTTTATGAAGTTAAGGGCGGATCTATCAAGCTTGATGGTAAAGATATACGTAATATGACTCGTGAAGAGGTCAGAAGTCACTATGCAATGGTACTTCAGGATACTTGGCTATTTACTGGTACTATCTACGACAATTTGAAGTACAGTCGTGAAGATGCAACTGAAGAGGAAATAATTACAGCTGCAAAAGCTGCTCACGTTGATAATTTTGTACGTCAATTGCCTAACGGATATGATACGGTGCTAAATGAAGAGGCATCAAATATCTCTCAAGGTCAACGTCAATTGATCACAATTGCTCGTGCTTTTGTAGCAGATCCGGAAATATTAATTCTTGATGAAGCTACATCTTCAGTTGATACAAGAACTGAAATTCATATTCAGCACGCAATGGAGCGACTATTGAAGAATAGAACTAGCTTTGTTGTTGCACATAGATTATCAACAATTCAAAATGCTGATAAAATTATTGTTATGAATGAAGGCTCAATAATTGAAACTGGTAATCATGATGAGTTAATGGCTAAAAATGGATTTTATGCCGATCTTTATAACTCACAATTTGCTGGTAATGTGGCAATGTAATATAAAAATCTATCTGTTAATTCAGATAGATTTTTTTTGTCTTATAATCGAAAAATGTTGAATTTCGAATTTAGAAAAATTTATATACAAAATATGAAATTTTTAATAATGTTATAGGTTCTATAATATTTATAGAAGATAAAGAGAATCGAGGTTATAAATTATGAGGTTTAACCAGCTAAAAAGTAATCCAAACAGCATTGTAAAAAAGAGATTAAGAAAATCTGGAAAACAATGGATTGTTATTAGCAGCTTATTTTTTGCTGGTGTACTATTCATTGGTGGTTCCACTACTGTTAATGCTGAGACAGTAGATGCTAATGCAACTTCAACTTTAACAACGAACTCTACAAATACAAGTAATAAGTCAGAAACTACAGATCAAACCAACACTACTGGAGATAAGTCTAATTCTAGTAATAGTACTGTGGCTAACAATTCTAATGTCTCTGACAATGAAAAAGATGGTTCAACAACAGATACAAGTAATGCTACATCGCAAAATAATGCGGATGTATCACAAAATCAAGATTCAGATAATAATAATCAACAAGATTCTAATACTGAAGATCAACAAGGCGATAATCAACAAGATTTAAATAATTCAACTGAAGAGTCGACATTAAACACTCCAACAAACGCTCCAACAGCATCTAATGATTTAGAAGCCACACAGGCTCCAGTTGCCGCAAGTTCTGACGTTGCAGAACCCAATATGGCTGAAGGTACTTTTGGTACTTCAAGTTGGTATATAAGTTCCGACGGTGTTTTGCATATTGATGCCGGTGATTTTAACAATACTAATTATTCAAGTCCTTGGTCAAATTATTCAAGCCAGATTACATCAATTTCATTTGATGGAGTGGTTAATGGAAATACAAACTCTAGTAGCCTATTTGATGGTTTACGCAATGTAACAGAGATCAACAATACTAATAATTTTAATACATCTAAAATTGAGCATCTTGATTACATGTTTAGATCTATGAAAAAGCTTCAAAGTATCGATCTATCAACATGGGATACATCAAGTGTTCAATATATGGATGGACTATTCAGTGGTGATGATAGCTTGAGTAGTATTAATATAGCTGATTGGAATACATCAAAAGTTATTTCTATGAATAGTACATTTTCCGCCTTACCAGTACTTACATCATTAGATATATCTAACTGGGACACAAGTAATGTAAAAGATATGGGTCAAATGTTTAAAAGTGATATGTTTTCTGGTTGGGGTGGCTTAAAGACAATTGATTTATCCAAATGGAATGTTTCTAATGTTAAAAATATGTCAGGTATGTTTAGTGGTTTAAATAAATTAACATCTATAGACTTGTCCAATTGGGATGTTTCAAATGTTACAAATATGTCTGGGATGTTTTTGAGCAATTACAGTCTAAAATCGGCATTATTAGATAATTGGAACTTAACTAAAGTTACTGATTTATCAAGTATGTTTATTGGTAATTCAAGTATTGACAAGTTAGATCTTTCAACTTGGAAATTAGGTAGTTCAAATGTTAATACAAACTATATGTTTTCTAAAACTAACTTTAAACAATTGAAATTAAGTGGTAATGATGTTTTCGCCAATGACCCTGAGTTACCAGATATAGTTGCTACAGATACTTTGACAGGTAAATGGGTTAATGTCGGTAGTGGTTCTGTTGATAAACCTGACGCTACTTCCAAACTTACTTCAAAAGAATTAACAGATTTATATGCACAAAAAGGTGGACCTGACGATACATGGGTCCGTGAATCTATTAATAAGAGCGTCACTGCACCAGTAACAATTAATTCTAATTTAGGACCACAGATGGTTGCTGATCAAACTGGAAATATCGGAGACAATATTGAAGTTAAAGTTCCACAAATTAATGGATATTCCTCTGATAAAGATACAGTAAATGCTGTTGTTAATGCAGATGGCACAATTACAACTGATGAAGTGGTTACGTATACTTCAGATAAAACAACTGATGGTTCTGATTCTGATGATTCTGACAACACTGATAATTCAGGCTCGACAGATAACAGCAGTGATACAAATAATTCAGGATCCAATAGTCCTGAAACAAATGATTCTCAAATGATCGATAGAGATCAAAAAGTTGCTACATATGCTGATAAACCAGCTGTTTCTTTGTATGACGTTAATGGAAAGCTTATAAAAGGACGTCACCTAGATACAAATACTGACTGGCAAAGTGATGAAGTATTGATAAATAATGGCACGATGTTCTACCGTGTTTCAACAGATGAATGGGTCAGAGCTGATGATGTTTATGTATATGTTGCTGATAAGGGTAGTGTAAAAACTTATCTTGATAGTGACAAATCATTGGTCGATGCACACGGAGATAAAGTAAGTCGTTCATTGTCTGCTGGAACAGATTGGTTATTTGATCGTTACGTTGAAATAAACAATGTTAAATATTATAGAGTTTCAACAAATGAATTTGTTAAAGCTAGCGATGTCATTCCTTATATTGCAGTTAAAGATGTAGTTCAAGCAAACAGTAATGTAACAATGTATAACGAAACAGGTGCTGAATTAAGTAAGCAATTACCTGTTAATACAGCTTGGAAGATCGATAAAATTGCAATGATCAACGGAGTCAAGATGTATCGAGTTTCAACAAATGAATGGGTAAAAGCCAGTGATGTTGTATTAAATGAGAATGTGTATAACATCTAATTAATAAGGGAGTGTGACAAAAGGCGGTCTGCCACCGGAACATAGTCTAGAATCACGAATGATTGGGACTATCAATCATTTGTGGTTCGTAACTATGTGGAGGTTGCAGCCCTTTGTTACACGTTTAGGCTATAAAAAAGTTCGGAAATGTAAAAGGGGGCTGTGACATACGTCACAGCTCCTTATTTATATGGCTATTGGGTTATTAAATTATCCTGAAAATTATTTTTACGATACAATTATAGTATTAACAAGCTTGGAGATAATCATATGAAAAAGTTTGAGCAAACAGAGGCACAGATTCTTAATTTAGTTAATAAACAAGTCGTTCCAGGAGTAAGTTATGGATTCATCAGTAACCATGGTAAACAAATTAAAACTAGTTATGATGAAGCTAATTTTTTTGGTAGTAAGTCTTGGATTCCAAATATTACTCCGCTTAAGGGAAATGAACTGTATGACTTGGCATCTTTAACTAAAGTTATGGGTACAGTTCCCGTAATTTTGAAATTGATAGATGAAAAAAAGGTTGGACTACATGATCCAATAGTTAAATATTTACCAGACTTTAAAGATGACCGTGTTGAAATATTTCATTTACTGACACACACATCAGGTATAGCTGGATATATACCTGATCGTGATAGTTTGAATAGTCAGCAGTTAATTGACGCGTTACTAAATCTACCTGTGACTGATAATTTCAATAAAAAAGTAGTTTATACTGATACGGGCATGATTTTCTTAGGTTTGATAATCGAAAAAATTTGTCATAAAGCAGTTCAAGAAGTTATTCAAGATTTTGTTCATAAAACTTGGAATTTAGAAGATGCTACTTTTAAACCTCAAATAGATCTTTGTACCCCTACTTATAAGGTCGATGGAAAAATGTTAGTGGGTATTCCTAATGATCCTAAAGCTCGTCAATTAGGAGAGCATTGCGGATCGGCAGGGATGTTTGATAATTTGGTAGATGTCATGCAATTTGCTAAGGGAATGCTGCAGAGTAAATATAAATTTTTATACAAGAATTTTACTGATTTAAATCCCGGACGTTCACTGGGCTGGGATATTAAACCAGGGAATATATTATTTCACACTGGCTATACAGGACACTTTATTGTATTAGATTATAATCATCAAAATGCAATGGTGGTCTTAACCAACAGAGTTCATCCAGTTGAATATAACCAAATATTTTTAGAGCGTAGAGAGACAATTCTAAATAGTTTTATAAATGAAAGTAAATAAAGAAGAGAGTGGGATAAAACATGTTCAGCTTTCGAGCATTAAGACAAATGGCGCCAGTAATCCGAATTTGGATTGCTGGCGCCATTTGTTTTAAGCGGAAAAAGCTATGGTTTGTCTCACGTTTATGCTACATATTTAAAGATAATAATAGTTTTGTCCTAGACGCTTCTTCTTATTTAATATAACCTTTTTCACTCAAAGTTTTTCTAAGTGACAACATAGCCGTATATGTTGCTAGAACATAAATCTTTTTAGTTGGAATATTAGGTATTTCTTTAACAAAATCTTCAATTTCAACAGTTTCTTTATTTTTGCTCATATCAAGTCCGGCTATCTTAAAGCGATAAGTAACATCTTTTACACGTTTACCACCAGTAATTACTAGAGGTAATTTTTGATAATCGAAATCCTCAAAATTACCGTCCCAGATCCAACTAGTATCTATACCATCCGCATAGTTAGCGTTTAATAAGAAAGCAAGTGAGTAATCATCATGGTCACTTAAAATAGTTTCGATGACTTGATTTAAACCTACAGGATTTTTAACTAAAATAATATTTACATCTTTGTCGTTTACCGTAATTGTTTCCTGGCGGCCAAAGACTTTTTCATCATAAGAAAAAGCTTTTTTGATTTGATCGATACTAATACCCATTTCTTTGGCAATTGAATAAGCTGCTAAAGCATTGTAGACGTTATATTTACCACCAATATTCATTTCAAACTTGTTTCCGTCAATTGAGAATTTACTAATGTTAGGTAGTAATTCATCGACTGAGGTTACTTGATATTTTAATTCGTTACGTTTGAATCCACAATTGGGGCAAAAATAGCTTCCGAGATTAGCATAAGTTATCATATGGTAGTGCATGATGTGATTACATTTAGGACATAAGACACCATCTGTATTTGTCGGTGCTTTGAAATCTTCATTTTCGTGGCCATCCGCATTAAAACCATAATAAATAACTTTATTTGGTAAATCTTTAGATGAGAAAATAGCGGCATCACCATTAGCAATGATGGTGGCTTCAGGTGCAAGTTTGATACCATTTAGAATTTTTTGATAAGTAGTATATATTTCACCGTATCGATCCATTTGATCACGGAATATATTAGTTAAAATAAAATATTTAGGTTTGATGTATCTACAAATTATTTCGACATTAGCTTCATCGACCTCTAAAACGGCTAATGGTTTCTTAGATTTTTTATGATGTGTAACAAAGCTAGTTACGATTCCTTGGATCATGTTAGATCCAGTTGGATTGGTCAAAACGTCATCATACTTTTGTGTTAACATCTTTGTGATCAAAGATGTAGTTAATGTTTTACCGTTTGTTCCGGTAACTATGATTAAGTCATAATTTTTTCCAAGGCTTTTCAAAATATCTGGATCAATTTTATAAGCAATTTTTCCAGGGTAGGATGAACCGCCGTTAAAAAATTTGCTCAAAATGAAATAAGAAGTCTTTCCTGTTAGTGTTGCAATGCTTGATTTAAATGTCATTATAAAACCCCAATTAACTTAATTAAAATAATATTATCATAACTAAACGCCATTTTATCGTAATTTGATTCAATTTAGGTAATGTTTAATATGTTCAATAGACATTTTTTTGGTTATAATCTTCAAGGAATCTATTTGGAGGCGGAAGAGTGGCTCAATTATTTTTTAAGTATGGTGCAATGAATAGTGGTAAGTCTATCGAGATTTTGAAGGTGGCTCATAACTATAAAGAACAAGGCAAATCAGTTATTTTAATGACTAGTGCCTTTGATACACGTTCGGGTGTTGGTACAATTAAGAGTAGGATCGGTTTGTCGGCTGATGCAATAGCACTCACACCGGAGTCAGATTTCTATGAAATAGTTAAGGAAAAAAATCCTGAAGCAGCATGTATCTTGATTGACGAGTGTGAATTTATGACAAAAGATCAAGTTTTAGAAGCTACCAGAGTAGTTGATGAGATGAATATTCCCGTGATGGCATTTGGTCTTAAGAATGATTTTAGAAACGAATTATTTGAGGGATCTAAGTATCTACTATTATATGCGGACAAATTGGAAGAAATGAAAACAATTTGTTGGTTTTGTAAGAAAAAGGCAACAATGAATATGAGAATGGCTAACGGTAAACCAGTTTATGAAGGTGAACAAATTGCCATTGGTGGTAATGAAATGTATTACCCTGTCTGTCGCCGTCATTATAATAATCCTCCAATAAAATAGCTTAAGAAAGGATCGTTAAGTTGGATAAAATACTAGAACAACTAGAAACCCTAGTTGAGAGATACAGTGAATTACAAGAATTAATGAGTGACCCTGAAGTTATTAACGATACAAAGCGTTATATGAAGTATTCTAAAGAAGAAGCTGATATTCGTGATGTTGTTAATGCTTTTAATCACTATAAGAAATTAAAGCAAAGCATTAGTGATAGTGATGAGATTTTGCGTGAAACTGATGACGCAGAAATGCAAGCTATGGCTAAAGATGAACTTAATTCATCAAAAGAAGAATTAGAAAAGGTTGAGCATGAGATCACAATCTTGATGCTTCCTAAAGATCCTAATGATGATAAAAATATTATTATGGAAATTCGTGGTGCTGCTGGTGGTGATGAAGCCAGTTTGTTTGCGGCTGATCTTTTGACTATGTATAGCAAATATGCTGAAAAGCAAGGCTGGAGTTTTGAAATTATTGATGAAACTGATACCGAAGTTGGTGGTTACAAGGATGTAGCTGTTATGATCACTGGTAATCGAGTTTATTCAAAACTTAAATATGAAAATGGTGCTCACCGTGTTCAAAGAATCCCTTCAACAGAGTCACAAGGCCGTGTTCATACTTCTACTGCAACCGTTGCTGTTATGCCTGAATATGATGAAGTTGAATTAGAACTTGATCCAAAGGATATTCGTACAGATGTTTATCGTTCTTCAGGTGCTGGTGGTCAGCATATTAATAAGACATCATCTGCTGTTCGTATGACCCATTTACCAACAGGTATCGTAGTTGCTATGCAAGATCAACGTTCACAACAACAAAATCGTGAAAAAGCTATGCAAATTTTGAAATCACGTGTTTATGATTATTATGAATCAGAAAATCAAAGTGAATACGATGAAAAGCGTAAATCAGCGGTTGGTACTGGTGATCGTTCTGAGCGAATTAGAACATACAATTATCCACAAAATCGTGTTACAGATCACCGTATTGGTTTGTCATTGAATAAATTGGATCGTATTATGAACGGGGAATTAGAAGAAATTATTGACGCCCTAATCGTTTATGATCAAACTCAAAAACTGGAGCAAATTCAAAGTGGAGAGACCAAACTATTCTAATGCCCTGAAAAGGGCTTTTTTAATGCTAGAACAACAAAACAAATATCCTGAAGATGCACAGTACTTAATGGAAGAATTATCTGGATTTAATTACACTCAATTGCAGTTACATAGAAACGAAGTTGTTCCTAGTGACATTATGAGAAAATTTCGTGACGGTATTATTCGATTAGGTATGGATGAACCAGTTCAATATATCTTAGGCTATGCCTACTTTATGGATAAAACTTTTACTGTAAATGAAAATACCCTTATACCACGCCAAGAGACTGAAGAGATGGTTCAAAGAATAATCTCTGATCATTCTGACGGGAAAAAAAGTATTTTAGATATTGGTACAGGTTCTGGAATTATTGCAATTAATTTGGGCTTAACATTTCCAGATGACGATATTTTGGCAACTGATATTTCAAAAGGTGCATTGAAAGTGGCTAGGTTAAATGCTGACAATTATCAAACCAATAATGTCTTTTTTAAGCAAAGTGATTTGTTTGAAAACATTGAAAATGAGAAATTTGATGTAATTGTTTCAAATCCTCCATATATTTCTTTTGATGAAAAAAGGGTCATGGATCAGAGTGTTATTAAATATGAACCTGATTTAGCTTTATATGGAGAAAATAATGGTTTAGAATTCTATCAGGATATAACTAAAGTTGCCAGTAATTATTTAAATTCCGATGGTTCACTCTATATGGAATTTGGATATCATCAAAAAAATGAAATAAAAAAAATTTTTGCTAATAATATGCCTGAATATCAGGTAGAATTCTATAAGGATATTAATGGTAACGATAGGTATCTTAAAGCTGAAAAAGAGAGGGTGTAGATTTGGAAACAGAGATACTAAAAGATTCACAGATTCAAAGGGCAGTAGATTTTCTTTCTGATGGTCAACTTGTAGCATTTCCAACTGAGACAGTTTATGGCTTAGGGGCGGATGCAACTAGATCTGATATCGTTAAGAATGTCTATGCCGCTAAGGGTCGTCCGAGTGACAATCCTTTGATAGTCCATGTTTCCAGTCCTGAGATGGTCTGGCAATATGCTGACAATAGTTACAAACCATTGGCTGAAAAGCTAATGAAAAACTTTTGGCCAGGTCCATTGACTATCATTATGCCTATTCAGAAAGATTCATTGTCTAAAGCTGTAACAGGGGGTCTTTCAACAGCTGCATTTAGAATGCCAAATAATAAAGTCACACTAAGTTTGATTGAAAAATTTGGTAAGCCAATTGTGGGACCTTCTGCTAATACTAGTGGAAAGCCAAGTCCTACTTTAGCTAAGCATGTTTATCATGATTTAAAAGGTAAGATTGCCGCTATCTTGGATGATGGACCAACTATTTTAGGAGTTGAATCAACAGTTATTGATTTGTCAACTGACGTACCAACAATTCTAAGACCAGGTATGATCACAGTAGAAGATCTACTCAAAGTTATTGATGACGTAAGAAGTGATCATCACAAGGTTAAGGATGAAGAAATTCCAAAAGCACCAGGTATGAAATACAAACATTATGCACCTAGTGCCCAAGTTGTTATTGTTGACGATGTAAATGACTTTCCTAAAGCTATTTCTGAATATCAAGAAAAAAATGTGCCAATTGGAATTTTAGCAACTGATGAAATTCTTAAAGAAGCACCAGATGATTTCAGAAAGTTTTCATTAGGAAATGATGTTATCTCTGCTTCAAAACATCTTTTTGCAGGGTTACGAGGACTCGATGCTGAAAATGTAAATTATATTTTGGCACAGGGATTCCCTAATGCTGATCACGGAGATGCTTATCGCAACCGTTTAAATAAATCTGCTGGACAAAAACACTACGAAAACTAAGGAGAATTAAAATGTCTAAATTTCAAGTACTAAATCACCCATTGATCCAACATAAATTAACAATCATCAGAAGCAAACATACTGGAACAAAAGTATTCCGTGAAGTTGCCAATGAAATTGGTGAATTGATGGTTTATGAAATTACTAGAGATCTACCTTTAAAGGATGTTGAAGTTGAGACACCTATGGGTAAATCAACTCAAAAGGTACTTGCCGGAAAGAAGTTGGCTGTTATTCCTATTCTTCGTGCCGGACTTGGTATGGTTGATGGCGTTTTAGAGTTGATTCCCGCTGCTAAGGTTGGTCATATTGGAATGTATCGTGACGAAAAAACTCTTCAACCACATGAATATTTTGTAAAACTACCTAGTGATATTGATCAACGTGATTTATTTATCGTCGATCCAATGCTTGCAACTGGTGGTTCAGCTATCATGGCAATCGATGCTTTAAAGAAACGTGGAGCAAAACACATGAGACTTGTTGTTTTAGTCGCAGCACCAGAAGGTGTAAAAGCGGTACAAGAAGCTCATCCAGATGTTGACATTTACGCTGCTTCACTAGATGAAAAGATTACTGATAGTGGTTACATTTTCCCTGGTTTAGGTGATGCTGGAGACAGATTATTTGGTACAAAATAAAAAAAACACTGTTTGAATATTTTTTTTATAGTGTTATTATTTTGAAGTATCAATATGTTTTCAATAAGTAAAGAAAGGGGGGTTATTATTGGATGATAAGTACAAGTTTATTGATTTCCTAGGTTTAAGATTCAATGTTGCAAACGACTTATCAGCACTTGTTGCTGCTATCCTTGTCTTTATTTTAGTTTTCTCGTTATCACGTAAAATTACAATGAAACCTGGTAAAGCACAGAACGTTTTAGAGTGGATGATTGATTTTACAGATGGCATTGTTAAGTCGGCTTTCCCAGATGGTTCTGGTAGTCGGTTTAGTCTTTATGCATTTGTATTATTCTTGTTTATTTTTGTTTCTAACCAATTAGGATTAATATTCCAAATCAAGGTTGATGGTTTCACGTATATTAAGTCGCCAACAACTAATCCGATAGTTACCATGTCATTGGCATTAGTATCGTTAATGTTGGCACATTACTATTCTGTAAAGAAATTCGGATTCGGCACATACTTGTCCAATTATGCGAGACCGGTGAGCTTTTTGCTACCAATTAACCTTCTGGAGGAGTTCACTAACTTCTTAACGTTGTCATTGCGTCTTTACGGTAATATATTTGCCGGTGAAGTACTTCTTGCACTTATTGGAACTGTTGCTAAGAGTTTTGGCCTAGTATCATTTGTTATTGCTATTCCGGTAGAAATGATCTGGCAAGGCTTTTCAGTCTTCATTGGAGCCATCCAAGCGTACGTATTTACCACATTATCTATGGTTTATATTTCACGTAAAATGGAAAAAGAATAACTTTTATATTGGAGGATTTTTAAATTATGAAAGAAATCGCGGCAGCTATTGCAGCTGGTTTAGCAGCTTTTGGTGCATCAATTGGTAACGGACTTGTTATTTCTAAAACCCTTGAGGGTATGGCTCGTCAACCAGAAGTAGCTGGTCAATTAAGAGGAACTATGTTTATCGGTGTTGGTCTTATCGAAGCTGTTCCTATCATTGCCATTGCTATTTCATTCGTTATTCTTTTCGTATAATACATACATTAGTTGGCGATAAAAAATATAATCGCCTTTTTTATGTTTTATAGGAAGGGAAGGAGTTGAGAATATTGGCAAGTTTATTAGTACTCGGAGCAGGCAAATTAGCTTTAGGTGATATGCTTTTTATTCTTATTTCTTTTATCCTGTTATCGCTAGCTGTTAAACACTATGCATGGGGTCCAGTCACAAAAATGATGGATGCTAGATCAGAAAAAATCTCTGGCGACTTAGATTATGCTGATCAAGAACGTGCACGTGCAGACAAGCTTAGTAAGGAACGTGAAGAGGCATTAAAGAATTCACGTGCTGAAGCAATTGAGATCGTCAACAAAGCTAAAGACAATGGTGATTCACAAAAGAAGGCCATCGTAGCAGACGCTCATAGTGAAGCTGAAAATGTAAGAACAAAAGCAAAACAAGATGCTGAAAAAGCAAAACAAGATGCTATGCAAGATGCCCAAGATGACATCGCAAACTTGTCTTTGGAAATAGCTTCAAAAGTTATTTCTAAAGAGCTTAATGCAGACGATCAAAAGTCTTTAATCGACTCTTATATTAAGGAGTTGACTGTAAATAATGAAACTAAGTAAATTTCAAGTGGGCGAGCGTTACAGCAGAGCACTCTATGAAGTTGCTGTCGAACAAGGATCTGTTAAGGAAAATTTGAAAGATCTTCAAGATCTTAAAAAAATTTACTTAGAGAATCCAAGTTTGAATTTGTTATTTGCTGGACGTTCAGTTTCCCGAGCTGAAAGAGCCAAGGTTGTAGAAACCTTGAAATCTGGATTGGGCGAACTAATGCAAGATTTTTTAAGTATGCTTTTTGATCGTGATCGTATGAATTGTCTAGTTGAAATTGCCGACGCATTTATCGAAAGATATGACATCGACAATGGAATTGTTGAAGTTACTGTAACTACAACCGTTCCACTCAGCTCAGAACAAGAAGATAATCTTAGATCTGTTATTAAAGAACGTTTTTCTGTAAAACAAGCAAACTTAACAAAAGTAGTCGATCCTTCAATCATCGGTGGGGTTATTATCCGTGTTGGTGATCAAGTAATTGATGGCAGCGTTGTTAAGCGATTTAATGACATCAAAAACATGCTATTAGTTAAAAATAAGTAGAGGTGAAAAGAATGAGCATCAAAACTGAAGAGATTAGTTCACTGATCAAAGAACAGTTGAAGAACTATAAAAATGAACTCTCAGTTGATGAAGTAGGTACAGTTACATACGTCGGTGATGGTATCGCTCGTGCTAATGGCCTTGAAAACGCTATGGCAAGTGAATTACTTGAATTCCAAGACGGTACTTTTGGTGTGGCTCAAAACCTTGAAAGTGATGATGTTGGTATTATCATTTTAGGTAATTACGACAAAATTCGTGAAGGCGATACAGTTAAAAGAACTGGTCGTATCATGGAAGTTCCAGTAGGTGATCAACTTATTGGACGTGTTGTTAATGCTTTGGGTCAACCAGTTGATGGACTTGGAGAAATCAAGACTGATAAGACAAGACCTATCGAATCACCTGCACCAGGTGTTATGCAACGTAAATCAGTTTTCGAACCTTTACAAACAGGTTTGAAAGCCGTTGACTCACTTGTTCCAATCGGACGTGGTCAACGTGAATTGATTATTGGTGACCGTAAAACTGGTAAAACATCAATTGCTATTGATACAATCATCAATCAAAAAGATCAAGATATGATTTGTGTTTATGTAGCTATTGGTCAAAAGGAATCAACTATTAGAAACCAAGTTGAAACATTAAGAAAGAACGGGGCAATGGATTATACCATTGTTGTTGAAGCTGGTCCTAGTCAACCCGCTCCTATGCTTTACTTCGCACCATATTCTGGTGCCGCTATGGGTGAATATTTCATGTATAACGGTAAGCACGTTCTTATCGTATATGATGATTTAAGCAAGCAAGCAACTGCCTATCGTGAGATATCGCTATTGCTTCGTAGACCACCTGGGCGTGAAGCATATCCTGGTGATGTTTTCTACTTGCATTCACGTTTGCTAGAACGTGCTGCTAAGTTGAGTGATGATCTGGGTGGTGGTTCAATGACTGCTTTGCCAATCATTGAAACACAAGCCGGAGATATTTCCGCATATATTCCTACTAACGTTATTTCCATCACTGATGGACAGATTTTCTTGAGTAGTGATTTATTCTATTCAGGTACAAGACCAGCTATTAATGCTGGTGAATCTGTTTCTCGTGTTGGTGGTGACGCTCAAATTAAAGCTATGAAGAAAGTTGCCGGTACATTACGTCTGGATCTATCTTCATATCGTGAATTGGAATCATTTGCTCAATTTGGTTCTGATCTTGATGAGGCTACTAAAGCAAAACTAGATCGTGGTCGTCGTACAGTTGAGGTTCTAAAACAACCTGTACATTCTCCAATGCCTGTTGAAAAACAAGTCTTGATTCTATTTGCTTTAACTAGAGGATTCCTTGATAAGATTAAAGTAGACGATATCCTAGAATATGAAGCTTCACTTTCTGAATTCTTCGATGCAAACCATGCCGATCTCTTACAAGAAATTAAAGAAACAGGTAAACTACCTGATGAAGACAAGATGAGTCAAGGTGTAAAAGAATTCACTGAAAACTACTTGGCTTCAAAATCTGACAAGCAAGATAAATAATACAGGAGGTTTAAATTATGGCTGAGTCACTTATGGACATTAAAAGAAGAATTTCTTCTACTAAGAAAACCGGTCAAATAACAAGAGCCATGCAAATGGTTTCTGGTGCTAAACTCTCTCGTATTGAAAAGAAATCTATTGCTTATCAATTATATGCAAACAAAGTTGATGAAATTATTAGACACTTAACAGTTGGCGACGTTTTTAGTGAAGTTGCTGCTGGTGGAAACTCAAAGGATCCAATGAGTCTTAATAATCTTCTTCGAGTACGTGAAGTCAAAAAGACCGCATACGTTGTTATAACTAGTGATCGTGGCCTTGTTGGTGGATATAATAGTAATATTTTGAAAGCTATGATGGATCTTTTTAAGAAGAAATATCATAACGATACAAGTAAATTTACAATTATTTCACTTGGCAATACCGGAACAGAGTTTTTCAAGACACGTGGTTATGATATAGCTTATGAATATCACGGATTACAAGATGTTCCAGAAGTTGAAGATTTAAAACCTATTGTGAAAACCATTTTACAATTATATCAAGCAGGAAGCTTTGATGAAATTTATGTTTGTCATAACCATCACGTTAACTCTCTTGTATCAAGATTTACTAATGACAAGTTATTGCCATTATCTAAACCAAAAGATGCAACACCTGAGGAAGAACATATTGCTAGCGAATATTTAACAGAGCCTAGTGCTGAGGTTGTATTGGCTTCTCTTGTACCTCAATATATTGAATGCTTAACTTTCGGAGCAATCATGGACGCAAAAACAGCAGAGCATGCTGCTTCTGTTACAGCCATGAAGAGTGCTACTGATAATGCGGATGGATTGATCTCTGATCTTTCACTACATTACAATCGTGCTCGTCAAGCTCAAATTACTACAGAGATTACTGAAATTGTCGGCGGTGCTGCTGCACTAGAATAGTTTAGAAGGGAGCCAAATTAATGAGTAGCAAAGGAAAAGTTATTCAGGTAATTGGTCCGGTTGTTGATGTGGAGTTTCCTTTAGACGGAGATCTTCCTGAACTTAATGATGCCTTGAAAATTACAAAGCATGACGGATCAACAATTACCCTTGAAGTTGCCCTAGAATTAGGTGATGGTGCATTGCGTGCCATTTCTATGAGTTCTACTGACGGACTTCAAAGAGGTGCTGACGTTATTAATACTGGTAGTCCAATTTCTGTTCCTGTCGGAAAAGAAACATTGGGCCGTGTATTTAACGTTTTAGGTGAATCAATCGATGGAGGCGAGGAATTCCCCGCAGACTTCAGAAGAGATAGTATTCACCGTCAAGCACCAGCTTATGATGAATTAAATACATCAACAGAAATTCTTGAAACAGGTATCAAAGTTATCGACCTTCTCGAACCTTATGTTCGTGGTGGTAAGATTGGTTTGTTCGGTGGTGCCGGTGTTGGTAAGACCGTTTTGATTCAAGAATTGATCCACAATATTGCTGAAGAGCATGGTGGTATCTCAGTATTTACTGGTGTTGGTGAAAGAACACGTGAAGGTAATGACCTTTACTATGAAATGAAAGAATCAGGTGTTCTTGAAAAGACTGCCATGGTTTATGGACAGATGAACGAATCACCTGGTGCTCGTATGCGTGTTGCCTTAACTGGTTTAACAATTGCTGAGTACTTCCGTGATGTTGCTGGCCAAGATGTGCTATTGTTTATCGATAACATTTTCAGATTTACTCAAGCTGGTTCTGAAGTTTCAGCCTTGTTAGGACGTATGCCATCAGCCGTTGGTTATCAACCTACTTTGGCTACAGAAATGGGTCAATTGCAAGAAAGAATCACTTCTACACAGAAGGGTTCAATTACTTCAATTCAAGCCGTTTATGTTCCAGCCGATGACTATACTGACCCTGCTCCTGCAACAACTTTCGCTCACTTGGATGCTACAACTAACCTTGAACGTAAGTTAACAGAACAAGGTATTTATCCAGCTGTTGATCCACTAGCTTCATCATCTTCAGCACTTGACCCATCTATTGTTGGTAAAGAACACTATGATGTTGCTACAAGAGTTCAACAAGCTCTTCAAAGATACCGTGAATTGCAAGATATTATTTCAATTCTTGGTATGGATGAATTGTCTGATGAAGAAAAGACTACTGTTGCTCGTGCAAGACGTATTCAATTCTTCCTTGGACAAAACTTTAGTGTTGCTGAACAGTTTACTGGTGTACCAGGTTCTTATGTTCCTGTTGAAGAAACAGTTAAGGACTTTAAGGCCATCTTAGATGGTAAGTATGACGATGTTCCAGAAGATGCCTTTAACGGTGTTGGTGGAATCAAAGATGTACTTGAAAAGGCCAAGAAGATGGGCTGGGAACCAGAAGACGAACAACAAAATGGTGCTGCTGAGGCAGTAGCTAATTAATAAGGGAGGGGAATAATATGGCTGATCAAAGTGAATTAATGACGGTCAATATTGTCACTCCTGATGGTGTTGTTTATGACCATCATGCAAATCTTATCGTTGCAAGCACGATTAGTGGAAATATTGGTATCATGTCAAATCATGAACCAATAATTGCTCCGTTGAAAATTGATGAAGTACGTGTAAAGCGTGTGGATTCTCCTAATCATGAAGATTCAATTGCGGTTAACGGTGGATTCCTGGAGTTCAGCAATAATCTCGTGTCTATTGTTGCCAATAGTGCCGAGAGAGCTATTAATATCGATTTAAGACGTGCAAAGTATGCTAAAGAAAAAGCCGAGAAGAGAATTCAAACGGCTAAAGAAAAACATAATGTAGATGATCTTAATCGTGCTGAAGTATCATTGCGTAAAGCTGTTAATAGAATCAATGTTAGTTCACACGAAGATACTAAATTGTAAAATAAAAGACAAAGATAAAACTTTCGGGTTTAGTCTTTGTCTTTTTTTTGGTAATATGAAAAGAGTTAAGTATTTTTAATAAAGTCAAACATATCATTATGACAGTGTTATGCTATACAAAGTGAGGTTATAGAATGCAGAACCTAGGAGTAAACGCAATTTTTACTTTGGTAAGTCATTTAGTTTTCATTTGGCTTAGTTTTAATTGTTTACAAGTAATTGATTGGAAAAAAATTTACAATAAATCTGTTAATCCTAGAATGTTACAATTACTAATAGCGTTCTTAGCTATTGCTTTAGGCTATACTGTTAGTTCATTTTTCTTGAACATAATCAGTGTTTCACAGAACTTGACCTTACTTTTCTAATTCTAATGATTCCATCGTTTTGGAGGAAAAAATTGTGCAACAAATTATCGTAAATGGACCATCTAAGTTAAAGGGAACTGTTAAAATCGAAGGAGCTAAAAATGCGGCGTTGCCCATCCTAGCAGCGACGCTTTTAGCCTCTTCTGGAGAAGTGAATTTGACAAATATCCCTCCATTGTCAGACGTCATAACGATGACAAAAATGTTACGTGCACTTGGTGCAAATGTTAATTTTGATGAAGATAATGAAGTATTGACTGTCGATTCTTCTAAGGGAACTTTGACCACAGCTCCTGAGGATTTAGTTGATAAAATGCGTGCTTCAATCGTTGTCTTAGGACCGCTATTGGCACGTAATAAAGAAGCACACGTTGCAATGCCTGGTGGCTGTGCAATTGGCTCACGTCCAATTGATTTGCATATCAAGGGACTTGAAGCGATGGGTGCAGAATTTCAACAAAATGGTGGCTTCATCGATGCTAAAACTGAAGGTTTGAAGGGAACTAACATTTATCTAGATTTTCCAAGTGTTGGTGCAACTCAAAATATTATGATGGCTGCGGTTTTAGCTGAAGGTGAAACAGTTATTGATAATGCTGCACGTGAACCAGAAATCGTTGATCTTGCAAATGTACTAAGTAAAATGGGTTCAGATATTAGTGGTGCTGGAACTAATACTATCCGTATTAGAGGAGTTAAATCTCTACATGGATGTGAACATTCTATTATGCAGGATAGAATTGAGGCTGGTACGTTTATGGTTGCAGCAGCGGTTACTAATGGTGATATTATGATCAAAGATGCAATCGAGGCACATAATCGTCCATTGATATCTAAATTAAGAGAAATGGGCGTAAAAATAATTGAATCAGACGAAGGAATTAGAGTTGTAGGAACAGATCATCTTCAACCGGTTGATGTTAAAACATTACCTCATCCTGGTTTTCCAACTGACATGCAGGCTCAAATGACGTTAGTACAGCTATTAAGTTTAGGTACCACCGTTATGACGGAGACTGTATTTGAAAATAGATTTATGCATTTTCCAGAATTTGGGAAAATGAAGGCTGATTATAAGATAGAAGGAAATTCTGTTATTATGTTTGGCCCTGCACAACTAACTGGTGCAAAAGTTTCAGCAACCGATTTAAGAGCGGCTGCAGCTTTAGTATTAGCAGGTATCGTTGCAGAAGGTGAAACTAGAGTTTCTAATTTGCAATATTTAGATCGTGGTTATTATCATTTCACTGAAAAGTTAAGAAATTTAGGCGCCAATATAAGACGTGTATCGATTGATAAAGACGGAAGAGAGAATTTAGTATTACATACCGTTTCAAGTATCAATAAATTGGCTTAGAAAGTGGTTGATCCACTTTCTTTTTTTATTCGTGGCAATTTATTGATGGCGCTTGTTATGATATACTTTTTTTGTTTAGATTTTGGAGGATATAGTATGTCGAAATATCTAGGAATTGATTTGGGTACAGCAAATGTACTTATTGATGTAAAAGGAGAAGGTATTGTTTTAAACGAACCTTCAGTAGTAGCAATCAACACAAAAAATGACGATGTTGTTGCAGTTGGACAAGATGCCTATCAAATGGTAGGTAGAACTCCAGCTAATATTAAAGCAGTTCGTCCTTTGAAAGATGGTGTAATTGCTGATTTTAATATAACTGAAAAAATGCTTCAATATTTTATTGATAAATTAAATGTTAGAAGTCGTTTTTCAAAACCAACTATTATGATTTGTGCTCCAACTAATGTAACTCCAGTTGAGCAAAAGTCTATCATTGAAGCCGCTGAACAAGCTGGTGGCGGAAAAGTATATTTGCAATTTGAACCAAAAGTTGCTGCCGTTGGTGCAGGACTAGATATCTTTAAGCCTCAAGGAAATATGGTTATTGATATCGGTGGTGGTACTAGTGATATTGCTGTACTTTCAATGGGTGATGTTGTAACAAGTCGTTCACTTAGATTTGCTGGTGATAAGATGACTAGTGCAATTCAAGCATATGTAAAGTCTAACCATAGCTTAATTATTGGTGAGAGAACAGCAGAACAAATCAAAATCGAAATTGGTTCTGCTTTGGAAGCCGATGATAAAGTTACTTTCTCTGCTAGTGGTATTGATATCGTTACTGGTTTACCTAAAGAGATCACGGTTAACGAAAAAGAAATTGAGGATGCTTTGCATGATGGTGTTCTTCAAATCGTTGACGCTGCCAAAGGTGTTCTTGAACAAACACCTCCTGAATTGTCTGCAGATATTATCGATCGCGGTATTATGTTGACTGGTGGTGGATCTTTACTTAAGAATTTGGATAAATTATTGGCCGAACAATTGGAGGTTCCTGTTTTAATGACTGAAAGTCCTTTGGATTCAGTTGCCTTGGGAACTGGAATTTTATTAGAAAATATAGAAAAACATAAAAAATACTAGGGTGAATAATGAAAAAAGATTTTGGTAGAGAATATCGTAAAGATATTTTTCGAAAAATAGGTTGGGTGCTTCTACTCATTCTGATCTTCTTTATTCTGGGTATGTTAATTGGTTCTGCTCTTGGCGGGTCAAATCCGTTAGCCGTACTTTGGCCAGGAACATGGATTCATATGTTAGACTTTTTAAGGTAGTTAAATGAAAAGACTATTAATTAGTTTGGTCAGAGTTTATCAGAAGTTTATATCCCCAGTATTACCTCCTAGCTGTCGATATTATCCAACATGTTCTACTTACTTTATTGATGCCGTTAAGAAGCACGGCGCTATTTTAGGAGCAATTATGGGTATTGCTCGAATTCTTAGGTGCAATCCCTTTGTTCGTGGTGGAGTGGATCCTGTTCCGGATAATTTCACCATTTTTCGCAATCCTCATCCAGAAGACTACGAAGATGAGATTATTGCTAAGAAATTTCATAGTAAAGAATAGGAAGATTTAATGGTTAGAAAAAAGAAAGCAATTGAAATTAATTTAAAAGATATAAGTGACGATCCCGAGGTTTATGAACTTTGGAATGGTAAAAAATATATTGGAACTATTAAAAAAGAGGGTGAACGTTACTTGTCATATGTAGAAAGTAACGATACTCCCTTTAAGTCAGTTAAACTTGACGATGCAATAAATGAATTATTGATGCAGTACAATCTACATAATCATTAATAGGTGTTAAAATGCAAATAAAAAACAATAAAAGAGAAAATGATTTAGAATCAAGAATTGATTATGGAGTCATCTTTTCGGTTATGATGTTGGCCCTTATTGGTTTAATGTCTATTTATGTTGCTACAGTTCAGGATTCTCAAAATCCATTGAAGAATGTTGCTTCACAAATAGTTTGGTATGCAATTGGAGCAGTTATCGTAGTTGTAATCATGCAGTTGGATGCAGAACAATTGTGGCAGGTAGCTAATATTGCGTATTTTGGAGGACTGGCGTTACTGGTATTAGTTCTTCTCTTATACAGTAGAACTTATTTTGCGCAAACTGGTGCAAAAAGTTGGTTTGCCTTAGGACCATTTACGTTCCAGCCGTCTGAGGTAATGAAACCCGCGTATATATTGATGTTAAGTAAGATTGTAACGAATCATAATACCGAGTTTAGAACACATACATTGAAAAGTGACTTTTCACTATTAGGTAAATTGATCCTTTGGACATTGCCAGTCTTGGTATTACTAAAGTTACAAAACGATTTGGGTACTTTGTTAGTATTTATCGCCATTTTAGGTGGAATCGTTTTAGTTTCAGGTATTGATTGGAAAATTATAGGTACAGCCTTCCTAATCGTTGCAGTAGTGGGTGGTGTAGCTTTGACCTTTGCTACTACCGATTGGGGAAGATCGTATTTGTCTCACTTTGGATTTAGAGCTTATCAATTTGCTAGAATTGATAGCTGGTTAAATCCATCTCAGGATACTTCAGAAAATGGTTATCAAATTTGGCAGAATATGAAGGCTATTGGATCTGGACAATTATTTGGTAAGGGATTTAATGTCTCTAACGTTTATGTTCCAGTACGTGAATCTGATATGATTTTTTCCGTTGTCGGTGAAAACTTTGGATTCATTGGTTCATGTGTTTTGATATTCTTATATTTCTTGTTAATTTATCAAATGATTCAAGTAACTTTTGATACTAAAAATGAATTTTATGCTTATGTTTCGACTGGCGTTATTATGATGATCTTATTCCACGTCTTTGAAAACATTGGTATGAGTATCGGATTACTACCATTGACAGGTATTCCGTTGCCGTTTATTTCTCAAGGTGGTTCAGCACTTTTGGGTAATATGATTGGTATAGGATTAATTATGTCTATGAGATTCCATCATAAGAGTTATATGTTTGAAAATGGTACATTTAATCAAAGGTAGGTAAAGAGTATGTCTGAAAAAAAATATTTATGGACAAAAGTTGGAGAAGAAACAACACGTGTTGGATTAACTAAGGTTGGACAAGAGGCCTTAGGTAAAGTTAAGTTTGTCGATTTGCCAATTTTAGGACATGATATTAAAGTTGGGGACTCAACTGGTGAGGTTGAGGCGCAAAAAGCTGTTGTAGAACTACAATCACCAGTTTCCGGTAAAATCGTTAAGATCAATGATAAGTTAACTGATAATCCTGAATTGTTAAATGGTTCTGAAGAAGATGCTTGGCTTTTTGAAGTAAATAATTAAATAATTATAACCAATACATTTATTGTTGCTTATTCCTTGCAACTTTTTTTAAGAACTGTTTAAATTATCCTGAAATTAATAAATGAATGGGGTAGTTTAAAATGAAAATCTTAGGTGAAAAAATTCGCCATTACAGAAAGCTCAGAGGAATTTCTCAATCTGAGCTGGCCGATGGCATATGCACACAGGCAACTGTTAGTTTGATCGAGAAAAAAAATAAGATTCCAAGTATGGAAATCTTGGTTCGCATTTGTGAAAGACTGGGTATCACAATGAACCTCGTTATCGTCAATGACGATAGTCAGATTTATTCAATTATCAGTGATATAAAAAAATCATTTTACTTTGACGATTATCAAGCTATTGAAGATAAGCTCAATAAGTTAAATGATATCAATATCAATAATAAGCAAGAAATCAAGTTGATTCATTTCTTCAATGGGTTAGTAGAATATGAACTCAGCAAGAATTACGACAAAGCAATTTTTGATTTTAACCGTGCGATGAATGTCAATATTGCGAACGTTGACATGTATGATATCTTAATTGATATTTACACCGCTAAAGCTTATGTCAATAAGAAATCAACTGATGAAGCAAAGGTATACTTTGAACAAGCTAAAGATTTAATCAAAGCTAGCGTCGAAAAAATTAGCGATGAAAACTATCATGATAGTATTTCAATTTATGCTAACATGTCTGATCTTTCTCTGAATCTGGGTGATAATGAGAGAGCAGCAGATTACGCTAGTGAAGGTATCTATATCGCTAGAAAAGAGCAATCATTGTTCAAACTAGATGAGATGTATAGTTCTTTAGCTGAAGCTGGTACCCGCGAAGGTAAAAAAGCCGATGAGAATTATATCAAGGCTTATGTACTTTCAAGCATTATTGATAATAAGAAAATCTTTGAAAAATTAAAAGAGAAGATTAAAGATGTAGATTTTAATGTATTTAACAACTAACTAATTATTAATTTCAAATAAAAAAAGTGAGCTGGATTTTAAAAATCCGGCTCACTTTTTTATTTTTTATTATTTCTTTTTCTTAACGTCTTTAATAGGATTGTTATCTAAGTCAGTTCTAACAACTAACACATCACATGCCGCTGTTCTTGTTACATATTCAGTAACAGAACCGATCAATAATCTTTCCATTGCATTTAAACCAGTTGCACCGATCATAACTAAATCAATTCCTAATTTCTTAGGGAAGTCATTAGCAATGATTGCTTTAGGGGCTCCATACTCGATGCTATAGTCAATTTCTGTTAATCCAGCTTCTTTTGCTGTTTTAACATAACCTTTAACAGTTTCTTTAGCCTTTTCTGTAATTTGTTCTACCATTGTAGAATCAAAACTGGAAACATTTTGAAAAGCACGAGTATCGATTACATGTAGTAAATGAACTGCGGCTTTGTTTCTTTTTGCAACTTCAACAGCTTTTTTAAAAGCTAATTCAGCTTCAAATGATCCGTCAATTGGTACGAGAATGTTTTTGTATTGTTGTAACATAATATCACCCCGTTATTGTATTGGTATAAGTACTATACCTATACTTATATTTTAGTTTATTCGGAAAAATAAATACAGCTATCTGTTAATATTTGCTAAATAAATTGAAAATATAGCTGCTGTTAGACTACCTAGAAGTAAAGTAATGAAGTTTGCTTTTTCATTACCTACTAATAATATGATAACGCCAACAACTGATATGACAACCAAAAGCACCGAAGTAATTCTCATTGCCGATTTAAGAGTTGAATTTTCATCAGGTGAGTAAATTAAAAATTTTTTATCACTGTGATACCACAGATTATAGGAAAGGGCTAGTAAGAATAAAATAAATAGTGCCATTAAAATCTTAATCATCATGTTCTTTATTACTCCAATTTGTTTTTTTCTTCCAATCGTTTAATTGATTCAATCGCATATTAAGTGCTTGTTCATATTTACCAGTGTTTTTAGGTTGGTAGTATGTAGTATTGATTAAATTATTTGGAAGATATTGTTGTTTTACCCAATCATTTGGATAATTGTGAGGGTATTTGTATCCCACACCGTGGCCTAATTTCTTGGCTCCACTATAGTGGGCATCTTTTAAGTCATCTGGTATAGAGTTAGCTTTACCAGATCTAACATCAGCTAATGCAGAGTCTATTGCATCCATGGCGGAATTAGATTTAGGACATAAACATAAATCAATAACGGCATTGGCCAAAGGTATACGAGCTTCAGGAAGTCCAACCATTTGTGCTACTTGTGCTGCTTGTACTGCACGAGAGCATGCTTGTGGATTTGCCAATCCGATATCCTCATATGCGCAAACGAGTAGTCTTCTGATAGCAATTGTTAGTTCCCCAGCTTCTAGTAATCTTGCTAGGTAATGGAGTGCTGCGTCTGGGTCACTTCCACGAATAGATTTTTGGAAAGCTGATATCACATCGTAATGACTATCTCCATCCTTATCAGCTGAAATAGCCTTTTTTTGAATGGATTCTTCAATATCATGAAGTTTTAAATGTATTGTTCCATTCTCATTTTTTTTGGTGGATAAGACAGATAGTTCTAATCCATTTAATATGCTTCGTAGATCCCCATTAGTGGATTCAACTAATGTATTTAGTGCCAATTCATCAATTTTAACATCATACTTACCCAAACCGTTTTTATCATCATTTAAAGCACGCTTGACGGCTTTTTTTAGATCATCTGGTGACAACGGATGTAATTCGAATATTTGCACTCTAGAACGAATAGCAGGGCTTATATTGATATATGGATTTTCAGTTGTAGCACCAATTAAAATAATTGATCCACTTTCTAATAAGGGTAATAAAAAATCTTGTTTTGTCTTATCTAATCGGTGAATTTCATCTAAAAGTAGAACAACCGTACCACTCATTTTTGCTTCTTCAGCAACGATTTGTAAATCTTTTTTACTATCTGTAGCAGCATTTAATTTTCTAAAGGCATACTTAGTGCTACCAGCTATTGCACTGGCAATACTAGTTTTCCCAATGCCAGGTGGTCCGTAAAGAATCATCGAAGATAACATCTTAGCTTCAACCATTCTACGGATGATTTTATTAGTTCCAACTAAGTGTTGTTGACCTACTATTTCATCGATATTAGTTGGTCGCATTCGATATGCTAGTGGTTTTTGCATAATACCTCCTATATAATCAATATGTATATTCTACAACAAAGGAAGAATATGATGTTTAAGAAAAATGATTTTGAAGTTTTTGAAGATGATACGTTATCTGGTCGTTTACAATTGATACGACAACAACTTGATCCAAAGTTTCAAAAATTTGGTGATGAATTGTTATCAGCACTGGAAGAAAAATATCAGTCTAAATTTTATATGAAAATAGCTAAACATCAGCGTAGGACAAAAAATCCGCCACCTGATACTTGGTTAGCAATAAATCAAAATAAAAGAGGGTATAAGAAAACTCCGCATGTTGAATTGGGATTATGGCCCGATAGATATTTTATTACTTTTAGTTTATTGGCAGATATAAATAAGAGACCAGAATATTATCCTATAATACAAGATTTAGAAAAGAGAATAATTGATGGAGGTTGGGGAGTATCTAATGATCACACTCAACCAGAATTATTTACTGCAAGTGATTCATACAAAAAAATACTAAAAAGATATACGTCGGTTAAATCAAGTGATTTTGTAATTGGATTTACTCTTAATAAAGACTCTGAAATTGTTGAAAGAGGAGACTTCGATAAGTTACTTTTTGATAAGTTCATGAAATTAGTTCAATTTATGGTAGAAATAAATGAACAGGTCGCCAATTAGGCGACCTGTTTTTTTCGTATAAAAAAACACCCACCAAGTGGATGTTTGAATATAAATATTAAAGGATTTGGTTGTAGTATTCAACAACTAGTGATTCGTCAATATTTGGTTCTAGTTCGTTACGTTCTGGGTTACGTACTAGAGAACCTGTCAATGTGTTATCGTCAAAGCTAACAAAGCCAGGGCGACCAACAACATTTTCAAGGTTTTCCTTAACGATAGCCAAGTCTTTTGACTTTTCGCGAAGGCTGATCTTTTGACCAATTTGTACTTCGTATGATGGAATATCAACACGTTTACCATCAACAGTGATGTGACCATGGTTTACAAGTTGACGAGCTTGTGGACGTGAACTTGCTAAACCTAATCTGTAAACAACGTTATCAAGTCTTGTTTCAAGAAGAATCATCAAGTTAACACCGTGGATACCTTCAAGCTTACCGGCACGTAAGAAGAGGTTACGGAATTGGCGTTCGTTAACGTCATACATGAAACGCAATTTTTGCTTTTCTGTTAATTGTTGACCATATTCTGAGATCTTACGACGACTATTTGGTCCATGTTGACCTGGTGCATAGTTACGACGTGCGATTTCTTTTCCTGATCCTGATAGGGAAATACCTAAACGACGAGATAATTTCCAACGAGGTCCTGTATATCTAGACATAAATAAAATTCCTCCAAAGTTGTAATGGAGTAAAATAATTAACAAGAGTTTAGCATTCGTGCAGTTATCGTTACGATCTTCGCCATGTGCAGCCACAGGTTACTAATCGAACTAAAAGCCTTTAACTGTTGACGTTCTTGCCGCTCTTTGCTGCATATTTTACACGAAGACTAGTGTAACGTGAATATTAACCATTGTCAAAGTAAATATTTAAAACTTTATTATGAATGCTTGCTATCAGTAATAGTAGTATAAATCTTTGTTATAATTTTGAGTATGAATGTTAAGTAACATCATTAGGGGTGTAAATGTGTCTATAATTATTATTGTAATTATCTTATTGGTGCTGATTTTCTTATGGTATATGTGGTTCTTGCAAAAGAAAAATGCCGGTGTATTGAATGGCTACAAGGACAATATAACTGATTTAAAGGAAGACCGCTTTAAAGATAAAATAAAAAAAATCGAAGATATGAATCTGACAGGTTCCAGTAGTGAGCGCTTTGTTAGTGTAAAAAAAGAATATTTTCAAGAATTGAATGAAGTGGTACCTGATATTTCTACTGATATGCGTAAAGCTGATTATAAGAATACCCAATTTAGAGTTTTTGGGGCAAATAAGCAACTTAAGGCAATAGCAACAAGAATATCAGATGTTGAATCTAAATTCAGTGAAATAGAATCTTCATTAGATAACTTATCAAATAGTGACGAGCAAAATGCTTTACGTCGTGATGAATTGCATAAGAACTATCAATTATTGCGTAAGCAAGTATTAACTCAATCATTTGATTATGGTTCTGCAGCGGATAATTTGGAAGATGAACTTTCAGAAGTTGCGACACTATTAGATGAAGAAGAAACTTCTACTAAAAATGGTGATCATCTAGAGGCCAGCCAATATTTGGATGATGCAAGAGTGAAGATTGCATTGATAACCGATCAACTCAAAGTGATAGAACCACTACATCATGATTTAAATGAAGTATTTCCTGGACAAGTAGAAGAAATTAACGATGTTTATCAAAAATTATTAAATCAACAATATCAATTTGAGGATAATATTGCTGATTTAATGAATAGTGTTCAAGAGAATATGATTAAATCGGATAATGCTTTAGGTGAACTAGATTTTGATGATACTAGCAAGTTAAATGACGATATAAAGGAAAAGATTGAAAATCTTTATGACATTTTGACACTTGAGGTTGAAGCAAAACAAAGTGTCCTAAAGCAACAAAAACCGGTATTAGACTATATTAATCATGCCAATTATCAACACAATAAACTAGAACATAGAATGCAAGAATTAGAAGAACACTATATTTTAAAGAAAAATGATACAAATGAAATTGAAGATAATCGTAAGGAATTGATCAGTCTGAGAGAAGATTATGACCAAGAAGTTCAAGACATTGCTGATAAAAAGGTTGTATATTCTCACGCTGAAGTTACCTTCAAGGATATCATTGAAAAACTTGATCGAATTGAAGAAGAGGAAAAGTCGATCAATGATAGCTTGAATCAGATGGTTTCCAGTGAGAGTATTGCGATTAATAGTGTAAATCAATATTCTAAACGTTTAGAAATTCAAAAGAAGATCGTTGAACAATTGAGACTAAATGGCTTGCCAGATTATTACTTGGATTATTTCTATATGGTTTACGACGAGATCAATAAATTATATGACGAGTTAGGTTCTAAGCAAATTAATATGGAAGATATTAGTAAACAAGTCATTGTTGCGCAGGAAGATTTGGAGAATTTAGTTCAAAAGACAACCGAATTAAAGCAAAAAGTAAGTTTAGCTGAAAAATTATTACAATATGCTAATAGATATGGTAATCATGACGATAACTTTAAAGATCAATTGGAACGTTCAAAATCTATCTTTGATAATGATTACGATTACAACAAAGCAGTTGAAATAATTTCCAAAGAATTGGAACGTGTTGAACCAGGATCAGTTGAAAGAATTAAAGAGACAATTAATGCATAATTAATCGTTTTGATGTATCGTATAAGAGATGAAATTTTAGGCCTGAGGGCCTTTTTTATTTGGTGGGAAAAAATATGATTTATTTTGATAATAGTGCAACAACAAAAATTGAGGAATCTGTTTTACAAACATATAACGCTGCTAGTTTGAATTACTTTGGTAATCCATCTAGTTTACATAAGTTAGGTTTAAAAGCTTATGAGTTATTGGAAACATCACGTAAGCAAATTGCTCAACTTATGGGATTTAAACCCTATGAGGTAGTATTTACAAGTGGTGGTACAGAAGGAAACAACTGGATCATAAAAGGAACTGCTTTTAAAAAACGTGAATTTGGTAAACATATTATTACTACTTCAATTGAACATCCTTCAGTAATGAATTCGATGCATCAATTGGAAGAACTTGGTTATGAAGTAACATACTTGCCAGTAGATAAGACAGGTCATGTTAGTGCAAGTGATTTAAAGGACGCTATTAGAGACGATACGATTCTTGTGTCAACAATGGCGGTTAATAATGAAATCGGTTCTATTCAACCGATACATGAAATGGCACGTGTTTTGGATGATTACCCAAACATCAGTTACCATGTTGACGGAACTCAAGCTATTGGAAAGAATATAGATGATAAATTTATTGATTCCCGTGTTGATTTTTACACGTTTTCAGGTCATAAATTCCATGCACCACGTGGGATTGGATTTATTTATATGAAATCTGGTAAGCAATTGGAGCCACTTATGGCTGGTGGAGGCCAAGAAAAAAATCTTAGAAGTGGTACTGAAAATACACCAGCTATTGCTGCTATGGCCAAGGCTTTACGTTTATTAAAAGATAACGAAGCTCAAAAAGCTGAAAAAATGTTAAAATTAAAATCCGAATTGATCAATCATATCGAAGGCCTTTCAAATACTCACGTATTCTCAAAGATATCAGATGATTTTGCACCGCATATTATCTGCTTCACGATTGATGGTGTTCGAGGTGAAACGGTTGTTCATACATTTGAGGATCGTGACATTTATATTTCAACAACAAGTGCTTGTTCATCTAAAAAGGGTTTGGAATCTAGTACTTTAAAGGCAATGAGCACTCCGGAAAAAGTTGCTACAAGTGCTTTTCGAGTTAGTTTAGATGAGAATAATACTGAAGCTGAAATGAAGAAATTCATTAAGAATTTAGATCAGATCCATGATCATTTTCAAATTTTGAATTAAGTTTTTAGAAACAAAACTAGGAGAATTTAATGGAATATACTGAAATTATGGTTCGCTATGGTGAGCTATCAACAAAGGGTAAAAATCGTAAGAGCTTCATCGACCGCTTACATGGTAATGTCGCTAGAGTTTTGAAAGATTACCCTGATTTAAGAATGAGACCACATCGTGATCGTCTACATATTGAACTAAATGGTGTTGACGCAAAACCAGTTATGGAAAAACTAAAAAATGTTTTTGGGATTCAAACTTTTTCATTGAGTGTTGAAGTCTCAAAAGATTTTGAGGATGTTAAGAAAAAAGCTATCGAAATGATGCATGAAGCTTATAAACCTGGAATGAGTTTTAAAGTGGGTACTAAGCGTTCAGATCATAGTTATTATTTGGATACTAATCAAATCAATCTTCAACTTGGGGATGCAATTTGTGATGAATTTCCTGGCATTGATGTTGAAATGAAACGTCCAGATATTAAGATTTCTGTTGAAGTTAGACAAGATGGAATTTATCTATCTTACTTAACTATTAAAGGTGCTGGTGGATTACCAGTTGGTACTGCTGGGAAAGCAATGCTTATGTTGTCCGGTGGTATTGATTCACCAGTTGCTGGATATTATGCTTTGAAGCGTGGAGTGGATATTGAAATGGTTCATTTCTACAGTCCTCCATACACATCAGAACAAGCATTAAATAAAGCTAAAGAACTAACGAGTAAATTGACTGCTTTTGGTGGAAATATCAAATTTATTGAAGTTCCATTCGCAGAGATTCAAGAAACTATCAAAGCATCCGTACCAGAAGGATACTTAATGACGATTCAACGTCGTTTTATGCTTAGATTAACGGATATTTTACGTGAGAAAGAACATGCTTTAGCTATTTTCAATGGTGAAGCTGTGGGGCAAGTTGCTTCACAAACTTTAGAGAGCATGATGGCTATAAATGATGTAACAACTACACCAATTCTTCGTCCCGTTGCAACAATGGATAAGACAGAAATTATTAGAATTGCTGAAAAAATCGATACATTTAATTTATCTATTCAACCATTTGAAGACTGTTGTACAGTTTTTGCCCCACCTAGTCCTAAAACTAGACCTAATGTTGAAAAAACACGTAAATTTGAAAGTGTCTTGGATATTGATGGTTTAATTGAGAGATCTCTTGCTGGAGTAAAGATTACAACAATTGAACATGGTGATCATTTTATGGAAAGTAATCAAGAAAATATCAATAGCTTACTTTAGGCAATTGACGTTTTTTAAATATTGTTTTATTATCATAAACAACAGCTTTGATCAGGAGTATTATTGAAATAAACTTTAGAGAGAGTACAGTCGCTGAAAAGTACTTAGTTGAATTCTTTAATTGTTACCTGTGAGCTATCAAAATTGATCGGGCCACCGTTATCTGTTGAGAGAGGAGTCTTTGACTCCTAATTTAGGTGGTACCGCGAGCATTCGTCCTATTCAGGATGAGTGCTTTTTTTATTTTATGGAGGAAATTTTATGAGAGAAATCGACATGGATACTAAATATAGTCCCAAAGAAGTCGAAGCAGGCCGTTATCAAAAATGGCTTGATGAAGGAGTATTTAAGCCTTCCGGAGACAAGAAAGCAAAGCCATACTCAATCGTTATCCCACCACCAAATGTTACTGGTAAGTTGCATTTAGGACATGCTTGGGATACTACTATTCAAGATACTTTGATTCGCTATAAACGTATGCAAGGCTATGATACTTTGTATCTTCCAGGTATGGATCATGCCGGAATTGCTACTCAAGCTAAAGTTGAAGCTAAGTTACGTGAACAAGGCATCTCTAGATATGACCTTGGACGTGAAAAGTTTGTTGATGAAGTTTGGAAATGGAAAGATGAATTTGCTTCGATCATTAAATCTCAATGGGGTAAATTAGGTCTATCACTTGATTATGATCGTGAACGATTCACTCTTGACGAAGGCCTTTCAAAAGCTGTTCGTAAGGTTTTTGTTAAGTTGTACAACGAAGGTTTGATTTATCGTGGTGAGTACATTATTAATTGGGATCCACAACTTCAAACAGCTTTATCTGACATTGAAGTTATTCATAAGGATGATCAAGGTGCCTTTTATCATGTTAAGTATCCATATGCCGATGGATCTGGTTATATTGAAATTGCCACAACTCGTCCAGAAACAATGTTTGGTGATATAGCTATTGCCGTCAATCCAAGTGATGAACGTTATAAGGATATAGTTGGTAAAGAAGTCATTGTTCCTCTAGTTGATCGCAAAGTTCCAATCATAACTGATCATTATGTTGATAAGGAATTCGGTACAGGTATGGTTAAAATTACACCTGCCCATGACCCTAATGACTTTGCTGTTGGTAATAGACATGATCTTGAAAGAATCAATACGATGAATGCTGACGGAACTATGAATGAAAATGCTGGTAAATATAATGGCATGGATCGTTTCGAAGCTCGTAAAGCAATGGTTAAAGATTTGAAAGATCAAGATTACATGTTAAATGTTGAACCTATTGTTCACAGTGTTGGACATTCAGAACGTTCAGGTGTTCAAGTTGAACCTCGTTTATCAACACAATGGTTCGTTAAGATGAAGCCATTAGCAGAACTAGCTTTGAAAAACCAAAAAACTGATTCTAGAGTTAACTTTGTTCCTGATCGTTTCGAAGATACATTTACACAATGGATGGATAATGTTCATGATTGGGTAATTTCAAGACAATTATGGTGGGGACATCAAATTCCTGCTTGGTATAACAAAGAAACCGGCAAAATGTATGTTGGTGAAGAAGCACCTAAGGATATTGAAAATTGGACACAAGAGAGTGATGTGCTTGATACTTGGTTCTCAAGTGCTCTATGGCCATTTTCAACTATGGGTTGGCCAGATACAGATAGCGATGATTACAAACGTTATTTCCCAACAGACACATTAGTAACTGGTTACGACATTATCTTCTTCTGGGTTTCAAGAATGATCTTTACAAGTCTTAAATTTACTGAGAAGCGTCCATTTGAACATGTTGTTATTCATGGTTTGATTCGTGATGAACAAGGTCGCAAGATGAGTAAGTCACTTGGTAATGGTATTGATCCAATGGATGTTATCGAGAAATATGGTGCAGATGCTTTACGTTGGTTCTTAATGAATGGATCAACACCTGGCCAAGATACACGTTTTAGTTATGACAAGATGGATTCAGCCTGGAATTTCATTAATAAGATTTGGAATGCTAGTCGTTTTGTTATTATGAATCTTGATGAAAATACACCAGCTATGGATGATTTATCAAAGGTAACAAGCTATGACCTTTCAGATAAGTGGATTTTAGCTAAATTGAATCAAACAGTTAATGAAGTTAATCGTTTGATGGATAAATTTGAATTTGGTGAAGTAGGCCGTAATCTTTATAATTTAATTTGGAATGATTTCTGTGATTGGTATATTGAAATGAGTAAGGCTACATTAACTGGTGAAGATGGGGATGCAAAAGACCAAAAGAGAATGCTATTAACATATGTTCTTGATAAGATCTTGAAGCTAATGCACCCAATCATGCCATTTGTTACCGAAAAAATTTGGTTATCAATGCCACATAATGGTAAATCAATTTCATTATCTTCATATCCTGAAAATCACGATGAATTTAAGAATGAAAAAGCTATGAGTGATATGGACGTCCTAATTGACTTGATCAAGTCAGTTAGAAAGATTCGTCTTGAAGCCAATGCTCCTTTATCTAAAGCAATTGATATCATGATCAAGCCTCAAAATGATGATATAAAAGAAGTCATTTTGAATAACAAAGATTATGTTGATAGATTTGCACATCCAAAGGATCTACAAATTGATACTGATCTTGAAGCTCCAGCACTTGCCATGACTTCGGTCACAAACGGAACAGAAGTTTACATTCCTTTAGCAGAATTGATTGACCTTGATGAGGAAATTGCTCGTCAAAATGAAGAAATGGCTAAAATGGACAAAGAAATTAGTCGTTTAGATAAGAAGCTTTCAAATGAAAACTTTGTTAAAAAGGCTCCTGAAAAAGTGGTCGCTGAACAAAAAGAAAAATTAGCCGACTATAAATCACGTCAAGCCAAGATCAGTCAAAGAATTGATCAACTAAAAGCTAATAAATAGTCTTATAATGGGGAATGTGGCAAATTGACTACTTGTTAATTTGTGGTCTATTTCCATTAGACTACAAAAAAAGTCGTTGTTTGTTTAGGCAAATAACGACTTTTTTACTATTTTAGGGGGAATTATCTCGTGTTAAGTTATCAGGAAACTATTAATTATATTCATTCATTTTCTAAATTTCATAGAACTGATAGTTTAGAAAACATCAAAAAAGCTTTAGACCAGTTAGGTAATCCTCAAAATAGTTATAAGACTATCCATGTTACGGGAACAAATGGCAAAGGAAGCACTTGCAATTATTTATCCAACTTACTAGAAGCAACTGGTAAAAGAGTTGGGATGTTTACTTCACCATTTATTATAAAATTCAATGAAAGAATTCAAATTAATCATAAAATGATTTCTGATGATGCTTTGGTTGAATTGGTAGATCGTGTTAGAAAAGTTACTGATAAAATTGATTTAACCGAATTTGAATTTGTCGTGATTCTAGGCTTCACTTATTTCAAAGATAAAGTAGATGTAGCAGTTATAGAAGTTGGTATTGGAGCAGCTCACGATAAAACTAATGTGATTTTGCCAGATGTTTCTGTAATTACTTCGATAGATATGGATCATGAAAAAATAATTGGACCGACTTTACAAGATATAGCAGCTGAAAAATCTGGAATAATAAAGAATGATAGACCAGTGGTTACTGGATATTTGCAACCAGATGTTCGTAATATCGTTACCAAAAGAGCAGCTGAAATGCACAGCCAGATGTTTGAATTTGGTAAAGACTTTGAAATTTGTGATTTTGAAACTAGTGAAAATCAAAGCGTTTTTGATTACATAGGCAAGAATGTAGTAATTAAAGGAATTAATTGTTCAAGTTTTGAAAAGACAACCGCTGTTAATATGTCGATTGCTATAAGAACTTTTTTAGCCTATCAAACTATTAATCAGGAAAAAGTTGATTTAGAATTAGTTAAGGATAATCTTGAATCACATTTAATATTAGGTAGAATGCAAGTGGTTCATAAAAAGCCAATGATTATTCTAGATGGTGCGCATAACTTTTCAGCAATTAAGAATTTAATAAATTCTTTAATATCAAATTGGGAAAAGAAAGATATAATTATAATGTATGCTGGAATGAAGGACAAAGATAGAAAAGATATTTTGAATTATTTGTCCGAGCGTGTTAACAAGGTTTATGTAACTACTTTAGACATGAATCGTTCTGCTGATGTAGCTGATTATGACTTTTCAGTATATAATAATGTAGTTTTTGTGAAAGACTATCGAAATAAGCTAAAAGAAATAGAAAATAATTTAACGGAACAACAAGTTTTATTAGTAACTGGTTCATTTTATTTAGTTTCTGATTTGGAATCATTTTTTTCGTAATTTAGGATACAATGATAAAATTAAGAGAAAAGATTTTAAATCACGGAGTAAAGTCTTTAAAAACAGAAGAATTAATTGCCGTAGTTTTAGGTAATGGAATTAAAGGTCAGAGTGTCTTAGATATATCTACAGATATTTTGTCAAAATCAGAAGACCTTCAATTAAATTTAAAGCAACTAACAGATATAAAAGGTGTTGGATTAGCTAACGCCTGCAAATTACTGTCTGCTTTAGAGTTAGGTGAACGTAAACTAAAAGCTGATAAATTACCTGATGAGATAATAGAATTATCAATATTAGGAGAACATCTAGTAAAAAAAATTGGAAGCTCACCACAAGAAAAATTAATTGCAGTATATCTAGATAATAGTAATCATATTATAATAGAAAAGGTTATTTTTATTGGTACCATTAATTCGGCGACTGTCCACCCTAGAGATATTTTGCGTGAAGCCCTAAGCGTTTCAGCGTGTCGAGTTCTTATTGCTCACAATCATCCTAGTGGAAGATTAAGCCCATCTAAAAATGACCGAAACTTTTCATTGAGACTGCACGAATGTTGCCAATTATTAGGCATTGGTCTAGTTGATCATTTAGTAATAACTAGAAATTCATATCTCAGTATGAAGTCATCTAATTTAATTTAGTTTAAGTTACTGTGCTACTTTAAATTGGGCTTTTGTATGATATAATTTTGTTTAGCGTAAAATGTGGTGTGTACTTTAAAGGAGAGAATATAAATTGTTTGGTATTGGATCAAAGAAACTTGGTATAGACTTAGGTACTGCTAATACACTTGTCTATGTAGAAGGTAAGGGTATTGCCCTTAATGAACCATCAGTTGTAGCAAAGAATAACAACACTGGAGAAATCGTTGCCGTTGGTTCCGATGCCCGTGAAATGATTGGTCGTACACCCGGAAGTATCTCAGCTATCCGTCCTATGAGAGATGGTGTTATTGCTGATTACGATACAACTGCAGCTATGATGAAATATTTCATCGAAAAAACAGCTGGGAACTCAAAACCATCAGTTATGGTTTGTGTACCTAGTGGTGTTACTGAAGTTGAAAAACGTGCTGTCATTGAAGCAACTCAACATGCAGGAGCTCGTGAAGCATATGTAATAGAAGAACCATTTGCTGCTGCAATTGGTGCAGGTCTTCCAGTAATGGACCCAACCGGAAATATGGTTGTTGATATTGGTGGTGGTACAACAGATGTTGCCACTATCTCATTAGGTGGAATTGTCTCATCTCGTTCAATCAGAGTTGCTGGTGACAAGTTTGATGAATCTATTTCATCATTCATTAAAACTAACTTTAACTTGCAAATTGGTGAGAGAACTGCCGAAGATGTTAAGATCCAAATTGGTTCAGCATCAATTGAGAAGGCTAAAGAAATCGAATCAATGCAAATTCGTGGTAGAGATTTGGTTACAGGTCTACCTAAGACAATTCAATTAACTGGTGAAGATATTGCTACAGCCATCCATGAAGATGTTCAAGAAATAATCGAGACTATTAAAGAAACACTTGAAGAAACTTCTCCTGAAATTGCTGCGGATGTAATTGATCATGGTATCGTACTTACTGGTGGTGGTGCTTTACTACATCATTTGCCAGAAGTTATTTCTGAAGCAACTGGAGTACCCGTATTCATTGCTCAAGACCCACTAGACTGTGTAGCCATCGGTACTGGAGAATCTCTTAAAAATATCGATGTAATGCGTCGACAAAAATAAGCGGGTTAATCCCGTTTTTTTTATTTGTTCAAGTAGGAGGAAGCAATGCAAAAGTTTTTTTCAAATAAAAAGTTAATTATTCTAATGTTGATTATTATCGTGACCTTTGGATTATTAGCCGTGTCAGTCAATATTAAGGATAAGAAAAGTACTCCTCCTGTTGTACAGCAGGTAGGTAATGACACTGTTAGTATCGTCGGAGGTATATTTGCCTACCCAACTAATGCTGTCAAAAATGCAACATCAGAGTTTTCAGATTTGTATAATACATATACTGAGAATCGTAGACTGAAGGCTAAGATCGGTGATTTAGCACAGAATCAAGCTAGGTTGAAGGTCGTTCAAGAAGAGAATAAAAAGCTAAAAGAAGAATTGAAATTAAATGCGACTTTAACTGATTACAGTTCAGTAAATGCATCGGTATTGTCACGCTCTCCAAGTAGTTGGCAAAATTATTTGACGATCAATCGTGGACAAACAAGCGGTCTTAAGAAAAATATGCCTGTTATGTCTGGTAAAGGATTGATCGGACGTATAGTTGAAGTTGATAAGATCAGTTCTAAAGTTGAATTGATTTCTACTAATAATGAACTTAATGACAAGTTTGCTGCTGAGATTCAAAGTACGAATAAGAACATTACTGGTGTCATAAGTAAGTATGATAGTGATTCTGGAGACTTAGTTATGGAAAATGTCACTTCAACAAAAGATATCAAAAAAGGCCAAAAAGTTATTACATCCGGTTTAGGTGGTGTTACTCCTAGAGGGTTGTATATTGGTAAAGTAAGTTCAGTTAAAAAAGATAATTACGGAATGACTAATTCTGTCTACATAGTTCCTGCAGCTGAGATGAGAAACTTCACTGTTGTAACTGTTATTAAATCATCTGTGAGTGGTGAAGAGTAATGAACGTTAAAACACGTAAAATTACAGGCCAAGTAATTCTCGCTTTATTGGCATTTTATTTAGATGGATTAATGAAGTGGTCATTTCTAAATAATATGAATACTGGTGATATCATAATTGTTCCTCAACTTATGTTAATGGTAATGGTTATGCTTTCAATGAGGATCAGTACTCGTAGACAACTGATTCTTTATGGCGTCATATTTGGTTTGATTTACGATTCCTATTATTTTGGCTTGATAGGTTTGTATACAATTTTACTTCCACTAGCAATGGTGGGAGTCGATCATTATAAGTTTTTATTTGTTAAAGCAAATATGGGATATGAAATTTCTATTTATTTCCTAGCATTAACATTTGTACAATCTGGGGTATATATACTAGAAAGATTGTTACAACAGATCAATGTAAATGCTATGGACTTTATTACCTTTACTTTAGGACCCACTTTACTATGGAATATGATCGTATTTTTCATTCTTTATATTCCACTGGCTAACTTGAGTGATTGGCTTGTTAAATACAGGAGGGATAGTAAATGAGTGACGTTACTCTTAAAGGAAGTAAAGACGGTTATGTCATGACCATTAATGATCAGGGCGACTTTGGTAATTCATTAAAAGAATTAAAAGAGATTATTGCTAATCAAAATGTTGGATCTTCTGAAGAAGAAGTTATTCAATTTACTATTAAAACCGGTAACCGATTACTAACAAGTGAACAAGTAAAAGAATTGAAAACTTCTTTTGCCGAGTATCCGCAGATTGAAATTAAAAGTATTGACTCTGATGTCGAAGAAAAGTCAATTATTGAAGATTTGATAAAAAAGAGTCAAATGAATATAGAAGCGGGAATTGTTCGTAGTGGACAAAAGTTAGAATACGATGGTGATTTGTTATTCTTGGGAACATTGCATGAAGGAGCACATATTAGTGCTACAGGTTCAGTTTTTATAATTGGTAAAGTTCATGGAATAGTACAAGCAGGTTATCCAGATAATACAGGTGCAGCTATTTGTGGAAACTTAGATGGAGCTGCTCAGTTAAGAATTGCTGATGTTATTGAAATTGTTACTGAAGATAATTCAAGCAAGTTTAAAAATGATAGTTTTGCTTACTTAGATGATCTTCATACTATAAATGTTGAAGATATGCAAAATTATCGTGAGATTATAAATGATTCGAGAAAGAGGACGGTATAATAATGGGGATATCAATTGTTATAACTTCCGGTAAAGGTGGAGTGGGAAAAACCACTACAACGGCTAATATCAGTACTGTTCTTGCAGGTTTAGGAAAAAAAGTCTGCATGGTTGATCTTGATATTGGTTTACGTAACTTAGATTCAGTTTTAGGATTAACTAATCGTGTAGTTTACGATATTGTCGATGTTGCTCAAGGACGTGTTGTTTTGTCCCAGGCCTTAGTTCGAGATCCTAAATTTGATGATAATTTATATTTATTGGCGGCATCTCAGTTTACTGACAAATATGCATTGGATCAGGCATCTTTGGAAAGTATCATCGAATATTTGAAACAGCGTTTTGATTTTGTAATGATTGATTGTCCAGCTGGAATTGAGTATGGATTTCAAAATGCCGTAACAGTTGCTGATGGAGCTATTGTGGTTACAAACCCAGAGATAGCTTCGGTTAGTGATGCCGATAGAGTAGTTGGAATATTAGAGAATATGAATATGCCAATAACGCCGCATTTAATTATAAATCGAGTTAGAAAAAATATGATCAATAATGGAACATCAATGAAGATTGATGATATAGTCAATCATTTGGGAATTCCTTTACTAGGAATCGTGATTGATGAAGATGAAGTCATTGCAGCATCCAATTCTGGACAGATGGTAGTGTTGGATGATAAAAGTGATGCAGGTCATAGTTACAAAAATATTGCTCATAGAATGCTTGGGGAAAATATTCCTTTGGATATTTTCAATGAAACGAAAAAAACTAGTTTCTTAGGACGTATTTTTGGAAGAAAAAACTAATTGTGGTATAGTAACAATATATTAAGTAGTCAACACAAGGGGAGCCATTTCGGCTGAGAGTGAATTGAAATTCAGACCCTTTAAACCTGTTATGTTAATACATGCGTAGGGATCGTGTTTAGGGACACTGTGTACAGTTGGACTCTCTTGTGATGGCAAATATTATAAGGGAGTCTTTTTATATGCAAAAAAATATTGCAACTAGAAATAATGGCTTAGTTGTTTTGACAGAAGGCGCAATAATTGTTGCCGCTGCTCAGGCATTGTCATTTGTTCCGCATGATTTAGGTGTTTCATCTATCCAAGTTGAATATGGACTTATACCTATGGCTATTTATGCTTTAAGAAGAGGTGTAAAACCTGGGCTGACTGCTGGACTTGTTTGGGGAATTTTGGATTTAATTTTAAAGGGGTTCAGTAGTGGTGGATTTTTAAATCCATTACAAGGATTGGTCGAATATCCATTAGCGTTTGCTGCTGTTGGGTTAGTTGGTCTTGGCAGTGTTCAAGTTAAAAACAAAATTCAAAATGGTGGTAATCCACTTGGCTTGATAATTTTATATTCTGCGTTAGGGTTCCTTGTTAAATACTTCTTGCATTTCTTAGCAGGTGGTATTTACTGGGGTGCATATGCGCCAAAGACCATGAATCCATGGATTTATTCATGGGTTATAAATGGTGGTAGCTTTATTGCAAATATGATTATGTTGATAGTCTTACTTGTAGTTTTAAGTCGTGTCTTTAAACGTTTTATTATTGTTAAAGGTTAAAAAGAGAGCGTGCCAACACATGGTCAGCTTTCGAGCATTAAGGCAAATAAGCCCGTCAATCCGATTTTGGATTGACGGGCTTATTTGATTTAAGCGTAAAAAGCTATGTGTTGGCACATGTTTATGCTGCACGTTTAAGTTAAAAATCAAAAAAGGAGCCATGACATAAGTCACAACCTCTTTTATTTCCAAACTTTTTATAGCCTAAACGTGTAACAAAATGCTGCAACCTCCACATAGTTACGAACCACGAATGATTGATAGTACCAATCATTCGTGATTCTAGACTATGTTCCGGTGGCAGACCGCCTTTTGTCACACTCTTATCTGTCTAAATAAAACTCATAAGAGATCCGAGTACGACTCCACCGATGGTAACTAAGATCATTAACCAAACAACAACTTGAATTATTTTAGTTAAAGTACTTTTAGGCTTTTTTTCGTCGTTCAAAACTTCCACCACCTAATCTGATTTCATATAATGAAATACTACTTCACTCAATCATTTTATGCAACTTTAATCCTGTTATTAGCAAATTTAGAATACATCTCCCACCACTTATAATCTTATTTATCAGTGGATCGGGAGTTTTTTTGATTTGTCAATAGCAATATGCAATAACAAGTGGTTAATTGTGGGGAATTGTGGTAAATTAAGAGGTGTTAAAGAATTGAGGTGACTGGGATGTTCATGGGTGAATTTCATCACACGATCGATAGTAAAGGACGAATTATTGTTCCCGCTAAATTTCGTAAAGAAATGGGGACAAGCTTTGTCATTACGCGTGGTATGGACGGATGCCTATTTGGATATCCTCTTTCACAATGGGAAAAATTGGAAGCTCAATTAGATAAATTACCTTTAACGAAAAAGGATGCTCGTTCTTTTACTAGATTTTTCTACTCAGCTGCGACTGAGGTTGAATTTGATAAGCAGGGTAGAATTAACATTTCAGCACCTTTGATCAGTTTTTCCAAATTGGAAAAGAACTGTGTTATCGTCGGAGTCTCAGATAGAATTGAAATTTGGGACGAAAACAGATGGAACGATTTCAGTAAAGAAGCTGAAGATAATTTTGAAGAAATATCGGAGAAAATGACGGATTTTGACTTCTAATGAATTTAAACATAAAACAGTTTTATTAAAAGAAACAATTGAACAATTGAATCCGCATGACAATGGTATTTATGTCGATGCAACGTTTGGCCGTGGGGGACATACTAAAGAGTTGCTTAGTCATATTAATAACAGTCATGTTTATGCATTTGATAGGGACGAGACTGCTATTGAGGCTGGAGAAAAGCTTAAAAATAGTGATGCCATAGGTAACAATCAATTGACCTTGATTAGAAGCAATTTTGAGAATATGAAGGAAAGCCTAAATAAATTAAATGTCACAGCAGTGGATGGTGTGGTATATGATTTGGGAGTTTCATCTCCTCAATTTGATGATGCACAAAGAGGCTTCTCATATAAAAAAGAAGCTCGTTTAGATATGCGTATGGATCAACGTCAAGATTTAGATGCTGAAAAAATTGTTAATGACTGGGATTACAATGATTTAGTTAGTATTTTTTATAAATATAGTGATGAAAAGTTCTCGAAACAAATTGCACGTTCAATCGAAAGGATTAGAGAAGATCACCGTATAACTTCTACTTTAGAGTTAGCGGATATTATAAAAAATTCAATTCCAGCTGCAAGAAGAAGAACTGGCGGTCATCCTGCCAAGAGAGTTTTCCAAGCAATTAGAATTGCCGTTAACGATGAATTAGGTTCATTGGAGAGATCGTTAGAGCAAGCCATTGATTTATTGGCTCCCAAAGGACGTATAAGTGTAATAACCTTCCAATCTAAAGAAGATCGAATAGTTAAACATATATTTAAGGAAAAATCACAAATTGATGTACCACAAGGTTTGCCGGTGATTCCTGACTATTTAAAACCGGATTTAAAAATGATTACAAGAAAACCAATTTTGCCAAAAGAAAATGAATTGGATCAAAATAATCGAGCACATAGTGCTAAATTACGAGTTGTAGAAAAGATCTAATATTGGAGAATTAAAGATGAGAGAAAGTACAGCCAGAAATCTACAAAACTACGAAGAAGTTCAACCACAAGCTAAACCTGTTAATACCCCCAAAGTATCCGGCCGTGTCGCCGTATCAAAACTTGAGATAAGTTTATTAATAGGTTTAGGTGTTTTAGTATTGTCTTTAATGGTGGCATTGGTCAGTATTAATGTTTCCATGACTGCAGCTCAGAATAATTTAGATGAAGTTACATCTAAATTAAGTAAAACAAGCACAGAAAATATTAATTTACGACAAGAAATTTCAGAGATGACAAGCTTTGATCGTCTGTCTTCATTTGCAAAAGAACATAATTTAAAAATGAGTAACAAGAATGTAAGGAATGTTTCGAAATGAGACGGATTATAAAAAAAGCTTTATCAAATAAGGAAACACGAAATCACTATATTGTAGGAATAATAATAGTGCTCGTGACTGCCCTTTTTTTTATAGCTTTAACAGTTAGATTTACTTCCATTGCCATAAGTAAGCAATATAACGGAGTAAATCTTGCTCAAAGAACAAAAATGAAATATGAACACTCAGCAACAGTTAATGCTCACCGTGGTGAAATTTTAGATACAAATGGTGAAATGATTGCTGGAGATTCAAGCATTTATAATATATATGCGGTTATTTCACATTCTGCTAAAACAGAAGATGGGAAGCCGGATTATGTTAAAAATAAGTCCAAAGTAGCAAAGATTTTGAGCAAATATTTGCCAATTTCAAAAAAGCAAGCTTTGGAATATTTGAATCCCAAAAATAAAAAACAGTATCAAGTGGAGTTCGGCCAATCTGGTCGTGGGCTTTCCATCGAAATGAAAAATAAGATTGCTTCTAAAAATTTACCTGGAATAAAGTTTGTTGAATTGCCATCTAGGTCATATCCAAACGGCGTATTTGCGACTAATTTAGTCGGAATTACTCAAGCTAATAATGCTAATGATGTTAACAGTAACATCAGCGGCGTTATGGGTATTGAAAAATATTTCAATAAAATGTTATCAGGTACTAACGGTAAGAAGATAACTAAGCAAGACTCTAATGGAAATGAACTTCCTAATTCACAAATAGTAGAAAAAAATGCTATTGATGGTAACAATATTTATCTGACTTTGAATAGTCGAATCCAACAATATGCTGAGATATTGGCACAAAATGTTCAAGATAAGTACAGTCCTAAGAATTTACAAGTAATTGTTATGAACTCTAAAACTGGTCAAATTGAGGCCGCTACTCAAAGACCTACTTTTAATCCGACTACTGGAAAGGGATTAACAGATAGTTGGCGTGACACTTTAGTAGAAGATCAGTATGAACCGGGATCAGTTATGAAAATTTTGACACTTTCTGCTGCTATTGACTCTGGTAATTATGACCCTAATGAGTTATATCAGTCTGGTTCTGTGGAAGTAGGAAGTAGAACTATAAATGACTGGAACGATGCTGGTTGGGGTTCTATTCCTATATCAGAAGCTTTTCCAAGATCATCTAACGTTGGGATGGTGCACCTAGAAGAAAAAATGGGTGCTGATACTTGGATGAAATATATGAAACGATTTAAAATTGGTGAAAAGACAGGAATCCAATTACCAGGCGAAGTTTCAGGAGGAATTTCTTTTGAACATGCCAGTGATCAAGCTATGACGTCATTTGGTCAAAGTGTTAATGTCAATGCTATCCAGATGTTACAAGCATTTTCTGCAGTTGCTAATAACGGTAAGATGATCAAACCTCAAATTATCAAAAAGGTAGTAAATGATACAACTGGTAAAACTGAAAAAACCTATAAAGCTGAAACAGTTGGAGAACCTATTTCATCTGACACTGCTAAAAAAGTTAAAAAAGCAATGCGACAAGTTGTAACAAAGAAATATGGTACTGGTCAAGTTTATAATGTTCCAGATGTTAAGGTCGGTGTAAAGACTGGTACGGCTCAAATTGCATCTGAGAATGGTGGTTACTTAACAGGTACCAATAATTATATATTCTCAGTTGCTGGTATGATTCCATATGATGATCCTAATTATATTGTTTATATCACTATGAAGCAGCCTCAAGAAATGACAGAATCTCCAGAAAAGATTTTGTCAGAGATATTTAATCCATTGGTAACAAGGTTAGTAAATCAAGGAAGTTCACCAACGAAGTCCAATATTCCTGGCAGCCAATATGTAAATATCCCAAGTCTTTTGAATAGTACAACTGATAAAGCTACTAAGAAAATTGAATCTATGGATTTACAAGCTGGTATTATAGGGACTGGTGATAAAATAGTTCAACAATTACCAGCTAGTGGTGAAAAAGTTATGCCAGGTCAAAGAATAGTTCTATTGACTAATGGTGCGATGACCATGCCAGACTTAAGTGGATGGTCTAAAAATGATGTTCTAAAATTTGCTGAAGTTACAGGTAAGCATGTTACGACAAAAGGTGACGGATATGTAGTATCTCAATCATTGAAGGCCGGTCATGTTCTGAATGACAGTGGTAAAATTATAGTTACATTGAAAAATAAATAGGTTGAGGGGATTTACATGGAACTAAGTCAAATTATTATAGATGTGGTAAGTACCTTTGCCATAGTCTCAATTCTGATGCCATTCTTTATTGGCTACTTAATTGCTCATAAAGAAGGGCAATCTATTCGTGAAGTTGGTCCAAAATGGCATAAGAAAAAATCAGGAACGCCTACTATGGGTGGACTTCTAATTATAATTGCTATGACTATTACTAACCTGTGGGTTGGAGCCTGGCAAAATCAATTAACTCATTCATTGATTATTATTACCTTGGTAATAATACTTTATGGTGGAATTGGGTTTATTGATGATTTTATTAAAGTATTTAAAAAACGTAATTTAGGTTTGAAAGCTTTACAAAAACTTGTTTTACAAATTATAGTTGCATTTATTTTTCTGTATGTTTATGCAACTGACCAATTGCCATTTAACTTTACTATTCCTGGTATTTGGTCGATCGATTCAGTGATCATATTTGTTTTATTTACTGTCTTTTGGTTAGTAGGATTTTCCAACGCTACCAATTTGACTGATGGAATAGATGGATTACTAGGTGGTTTAGCTACTATTTCCTATGGAACTTATGGAATCATTGCACTAAATCAAAATAGAATTGACATTGCAATCGTTTGTTTCTCAGTGGTCGGCGGATTATTAGCATTCTTAATTTTTAATCATAAACCTGCCAAAATCTTTATGGGTGACGTTGGGTCATTAGCACTAGGTGCTGGTCTTGCAGTAATCGCTATTTTACTTGGGCGTTATTGGTCCTTATTACTAATTGGATTAGTTTATGTTTTAGAGACGGCAAGTGTAATGCTACAAGTCTTTTCATTCAAAGTTTTCCATAAACGTATCTTTAAAATGACACCAGTTCATCATCACTTTGAGATGGTTGGATGGAACGAATGGAAAATTGATATTGTTTTTTGGATCATTGGAATTGTTTGTTCAGGAATTTATCTAATATTATTTATATAGGAAGTCAGTCATGAAAGCAGAAAGTAAATACTCAAATAAAAAAATTCTCGTCTTGGGTTTAGCAAAAAGTGGTTTTGCAGTTGCAAAATTATTAAATAAAATGAATTCAGATGTAACAGTTGTTGATTCAAATCCGTTAGAAGGAAATAAAGAAGCAAAGGAATTGATGGATCAAGGATTTAAAGTTATTACAGGTAGTAATGACGCATCTCTAGTGGATGAATCGTTTGACTATGTTGTTAAAAATCCTGGAATTTTTTATTCCAATGAATTGATTCAGCATGCAGAAGAATTAAACATTCCAGTTATTACAGAACCAGAGATCGCCTACAGCTTCTCTGATGCTCATATGGTTGGTGTTACCGGTACTAATGGTAAGACCACTGTAACAACATTAATAAAATTGATGTTGGAACATTCACCCAAATTTAAAAATTCATTTTATGCAGGTAATATTGGTATACCCATTTCTGAAGTGATTCAGAAAGCTTCAAAAGATGATGTTGTGGTAACTGAACTTTCTAGCTTTCAATTAGAAGGAACAATTGATTTGCATCCTCATGTAGCTGTATTAAATAATATTTATTCAACTCATTTAGACTTCCATAAAACAAGAGCAAATTATATTAAGGCTAAGATGCATATTACTAAGAATCAGACTAAAGATGATTATTTCATTGTTAACTGGAATGAAGAAGAATGGCGTCAACTAGCCAAAGATTCAAAAGCTCAGATTGTTCCATTTTCCGACAACCAAGTACTAGATCATGGTGCTTATGTCAAAAATAATGAAATTTATTATGACAAAGAATTTGTTTTGAATATTGATGCTATTAAAATTCCTGGGGAGCATAATGTTCAAAATGCATTAGCTGCAATCAATGTTGCTAAATTATTTGACGTCAAGAACGAAGATATAATTAATATTTTGACTTCATTCAAGGGAGTAAAACATCGTATTCAATTTGTAGATGAATTTAATGGTCGTAGATTTTATAACGATTCTAAAGCTACAAATATTGAGGCCACTACTGTTGCATTGGAAGCATTTGGTGACAAGCCGTTGACTTTGATTGCTGGTGGTCTTGATCGTGGTAATGGGTTTGATGAATTAGTTGAGCCCCTAAAAAAAGTTAAGAATATAATTTTATATGGTGAAACTGCAGATAAGATGGTTGATGCCGCTCAAAAGGCTAATATCACAAATATCATAAAAGTATCTAATCTTGCCGAAGCTGTACCTGAAGCTTATCGTCAAAGTGATAAGGGAGACGTTGTTTTATTATCTCCTGCAGCTGCTAGCTGGGATCAGTTTGATACTTTTGAACAACGTGGAGATCAATTTATAGAAGAAGTTGAAGGACTCAAAGGAGAGGCATAATGACCAAATTGCGAATAGTAGTTTCTGGTGGAGGTACCGGTGGACATATTTATCCTGCGATGGCTTTAATTAAGCGCTTAAAGGAGAGAAACCTTGTTGATGAGGTTTTATATGTCGGTACTGAAAAGGGCTTAGAGAGTAAAATTGTTAATAATGCGGGCATTCCTTTTAAGACAATAGAAATAAGGGGATTTAAACGTAAACTAACATTTGAAAATGTTAAAGTTATGCAATTATTTTTATCTAGTGTTAGAAAATCTAAAAAGATAATCAAAGAATTTGATCCCGATGTTGTTATTGGTACTGGTGGTTATGTTTCAAGTGCGGTTGTATACGCAGCACACAGACTACATATTCCAACAGTGATCCATGAGCAAAATACTATTGCTGGTATAACAAATAAATTTCTTGGTCACTTTGTTGATAAGATTGCGATTGCTTTTAAGGAAGCACAAGATCAATTCAGTGAGAAGAGAAAGATTGTTTTTACCGGTAATCCTAGAGCTCAAGAAGTTGCTAAGATAGAAAAGAATACTCGTTTAGAAGATTATGAATTAAAGGCTGATAAACCTACGGTTATGATTTTTGGTGGTTCAAGGGGAGCAGCTCCTATTAATAAGACGACGATTGAATCTTTGGAAAGATTTTCAAAATCAGATTATCAATTATTGTTTGTGACAGGAAGGGTACATTACGATGATGTAATCAAAAAGATTGATTCCAAATCATTGAACATGGACAATGTATCTGTGCAACCTTATATTGATAATATGCCTGAAATTTTACCTGATATTAGTTTGATCGTTGGTCGAAGTGGGGCCACAAGTATTGCAGAGATAACGGCATTAGGAATACCTGCAATATTTGTTCCAAGTCCTTATGTAACACACGATCATCAAACTAAAAATGCTTTGTCAGTTGCCAAAAATGGTGCAGCTGTCATGATTCCTGAGTCAGATTTAACTTCAGAATCGTTGTACTCAGAAGTTAATAAGATAATGAGTAGTGAAGACCTTAGAGACAAAATGTCAACTGCCTCTAAAGAAATTGGTGTTCCAGATGCGTCTGATAAATTGATTAAGGTATTGACTGACTTAGTTAAGTAGTTAGGAGTTATTATGACAAAGAAGAGGAAGAATTTAGGTAAAAATAGTATTATCTTGATTTTGACTGTCGTGATAATTTTCATTGCTTATCTAGGTTCTCCACTTAGTAAAGTAAGAAATGTCAATGTTGAAGGTGTTAATGATTTAGGTGCACAACAAGTTATAGATGCCACTGAAATCAATAACAATAGTTTATTGGTCAATGTTTTGTTAGATCATCGATCAATTGCTGATAAAACTAAAAAGAAATTACCTTCGATAAAGACTGTTTCATTTAGAACTCGTAATTTACGCGATATAGTGATAAAAGTGAAAGAGATTCCAACTTTAGGATTAATTTATAAAGATGGTTATTATTACCGAGTGGTAAATGGCGGACGTATATTGAATCAAAGAATGCATGCGCCAATTGGAAATTATCCAATTTATAGTGGATTTAATAAAAAAGGCTTAAAGAAGATTTCAAAAATCTATAAGAATTTGCCTGATAATGTAAGAACTAATGTTTCTCAGTTTTATAACGCTCCAACCAAATTGAATCCATATCGTATCAAAATTGATATGAATGATGGTAACAAGGTGGTTGCTGATATTAGAACCGTAGAGGCAAAAATGAAGTATTATCCAAGTATTGCTGCTCAAATGAAGCGAAAAGGTGTAATTAATTTAGAAATTGGTGCATATTCTTATCCTTTTAAAGCTAAGAAATAGGTTTAATATAGTCATATTTGTGTTAAAATTTTCTAATGAAAAGATTTTTTTCTAGGTAAGGGAGGCTGCCACGTATATATGGATAATTCAGAGTTTTTTGTAGGACTAGATATCGGTACTAGTTCAATTAAAGTAGTGGTTGCTGAATCGTCGGATGACAAGTTAAATGTTGTTGGCGTAGGAAGCGAAAGATCCGAGGGAGTTAGCCGCGGTGTTATAGTTGATATCGATAAGGCAGCAGGTGCAATAAAAAAAGCTGTTAAGCGGGCCGAGACACAAGCCAATATTACTATTCACGACGTTGTGGTCGGAATCTCCGCAAATATGTTACAAATAGAAAAATGCCAAGGTATGATAGCCGTTGGTTCAGAGTCAAAGGAAATTACTGAAAATGATGTAAGACAAGTAATGGCAGCGGCTATGGTACAAAACTTACCTAGTGAACGCGAAGTAGTATCTTTGATTCCAAGACAATTTTCAGTCGATGGATTTAATAATATTAAAGATCCTCGCGGTATGATTGGTGTTCGTTTAGAAATGAAAGGTGTCATATATACGGCGCCTAAAACAATCGTTCATAATACAAAAAAAGCTATTCAATTGGCTGGATTAAACATTATTCATAAAGTCATTTCACCGATGGCTCTTAGTCAAGTGGTTTTAAATGACGGTGAAAGTGGATTTGGATCAGTCATCATTGATATGGGTGCTGGTCAAACAACTGCTTCAGTAGTTCATGATTATAATTTGAAATTATCAACTGTTGATTTTGAAGGTGGTCATTATGTCACTCATGATATTTCGGTAGTGCTAAATACAACTATTGAAAATGCTGATCAACTAAAAGTTTATTATGGTAACGCTGATCCTGACGAGACTTCTTCTGATGAAACTATCAGTGTTGAGGTAGTTGGAAAATCCGAACCAGAACAAATTTCAGAACAATATATTTCAGAAATAATTGAGGCTCGTTTAGAGCAAATATTTGATAGATTAAAAGATCCATTAGAAAATTCAGGTGCTCTATCGCTACCAGGTGGAATTGTTTTAACTGGTGGTGTGGCTGCAACACCTAACATTGAAGAACTTGCTAAAAATGTTTTTGGTGTGAAAGTTAGAAGTTATGTCCCTTCCCAAATGGGGATGCGTCATCCGTCATATTCCTTGGGACTAGGTTTGGTAACATATGCTTCAAGGTTAAACGATATCGGAATTATTGCTGACAATGTTGTTAACGGAGCAACAATTAACCAAAATAATTCAACTCCTCAACCTGTGGCAAAAGCCAAGCAGGTCGTTGAACCAGAACCAAAGACTAAAAATGAACCAGATGAAATTGAAAAACCAAAACAAACTCCAAAAGCCAAAAAAGGCAAAGGAATGGATAAGTTTAGAGATTTCTGGAGTAAATTTTTTGATTAAAAACTAAGATAAATTAAACAGGAGGAACTCCTTAATGGAATATTCTTTAGACTCAAACAACAACATGGGAGCAGTAATTAAAGTTATTGGTGTAGGTGGTGCCGGTGGTAACGCTGTTAACCGTATGGTGGACACAGGAATTAAGGGTGTTCAATTTATTGCTGCAAATACTGATGTTCAAGCTTTGGAAAGTTCAAAAGCTGAAACAAAAATTCAATTAGGACCTAAATTAACAAGAGGCTTAGGTGCCGGTTCAAATCCAGAAATTGGTCAAAAGGCTGCTCAAGAGAGTGAAGAAGCTCTTAAAGAGGCTCTTGAAGGCGCTGATATGATTTTTATTACTGCTGGAATGGGCGGTGGTACTGGTACAGGTGCTGCTCCTATCGTAGCCAATATTGCAAAAGAAAGTGGAGCACTTACTGTTGGTGTTGTTACTCGTCCATTTGCATTTGAAGGTTCAAAACGTTCACGTTTTGCAGCTGATGGTATAACTGAACTCAAAAAGGATGTCGACACACTAGTTATTATTTCTAATAGCAAATTACTTGAAGTTGTTGATAAAAAGACTCCAATGAGTGAAGCATTCAGTATTGCTGATGATGTATTGCGCCAAGGTGTTCAAAGTATTTCTGATCTTATTACATCACCTGGTTATGTTAACTTGGATTTTGCTGATGTTAAGACTATTATGTCAGACCAAGGTTCAGCACTTATGGGTATCGGTACAGCTAACGGTGAAAATAGAATTAATGAGGCTACAACTAAGGCTATTTCATCACCATTACTTGAAGTTTCAATTGATGGAGCTAAACAAGTTCTTCTTAATATTACTGGTGGTACAGATCTATCACTTTATGAAGCACAAGAAGCAGCTCAAATTGTTTCCGATCAAGCAACTTCAGATGTAAATATCATTTTTGGTACATCAATGGATGAAACACTTGGAGATCAAGTTAAGATTACAGTTATTGCCACTGGTGTTGAAAGTGAAGATACTAAGAAAAATGTTAAGAAGCCAGTTTTAAATAATAAAATGGCTACATTAGATGGTAATAAACAAGGTAGTGTTCAACCAGCACCTCAACCAAAGAAAGATCCTTTGGCAGATTGGGACATTAATCGTGATGCTGATACAAATAATGTTTCTGGTGAGAAGAGTGATTTTGAAATTTTCCAAAAACCAGAGACTATTGATTTAAATGACGATGATGATGACTCAACACCACCAATCTTTAAACGTCGTAATAATAAATAAAGGAGAACTTATCTATGGCATTTGAAAAGTTCAGTAACTTCTTTGGTATTAATGATGAAGACGATGAGAATCAACCTGTACAAGAGGCTGATTATTCTAATAATGAAAAGGTTGTTTCAATGAATTCAACAACAGATTCTAGAACTACCAACAGCAGCAAGATAGCTATTTATCAACCAAGAGTGTATGCTGATGCGAAGGTAGTTGCCAAACAATTGTTAAACAATAAGGCTGTTATTGTAAATTTCAATAATATCAATGATGATTCAGCAAAAAGAATTGTTGATTTTTTGACGGGATCCATTTTTGCTCTAAATGGTGAAATTAAACGTGTAGGAGATAAGATATTCCTATGTACACCGCCTAAGTTTGAAATTGATGGTAGCATTCCCGATATTAATGAATAGATAGGGGAGTTAGATGGATCGAATTTTAACCGGTTTACCGTATATCATTGCTGGAATTTTCCAATTGTATGAAATGGTGATATTTATTTACTGCATACTTTCATTTATGCCAAGATTGTATCAAAATCCATTTGGTCAATTGATCGTTAGGTTAGTACAACCATTTCTAGTATTGATTCATAAAGCTTTACCATTTTTAAATAGACAAGTTTTAGATTTTTCTCCATTAATTGCTTTGATTATTTTACAATTAGTCCAGAAAGTAATATTTATGGTGATTTAAAATGGCAGACAAAGAAAAAATAAGCTTAAATAGCGGCTTTTTTCGTCCAGAAGAAAAACCTTTTGTCGATCGTATCGGTGATTTGCTGTTAAAGTCACAGACAATGTATACACCACAGTTAACTGATTTCCTTAACAAAAGAGAGCAGCTTATTTTGAATAATTTAATCAATAAATACGATGATTTATTTGTTCATTATTTTGGTGGATATGAAGATGCGGAAAGAGTCAGGGGTATAATTGCTCCTGATTATTTTGTACCAAAAGAATCCGACTTTAAGGTTTCAATGTACGAAATAAGATATCCAGAAAAATTTGCTAATTTGCATCACGGTCAAATTCTTGGTTCCCTGACAGGATCAGGAGTAGATCGTGATCATTTTGGTGACATCATTACTGATGGTGAAAGATGGCAATTTTTCGTTTTTGACCAGATGGATGATTATATTGAGGAGCAAGTTACTAAAATTGGACCATATAAGATTCATTTAATTCAAAAAGATTTTACTGACTTGTTGCTTCCTAGAGATGATTCGGTAGATGAAGATATTCGTGTTCAGTCACTTCGAATAGATACTGTTATTGCGACTGCTTACGATTTATCTCGTCAGGTTGCAAAATCTTTGGTAGAACATGGTAAGGTTCAGCTTAATTGGGCCAATACACGCAATGCTAGTGAATTTATTACAATGAGTGATACGCTAAGTGTTCGTGGATATGGTCGAATAAGGATTAATGATATTATGGGTAAATCCAGAAATAATAAGTATATACTGTTTGTAAATGTCATTAATAAATGATTAGGGGCGTGAAATTATGGTATTATCACCAGTTGAAATACATGATAAAGATTTTGACCACAAATTTCGTGGGTACGATCGTGACCAAGTCGATAAGTTTTTGAACCAGGTAGTTCAAGACTATGATTTAGCTTTACAAAAGAACTCACAATTAGAAAAAGAACTTGCAGATGTTAAAGAGCAACTCAAATATTTTACTGATATGAAAGATGCTTTAAATCAATCGATTTTAGTTGCACAAAATGCCGCTGACAAGGTTAAATCTGGGGCTGAACAAGAAGCACAAGTGATTATTGAAGAATCACAAAAGAAGGCCCGTGAGTTATTAGATCAATCGACAGATAAGTCTAACCAAATTTTACAAGATGCCTCTGATAAAGCTCGACAAGTGACAATTGAAACTGATGAGTTGAAGCAGAAAACAGATAGTTTCAGACAAGGTTTGCAAGGTATGTTGCAACAACAATTGGAAATGATCGAGAGTCCTAAGTGGCAAAAGCTTGCTGATGCTACATCTACCAACGATTTGAAGCAAAAAATCGGTATGGATAATGGACAGTATTCTCAAGATAATTATGAAAATTATCAAGATAGTGTTTCCAATGACGAGCAAATGAATTATAATGACAACATTGCTGATAGTCAAAAATCAGAGGAAAGTTCGGATGATCCTTATACGATCAATCATGATCAGAATGGTCCGACATTCCAATTTGATAACGATGATCAGAATAATAACAATAATTAAGAGAACAAGTGCTTTATAAAACATTTTCCAGCGAGCTAACGTATGGTGAGAGGTTAGTAGAATAATTTGTTTAGTATATCAACTCTTAAAAATTTCTATAATTATTTACCAATAGGTGGTATAGCGAGAACTCGTCCTAATTTGGATGGGTTCTTTTTATTTTTTATAAGGGGTGTAAGGATGAAAGTAAAAGATACTTTAAATTTAGGTAAAACTAAATTCCCTATGCGAGGTAATTTGCCTAATAAAGAAGCAGAATGGCAAAAAGCTTGGGAAGAAAACAAAATATATGAAAAGCGTCAAAAATTAAATGAAGGAAAACCAACTTTTGAATTACTAGATGGCCCTCCATTTGCTAATGGTGATATTCATATGGGACATGCATTGAACAAGATCTCAAAAGATATCATTGTTAGATATAAGTCAATGAACGGTTTCCGTTCACCATACGTACCAGGTTGGGATACTCATGGTCTACCAATTGAGCAACAATTAGCCAAAAAAGGTGTTAAACGTAAGGAAATCGGTATGACTGAATACCGTGAAATGTGTCGTGATTTTGCTGAAAAAGAAATCAAAAAACAAATGGCTGGCTTTAAACGTCTAGGTGTTTCAGCTGATTGGGCACATCCATATATTACATATCAACCAGAGTTTGAAAAAGAAGAAGTAAAAGTCTTTGGTGAAATGGTTGATAAAGGTTATATCTATCGTGGTAAGAAGCCTGTTTATTGGTCACCATCATCAGAATCAACTTTGGCTGAAGCTGAAATTGAGTATAAGGATATTAAATCCCCATCAATTTTTGTTGCCTTTAAGGTTCGTGATGGTAAAGGATTATTAGATACAGATACATCATTCATTATTTGGACAACAACTCCATGGACAATGCCTTCAAATGAGGCTATCTGTGTAAATCCTAAGTTTAACTATGCTTTAGTTAATGCTGACGGTAAAAAGTATGTTGTTGCTGAAGAACGTATCAGTTTCTTAAAGGAAACACTTGAATGGGATAATGTTGAAACTCTAAAGACTTTTAAGGGTAGTGAACTTGAAGGTTTAACAGCTACTCATCCATTCTATGATCGTGAATCACTACTTATTCTTGGTAATCACGTTACATTAGATGATGGTACTGGATTAGTTCATACAGCTCCTGGATTTGGTGCTGATGACTTTGTTGTTGGTATGAAATATAAGTTGCCAATCTTTTCGCCAATTGATGCTCATGGTTGCTTTACTGATGAAGTTCCTGAATATAAAGGTGTCTTTTATGATAAAGCAAATAAGATGATCACCGAACGTATGACTGAAAATGGCTCATTATTGAAATTGAGCTTCTTTAGCCATAGTTATCCACATGATTGGCGTACAAAGAAACCAGTTATTTTCCGTGCTACACCACAATGGTTTGCTTCAATTGATAAATTCAGACCACAATTATTATCTGAGCTTGAAAAAGTAAGTTTTATCCCTGACTGGGGTAAGAAACGTCTTTATAATATGATCCGCGATCGTGGTGATTGGGTAATTTCAAGACAACGTGCTTGGGGTGTTCCACTTCCAATTTTCTACGCTGAAAATGGTGAACCAATCATGACCAAAGAAATTATTGATCATGTCGCAGATTTATTTGGTAAATATGGTTCAAATGTTTGGTTTGAACGTGATGCTAAAGATCTTTTGCCAGAAGGATATACAAATCCTAATAGTCCAAATGGTGAGTTTACTAAAGAAACAGACATCATGGATGTTTGGTTTGATTCTGGGACAGCTCATGCTGGAGTTGCTAAGTTACGTGATAACTTAGAATTTCCAGCTGACTTGATTCTTGAAGGTTCTGATCAGTATCGTGGTTGGTTTAACTCACTATTGATCACATCAGTTGCCGCATTTGGTGTTGCTCCATATAAAGCTATCCTTTCTCAAGGATTTACTCTTGATAAGAATGGCGTAAAGATGAGTAAATCATTAGGTAATGTTATTGCACCTTCTGATATCGAAAAACAATTCGGTGCTGAAATCATCCGTCTTTGGGTTGCTTCAATTGATTCTAGTTCTGATGTTTCTGTATCAGTTGATTCATTCAAACAAGTTTCTGAAACTTACCGTAAGATTCGTAATACAATGAGATTCATGCTTGCTAATACAGCTGATTTTGATCCAAAAGAAAATCGCGTTGCTTATGAAGATCTTCGTCCAGAAGATAAATATATTGCAGTTAAATTAAATGACTTAGTTAAGAAATTGCATGATGAGTATGACGTATATGATTTTGCTGATGTAACAAAGAACGTTGTTCGCTTTATTACTAATGAAATGTCAACATTCTATCTAGACTTTGCCAAGGATGTTGTTTACATTGATCCTGAAGATTCACATTCACGTCGTTCAATGCAAACTGTTATCTATGATTCAGCTGTTAAACTAGCTAAATTGTTGACTCCAATATTGCCACACACTATGGAACAAGTTTGGGAATATCTAAAAGAACCTGAAGAATACGTTCAATTGACAGAACTACCAGTTGTTGAGAATTTATCAGATGCTGATGAAATTCATGAAAATTGGAGTAAATTCATGTCATTCCGTGATGATGTTTTGAAGTCACTAGAAGTTGCTCGTACAAACAAATTGATCGGTAAATCATTAGAAGCTAAGGTAACTATTTATCCAAATGATGAATTGAAGTCTACATTGGATAAAATTGATAGTAACTTTGGTCAATTATTGATTGTTTCCCAATTTGAGATCAGTCAAGATGTTGCACCTGCAGATGCTGACAAGTATGAAGATGCTAGTGTTCTAGTTGAAAAAGCTGATGGAGATGTATGTCAAAGATGTCGTATGATCAAGACTGATGTCGGTAGTGACTCAAACTTCCCAACATTCTGCTCAAGATGTGCTAAGATTGTTACTGAGGAATATCCTCAAACAATTGAAGAAGGTTTTGAGGGCTAATAATGTTTCAAGGAAAAATAATTCGTTTTAATAACGAAAGAGGATTTGGTTTTGTAAATAATGGAGAAGAAGATATCTTTTTCTTTGCTGATTCTGTTTTGAATCGTGAGGACTTCTTTATCAAGCCAGATCTAGACGTTGAGTTTGAAATTGCTCCTGGTTTTAAAGGTCCACAGGCAATTAATATAACTATATTAGATCCAAAACAAGATGAGGAAAGCGCTGAATAGTGCTTTCTTTTTTATTGAAATTATTTATCAAGGAGAAGTAACGTGGATGAAGAATTAAATCCTAAAAGATGGATGATACTTATTTCAGTGGGAATATTTACTTTAATGGCCACCTTAGATGGGTCTATTGTTAATATTGCATTGCCAGTAATTAGTAAAGACTTAAATATACCTATGAATATGGCCGAATGGATCGTTTCTATCTACTTAGTTACAATTTGTATCTTCCTATTGTTATTTGGTAAATTAGCTGATGCAATTGGTAAAATCAAAGTTTTTAAAATGGGATCTTTTCTATTTATTTTGGGTTCTCTAGTTTGTGGTTTTGGAGTTGATTTACCAATTCTATTGGCAGGTAGAACTCTTCAAGCTTTTGGCGGATCGATGGCAATGGCAACTAATAATGGCATAATTACACAAACCTTTCCGTTACGTGAGCGTGGCTATGCTTTAGGATATATTGGTTCGTTTGTATCGATTGGTTCTATTGCAGGACCAGGGATCGGTGGATTAATACTTTCACAATTTCATTGGAGCTATATTTTTTGGATAAATTTGCCAATTGGAGCTATAGCCTTAATATTAGGATATTTAAATTTGCCAAAGAAAGAACCGAAAAATCCAGCAAAATTTGACTATCGTGGATTTTTTGTTTATCTTGTAACATTATTACTATTCTTTGCCGCAATCTTTATTGGCCAATCAGTCGGTTTTGGGAACATTTATATTATTTTAGCTTTCATCTTATCAATTCTCTTGTTTATGTGGTTTATTCACTTACAAAAGAATACTGAGCAACCAATGATAGAATTAAGAATCTTTAAAAATCATGATTTTACTTTGGGCTTAGTTGTGGGATTTTTAATTTTTGTTACTAATTTCTTTTTCAACGTTGTTTCACCGTTTTATTTGGAAAATGCATTGGGAATAAAAGCCTCTATTGCTGGATATATCCTAATGATGTTCCCAATTGTTCAAGTTATCATTTCTCCAATATCTGGTAAAATGTCTGCTAAAATTAATCCAATTTTATTAACAATTACCGGATTATCTGTTCTTGCGGTTGCCCAAATTGGCTATCTATTCTTTAATGTAAATACCAGCTTATGGTTTATACTATTATTTATTGGTTTGAATGGATTGGGAAATGGATTGTTCCAAGCTCCCAATAATACTATGATCATGAGTTCAGTTGACCCTAAAGATTTAGGTATTGCTGGAGGGTTGAATGCATTGGCAAGAAATATGGGAATGATAATTGGAGTTTCTGTATCAACAACAATTTTGTTCTTATCAATGAGTAGCTTTTATGGAAAGTCTGTGACAACATATATTGATAATAGACCCGATATCTTTATTGATGGTATGCGTGTCACAATGGCATTTGCACTAGCAATTTGTTTAGTGGCGATACTTATGTCTGTAATAAGGTTAATGAAATCAAGAGGTTTGAAAAATGAATAAAGAAGATTCTAGATATTATGAAGAAGTAGTAGCTCAAAAAAGAGTATTTGGTGGAAAAATTATTAATGTAGATGTTGAACAAGTTATACTTCCTAATGGTATTCCAGCTATAAGGGAAGTAGTTAAGCATCATGGTGCGGTTGCAATTATTCCATTTACTGACGATGGAAGAATGATTTTTGTTAGACAATGGCGTGCACCTTTAGACCAAGAGACTTTGGAAATTCCAGCTGGTAAGATTGACCCTGATGAGGGCAGTGATTTAAAGGAAGTAGCATTACGTGAAATGAATGAAGAACTAGGTATGACAACCGATAATTTAGAAAAGGTTACAGCCTTTTTTGCCAGCCCTGGTTATTCAAACGAAAAGTTAACGATGTTTAAAGCTGATAAATTAAAAGAAGTCGAATTCAAGCGTCCCTTGGATCAAGATGAGTTTTTAAATGTTGAGAAACTTACTTTAAAAGAGGCTAAGGAACAAGTTGATGCCGGTGTGATTTGTGATTCTAAGTCTATTTACGCAATTACTTATTGGGAGTTATTGAATGCTAAATAATCTTTTTTCTAAAATAAAAGATAGATTTTCTAATTCAGATAAATCTGAATATGATTCAGTAGTACCGGCTGATCAAATTGAAAAAAGACAACAAGAAATAAGAGATCAAGAAAGAATACGTGCTGAAGAAGAGTATCGTAGAGAACATCCTGATCAAATTATGCAAGAAAAGTTAGAGTCATTTGAAAATAAGACAAATAAATTGAAAAAAAAGCTAAATATTGCGATTATTACAGTGTTTGGCTTAATAATTATTGTATTTTTAATTTTATTTTTTATATAAAGGAGAAGTGTTAAATGAAAATTGGCGTAATCGTTCCGATGGAAGAGGAAATCAAATTACTAAGAGAATCTCTAAGCGACGTAACTAAAGATGAGGTTGCTGGTGTTGAAATTACTATTGGTTCATACAATAATCACCAAGTTTATCTTGCTAAGAGTGGTATTGGTAAAGTTCAAGCCGGAATGACAGCGACAATTGTTAATGATCGTTATCAACCTGACTTTGTAGTTAACACAGGTTCTGCTGGTGGTATTGGCGAAGGACTAAAAATTGGCGATGTTGTGATTTCAAGTAAGTTAGCATACCATGATGCCGATGCAACTGGATTTGGTTATAAAATGGGCCAATTGCCTGAACAACCATTATTCTTTGAGGCCGACTCTTTTTATGTTGATGAAATATTTAAAGCTGCTAAGAAATCAAACTTAATTTCACACGTTGGAGTAATTGTTACTGGAGATCAATTTATTGACGGAAAAGAAAAAATTGCTACAATTAAAAAGTCGTTCCCAGATGCATTAGCTTCTGAAATGGAAGGTGCAGCTGTGGCGCAAGTTTGTGTACAATTTAAGACACCATTCGTTGTAATTCGTTCAATGAGTGATGTTGGTGATGAAGATGCAAGTGTCAATTTTGACGACTTTGTTATTCAAGCCGGCAAGAAGTCAGTTGAGATGTTATTGAACTTCTTAGATCAAGAGTAGAGGGGATTTTTAAATTGGAGTTTACTTATTTAGATAATGCTGCCACAACGCCAATGGCTAAGGAAGTCGTTGATGTTATTTCTGAACAAATGGCAAATAATTTTGGAAATGCTTCAGCCACTAACTATTTTGGCCGTCAAGCAAGAAAAGTATTAGATGAAAGTCGTCATACTATAGCCAAAAGTATCAATGCTAAAGATTCAGAAATAGTTTTTACTAGTGGTGGTACTGAAAGTGATAATACGGCAGTTATTGAAACTGCTCTATCACGACAAAATCTAGGTAAACATATAATTACTACGGCCATTGAGCATGAAGCTATTTTAAAACCTATGAAGTATCTAGAGTCATTAGGTTTTAACATTACTTACTTGATGCCAAATGAACGTGGAGAAGTGACTGTTGACCAAGTAAAAAATGCTTTAACAGATGATACTATTTTGGTATCTATTATGTACGGAAATAATGAAGTTGGATCTCGTAATCCTATTAAAGAGATAGGTGAATTGTTACAAGACCATCAAGCTTTCTTCCATACAGATGCTGTTCAAGCATATGGACAAGAGACTATTGACGTTAAAGATCAACATATTGATTTACTGTCAACTTCTGCTCATAAGATAAATGGTCCTAAATTTATTGGTTTCCTTTATATTAATGATAAGATTCAAATTCCTTCTTTTATCAAAGGAGGGGACCAAGAAACAAAGCGTCGTGCCGGAACTGAGAATGTTCCAGCTATTGCTGGTTTTGCTAAAGCGGTAGAGCTGATTACTCCTGAAGAAAAAACAGCTCGTCGTGATCGTTATTTTGGTTTTAAACAACATATTCAAACTATCTTAAAAGATAATAATATAAAATTTGAAGTAAATGGTCCTAAAGATATCAATGCTTTAAATCACGTATTTAATCTCTATCTGCCAGGGGTCGATCGTGGGGTATTGTTAACAAGATTAGATTTGGAATATTTCGCAGTTTCTGGTGGTTCAGCATGTACCGCTGGAAGTCTTGAACCTTCGCATGTCCTCGTTGCTATGTACGGTAAAGATAGCCCTAAAATTAACGATTCAATCAGAATTAGTTTTGGTAAGGATAATACTGATGAAGAAATCGTTAATTTCTCTAACAAGTTAGTTTCAATAGTTAAAGACTTGACTAATTAGTTAGGATTCTTCAAACTTAATTTAACTAAGCTTAGGGGGTTTTTACTATGAGTACAAAAGCACAAGTTTTAGGAGATACTGATTTTTATGAAATCAGTCCTGAAATAAAAAAATACGCACTGTTAGATGTTGGTTTTCAAGAAACTAAACAAGGTAATTTCCGCCTTGAACGTCCAATTAATGGTGACTCACCATATGATGCTCGTTACGTCTTGAAGGTTACCATCAATAAAGATTTTAGTAATCTTAAAATGGCTACAACGGATAAAAGTGGTCTACATAATTTGAATATTTTTAAATCAAAGAATACAACTCAAGAAGTTGAAGATTTTAGATATTTAATGAAGTTTTTAATAGATAAAAATATTTTAGTTAAGAGATAGAGGTTTTATTATGAATAATACAAAAAAGCGCGTTGTTGTTGGAATGAGTGGAGGAGTTGACTCATCAGTTAGTGCTCTTTTGTTAAAACAACAAGGATATGAGGTTATTGGTGTCTTCATGAAGAATTGGGATGACACTGACGACTCTGGCGTATGTACCGCTACAGAGGATTATGAGGATGTAGCTAAGGTTGCTAATAAAATTGGTATTCCTTATTACTCAGTTAACTTTGAAAAGGAATATTGGGATCGTGTTTTTGAATATTTCTTGGCAGAATATCGTAAGGGTAGAACTCCAAATCCTGATGTTATGTGTAACAAAGAGGTTAAGTTCAAGGCTTTCTTAGATTATGCTGAGAAGCTTAATGCTGACTATATCGCCATGGGTCACTACGCACAATCATTCCGTGATGATAATGGCGTTGTACATTTATTACGTGGTGGGGATGCTAATAAGGATCAAACATACTTCCTAAGTACAGTACAACAACATCAATTACAAAAGGCATTGTTCCCAATTGGTGGAATGCAAAAGTCAGAAGTTCGTCGTATTGCTGAAGAAGCTGGACTTGCTACTGCAAAGAAGAAGGACTCAACTGGTGTATGTTTCATTGGTGAAAGAAACTTTAGAAAGTTTCTTAGTGAGTTCCTACCTGCACAAGCCGGTACAATGATGACACCAGATGGTGAAGTTAAGGGTAAGCATGCAGGTTTGATGTATTACACAATTGGTCAAAGATCAGGACTTGGAATTGGCGGAAACGGCAAGTCTAATGAGCCATGGTTTGTTGTAGGTAAGGATATGTCAAAGAACATTCTTTATGTTGACCAAGGATACGATAATGAAAGATTATATGCAGATCATTTGGAAGCATCAGAATTATCATTTATTACTGGCTTAGATTATGGCGATGAATTCCATTGCACAGCTAAGTTCAGATATCGTCAACAAGATACAGGCGTTACTGTCCATGTACTTGAAGATGGTAAGGTATCTGTTGATTTTGATAATCCTGTACGTGCCATTACACCAGGACAAGAAGTTGTATTCTATGATGGTGAAGAGTGTCTGGGTGGAGCAACTATTGATGCTGCTTACATGAAGGCAAAGAAGTTACAATACATTTAATTTAAATATTGAAGAAGATCAAGTATTTGCTTGGTCTTTTTTTGTATTTATCTGAAACTTGAAAATGATACTATAAATCATCATAATAGTAAGTAATTAACTTTGTAAGGTGAATAAAATTATGGAATTGTATTTTGTCAGACATGGAAAAACCAAATGGAACTTAGAGGGAAAATATCAAGGAGGACATGGTGATTCTCCACTACTTCCTGAGAGTATAAAAGATATTAAACTACTTTCTAAAAGATTAGACGGAATAAATTTAGCTAATGCTTATACTAGTCCTTTACCACGTGCTAAAACTACTGCGGAAACTTTGATAGCTGATTTAAAGCAATCTGTTAATTTGACAGTCGTAGATGATTTGCGAGAATTTGATCTTGGAATCATGGAGGGTCAAAAATTTGTTAAATTAGAGAAGGAAATCCCTGAAGTTATCCATGCATTTAGATTTGAGCCTAGTAAATATGATGCTGACCAAATTAAGGGTGAATCGTTTGAGGAAGTTGCTGAAAGAACAACTAATGCTGTTAAAAAAATTGTTTCTGAGAATGATGATAATTCGTCAATTTTGATAGTTAGTCATGGTGCAGCCTTAGTAACATTGATTCAATCCTTGTTAGGTACTAAAGTTGCCGACATTAGAAAAGATGGTGGATTATCAAATACAAGTCTGACACATTTACAATATAGTAATAATGAATTCAAACTTATAAAATGGAATGAAACTGGATACTTACATAAAAAGTTGGAAAGTACTGATACTATCTGAGGTATTAAATGGATAAAAAAGCAGAAAAGTTATTTAAAAATGGCGATAAAGAAGCTGCCATTAAACAACTAGTTAGTGAATTAAATAAAGATAATCAACAATTAGATAAAATATTACAATTATCAGCTTATTTAGTTGAAGTTGGTGATTTAGAACAGGCTGAAGAACTTCTTACGAGATCTTTGGCCCTATTTAGTGATAACAAGGATATTAAATATAACTTAGGGAATGTCTATTTTTTGGCAAATAAGTACGATAAAGCTAATGAGATCTTTTCTGGTTTGATACAAGCTGATTATGGTTTTGAGGCTTATTTTATGGAAGCTAAGACTTTGGATGAGCAAGGTAAGCGCCAATTGGCAATCGTCTATGCTTTAACAGCAATAGAGAAAAATCCTAAAGATCAAGCTGCTATCGAATTGATGGCTGATTTATTATTAGCTAATGGAAACTTTGCAGAATCAAAAGAGTATTATCAAAAAGCTATCGTGATGGAGCAAAAGGCTAAATACTACTTTAATATGGCTCTATGTGCTATGAATTTAAAGGATGATTATCAATCATATTTAAATAAATCAAAAGAAATCGATCCCAAGTATTTTGTAGAAAACGAAAAGAAGTTATCAAATTTACAAAATTATTTAACTAAAACAGGAGATAGCAATGGCAGACGATAAAGAATATTTTGTTGGAACTGTCAAAGCTATTTTTTTTGAAAATCCAGAGAATCTTTTTAAGATTTTTACAATTAAAATCAAAAAAACAAATACTAAATGGGATGGCAAAGACATTGTCGTAACAGGTAGTTTTGGCAATATTTCTGAAGAAGAAGAATATAAATTTGAAGGTCATATGGTAGATCACCCTAAATATGGAAAACAATTTAAGGCCGACACGTATCAGCATAGTCGTCCTAGTGGGAAAAAAGAGTTGATCAGTTTCTTTTCTAGTGATGAGTTTCCTGGGATAGGTAAGAAAAAAGCTGAAAAAATAGTTGATACATTGGGTGAAAATGCTATAGATAAAATTTTGCAAGATCCCAATGCACTTGACTTTCTCAACTTAGGTGAAGAGAAAACTAATTTAATAGTTGAGCAATTATCTAAAAATCATCAAACAGAACAAGTTTTGTATCAGCTTAGTAATTTCGGCTTTGGGAATACTTTGAGTACTAGAATCTTTCAAAAGTATGGTGTGAATACCTTAGAAAAAATAACTGAAGATCCATACAGATTGGTAACTGATATTAAGGGTGTCGGGTTTAAACGTGCAGATGAACTTGCTAGAAATCTTAATATTCCACTAGATGATCCTAGACGAATAAAAGGAGCACTTGTTCAACTGGTAGCAGTTCTAAATAATTCAACTGGAGATACATTGATTGAACAAGATGATTTATTTAAACGTGCTTTAGCAATTTTACGTTCAAATAATCAATTAGACGAATTGAAAGTAAAAATTGAAGATGGTCTCAAATCACTTGTAAATGATGGGGTATTAGTTTCTGAAGAAGGTAAAGTTTATGACAAATCATTGTTTGATGCTGAATGGTCGATTGCCCAATCAATGAAGATGATCACAGACACTTATAAAGGTTTCGACTGGACTGATATAGAGTTTTCAAAAGAATTACATAAAATTGAAAAATCATTTAAAGTAAAGTATGATCCTTCGCAAGAAAAAGCTATTAAAGAATCACTCACACATTCAGTCTTTCTATTGACCGGTGGACCTGGAACTGGGAAAACCACTATTATTAACGGAATTGTTGCTGCCTATGCAAAACTAAATGATGCAACTTTAGATCCTAGTTCAGAAGATTATGCTATTGCTTTAGCAGCACCTACTGGAAGGGCCGCTAAGCACATGGGTGAATCAACAGGATTGCCTGCAATGACGATCCATCGATTGTTAGGATTGACGGGTACAGAAGATGATGAATTTGCTGAACCAACTTTGAATTGCAAATTGTTGATTATTGATGAGATGTCTATGGTTGATACTAAACTATTTAAAACTTTGATCGATGCAGTGCAGCCTGGAACACAAGTAGTATTAGTTGGAGATAAAGATCAATTACCATCAGTTGGACCCGGTCAAATATTCTCTGATTTGATCAACAGCGAAATATTTTCTACAGTAATTTTAAAAGATATTCATCGCCAAGATGAAGATTCTACTATTATTCAATTGGCACATGATATTAACGAAGGTTTAGTGACTGATGAGGTCTTTCATAACCGTTCAGATAGAAGCTTTATCGAATGCAGCAGTCAAAATGTACCCGAAGTTTTGTCACAAATAGTAAGTAAATCGAGTGATAGAGGATTTGATATTGCTGATGTTCAAGTTTTGGCACCGATGTATCGTGGAGTAGCCGGGATCGATAATTTAAACTCCATAATTCAAGATGTTGTTAATCCTATGGAACCAAAACGTAAAGAAGTTTTGATGGGAAATGTTCATTATCGTATTAATGATAAAGTAGTTTATTTGGTGAATACTCCTGAGGACAATGTATTTAACGGTGAAATTGGTAAAATAATTGGAATAATTTTAGCAAAAGAGAATACCGATCATGTAGATCAATTGGTAATAGATTTTGATGGAAATGAAGTAACACTTGATCGAAAGGATTGGACTAATATTGCTTTGGCCTACTGCACATCGATTCATAAAGCACAAGGATCTGAGTTTGAGATGGTGATACTTCCTTTAGTTAATGAAGAATCACGTATGTTACGCCGTAATTTACTCTATACGGCGATTACAAGGTCTAAGCGTCTACTTATCATGGTAGGTAATAGAACAGCTTTTGAGCGCTCTATTTCAGACGAATCAGCTGAAAGAAAGACTAATCTGAAAAATCGATTATTTGCTGCATTTAAGATAAAAATAGATGATCCTAAGATTATTGAAGATGAAGATGAAGAGTTAAAATCGGAACCGAAATCTTATCTTTTGACTTTAGATATGGTAATGAATAATGCAATTGATCCCATGATAGGTATGGAGAATGTCACACCATTTGATTTTCAAGAAAATAAATAAAAAGTCAGAATCCAATTGGACTCTGACTTTTTATTTGGCAAAAATTGTCTTGTTTTATTCATCCTTATATATTGCTTCCAAAAACGGAATCGGTTTGGTAACCCCAGTAGGCGGGATCTTTATATGTAAAAGCATATTCAAGGATAGAACCATTAACATTAGGTAGATATGTTCTTCTCTTTTGGTAGATAAATAGTGGATACTTTTTATGATTAAAATAATTGAGAATATTTTTATCGTTAAGCAATTCCACAGTGGTTTTTTGCGAATATGGTAGTTTGTAAGGGTCGATCCCAGAATCTTCGCGGATTCTTTGATAAACAGAATCAAAATTATGCAAGTTTATTAATGTTTCTTTTGAAATATATTTGGAATTGATGTAGTTAACAGTGTACTGGACTACTTCATCACCAATGTATCGTAAACGCTTAATTTCAAAATATTTTGTTTTAGAATCGATCTTTAGGATCTCTTGAATTTTTTGTTGATTATTCTCTTGGGCAGAAAGTACCTTTACACCTTCAGTATTGCCGTTAGACATGTTTAAGTCTGTCAACAATACAACACTACGGTGATTTTCCTTTGCTACAAAGGTTCCTTTTCCTTTAATACGAGTAACCTTATTTTCTTGTTGGAGTTCATTTAGAACTTTTACGGCAGTGGTAGAACTGACACCAAAGCGTTTGCAGATATCGGACTCACTGTAAAATTTGTCGCCTTGATTAAATGAACCATGATTTAGTTCGTCAGTTAATATTTCAATAATTTCTTGATATTTGGGTGTGAGCAATTAAACTCCTCCTGGTTAGAATTCAACTTTTGCCACTCGGACAATTAAGTCAGTTCCATACTTAAAACCTGTTGCGTCAATAGTTAGCATATCATTGTTTTGAGTGAAACTTAACTTTTCTTTATTATCTAACCAAGAAATATTCTTAACTTCTTTAGAAATTCCAGTGAATGAACGAGGATTGACTCCTTCACCTCCAAGAACTACATTGCTATTTCCAACTATCTTTAAATCAAATATGAATAAATAAAGATTTTTACCATCTGAAAGTACAAAATCATTCATTTTATAACCTGATTCAATGTTTGTTGGACGAGTCTTATAGATGGCCGAACTATTATATTTCATCCATATTCCAATAAGTTTCATATATTGGTCAGAGATTGTTGGAATGGATCCCGTACCAGTTAAGCCGATATTAACTAAGATATTTGCCCCAATATTTCTAGCATGACAAATATTTTCGATAATTTCTTTTGGTGATTTGAAATCAATATCTGAATCCGCAAATCCCCAATGTTGATTGAGAGTTAATGAAATTTCACCTGCAACATATTTTTGATTTTCTTCACCATGATTAATTGAATCAGGGGTACCTCTTTCATATGTAACAGCATCAATTTCTGGATTAATTATTTTACCACGATTTTTAAGTCCAGTATTATTGATGATCATTGCGTTTGGTTGATATTTACGGATAGTTCCGTAAAGCTCATCTAATTTCCAATCAGCATCTTTTTTATTCCAATTTCCATCAAACCAAAAACCGCCGATAGGACCATAATTTTTAGATAGGATTTCTACAGACTTACGTAAGTATTCCAAATACTTGTTAAAGTCGCTTTCGTAGAGAGGATTATGCCAATCATAAGTGGCCATATATAGAAAGGGTTTAATGTCATACTTGTTGCAGGCGTCAACGAATTCCTTGATTAAATCTCTCTTAGCTAAACTATGGACAGAATCAAAATCACTTAAACCTTTACTGTCATATAAGAAGAAACCTTCATGATGTTTGGAAGTTAAAACAATATATTTAGCACCCATAGATTTAGCTTGTTTAACTATATTTTCTACATCAAAATCTTTTGCTGAAAAAGTATCTGCTAATTTTTCATACTTTTCTTTATTTATTCCATGAATAAACTCTGTCCATTCACCTTGACCTAATTGAGAATATAATCCCCAATGAATGAATAGACCGAGTCCCATATCTTCATAGTCTTTTATTCTTTTTAAAGGAACGTTCATCTTGATCCTCCTTGATTGAGCTCTAACTCAAATATTAATCTTAGTGTTAAGTTAACACATTAGGATGGATAAATTCAAGTAGTAAGGAAAATGGTAAATACCGATATATCAGCGTTTAAACGAATCTTAAGAAATATTGTAATCGGTTACCTGATGTGCTAGACTTATCTCGAAATAAGTTAGTACATTAAGTTAATATTAAGACGGTGGTGAGAAGGTATGTATGTATTATCGAGTCATGGTGATTATTCTAAAGAGACTTTAAAGAGTTGTGAGATGATTACAGGTGAATTAAATGATTTTGCAACAGTCTCATTTCATGATCCCATGGGAGTTGACGATGTAGTAAATAAATATGAAAAGTTGTATAAGAACAACTCTACGGATTCATTTAATATAATTACTGATATAAAAAATGGGACTCCAGCAAATTCAGCAATGTTGTTTAAAGATAAACATAAAGAAGTCAGAGTATTTGCTGGATTATCTTTAAGTTTACTTTTAACAATTGCTACTGGAACTCCTATTGAAGAGGCAATTAAAGAGAATAGAAAAGTTCTTGGAGAAATTGATCCTCAAAAAGAAGTTGCTCAAGAATTGAACGATAGTGATGTGGATACGACTTCAACAAAGAATCCAATTGTAAATGTTAGAGTTGATGCACGACTGATTCACGGTCAAGTGGCGACCATGTGGACGAGAAAGCTAAATGCAACAAGAATCATGGTTATTGATAACGAAATTGTAAAGAGCGATGTTCAAAAAATGACACTGAAGACTGCAGTTCCTAGAGGAGTACATTTAAGTATTTTAACTAGCCAAGGTGCAGCCAAAAGACTAAAAGATAAAAAATATCAGGGTCAAAGAGTATTTATTTTAGTTAGAGATCCATCCATGCTACAAGGATTGGTTGAACAAGGCGTTAAATTGGACTCAATTAATGTCGGTAACATGTCCATGTCTGAAAATGCACGTCAAATCGCTAAGAGTGTTGCCGTGACCGATGAAGATCAAAAGATATTTGATTATTTATCAAGTCAAAATATTGAATTATATCATCAAATGGTTCCAAACGATAATAAGCAGGAATTTATGAATTTGTTGAAAAAGGGGCGTAAATAATCATGACAATAGTTTGGTGGCAAATATTACTATTAACAGCCTTAGCATTTTGGATGATTATCGATCAAATTACTGTTGGAATTTTATGTAATTATCCATTACTAATTGGTTTTGTTGCCGGAATTATAATGGGTGATGTTAAAACCGGCTTGGTCGTCGGTGCAACATTACAATTAATGGTTTTAGGTGTTGGTACTTATGGTGGTGCAAGTATGCCAGACTTTATGACTGGAGCTATTATTGGTACGGCATATGCGGTTATGACAGGTAAAGGCATTGACTTTGCAATTGGTTTGGCCGTTCCAGTGGGATTATTGATGGTTCAGTTGGATGTTTTGGCACGTTTCGTTAATACATTCTTCTTACATCGAGTCGATAGACATATTGCAGAAGGTGACACAAAAGGTGTTGCTAGAAATATCGTATTGGGAGTGTTTCCATGGGGATTATCAAGAGCCATTCCAGTATTCGTTATGTTAATTGTAGGTAATAATGTTGTTTCAAAAATTGTTGAATGGTTACCACAATGGCTTTCTAATGGATTAACCGTTGCCGGTGGAATTCTACCAGTTGTCGGTATTGCTATTTTATTGAGATTTTTACCAACAAAGAAATTTATTGCATATTTGATCGTTGGATTTATCGCAGCAGCATACTTAAAGATGCCAATGTTAGGTGTAGCTTTATTAGGTCTTGCACTTGCAATTATGTATTATAAGCAAAGCGATAAGGGCGATAATGACAAATCACAATCTCAAGAAGATGGAGGCGTGGAAAATGAACTCGGCGAATACGAAAACTAAGATCACTAAAAAGGATCTTTTTAAAGCAAATTGGCGTTGGCTTTGGTCCAGTCAAATCTGTTGGAATTATGAAAGAATGATGTCTACTGGATATCTTTATACAATTTTGCCAACTTTAAAAAAGTTGTATCCTGATGACAAAGATTTAATTGAAATGATGAAGATGCATAATCAGTTCTTCAATACTAACGCTTATGTCGGTGGCTTCATTGTCGGAATGGATATGGCAATTGAAGAAAAAGAAGGTACTAAAGCTAAAGATACAGTTGCTGGTTTAAAGACTGGTTTAATGGGTCCATTTGCCGGTGTTGGTGATACAATTGTCGGAGTTATTTTACCAACTATTTTTGGTTCAATCGGTGCTTACATGGGATTGAAGGGTAATCCAATTGGAGCAATTATCTGGTTACTTGTCAATTTTGCAGTTCTATTTTTGAGATTTACATTGTTGCCTTTAGGATATTCCCAAGGTGAAAAATTGATTTATGCCGCCGGTGATAAGTTAAATCGTATCACCGACGCAGCCATCCTTCTTGGTGTTACAGTTGTAGGAGCCTTGATACCTACAGTTGTTTCGGCCAAAGTTCCCTTAGTTTTCCAAAGTGGTAAAGTCACTTTGAAAGCTCAATCTGTATTAAATCAAATCATGCCATCACTAATTCCAGTACTATTGGTTGCTCTTTGTTACTGGTTACTAGGTAAGAAAAAGATGAATTCTACACGTTTAATTGTTTGTGTATTGATAGGTGGAATTATCCTTGGTGGATTTGGCGTTTTAAGTAAGTAGAACCTTCATACTTTACTTATGATGATAAGTAAAAGAGCCGTATTTACATTGTAAATAGGTACTGAGTATATAATTTGATACAGATAAATAAGAGCACTTCTGGGAAAATAAT
>NZ_AZDG01000001.1 GCF_001434665.1 Companilactobacillus tucceti DSM 20183 | reverse complement strand
CGAAAACCTACATTTCTTTCTGCCGAAAACCTACATTTTTAAACTGCCCTTGACATTTTTCATTCTTTCTACTAATTTTCAAATTTTAATATTATATTTGTACGCATATTTTTCTATGTTATTTCTATCTTTAATAGAACTAAGCGTGCTAGTAATAGCAAACAATAAAATATTAGCTTTTATAGTCGCATTTGGAATTAATTGCATTGAGTACTACTTATTGAAAATCAAAATTGATTATCTAATTTATTACTTTACGACACCTAAAAGTTTATTAGGAATATTAGTCAGACTTTTTATCTTAATTATTTTGTCAGGAATATTTATAACCGTTATTCATAAAACAATCTCAAAGAAAGATTTTTAAAAGGAGACCTAAATGAGCTTTATAAAATTAGATGCAGTAAGTAAGCAGGTAAAGAAACAAACGCTAATTAATAATGTGACCTTAAAAATCAATAAAGGTGACATTGCGACTTTTGAAGGAATAAACGGCTCCGGTAAAACTCTTATTTTAAAAGCAATTTTAGGACTAATTAAAACAAACGGAACAATTTTAATTAATAACCAACAAATCAATATCCAAGATACATATCCTATACGTGCAGGAATATTAATCGAAAACCCTAGTTTAATTGAAAAACTCACGGCATTCCAAAATTTAAAATTATTAGCTCAACTACAAGATGAAATCAGTGATGATGATATCAAAGAACTACTGACATTATTGGGCTTAGAGGAAAACATTCATCGTAAAATCAAATATTTTTCTCTAGGTATGAAACAAAAAGTTGGAATAGCTCAAGCTCTATTAGGTAATAATGAATTAATAGTATTAGATGAACCAACAAACGCCTTAGATGAAGAAAGTATTGATTTATTGGTTCGAATAATAAGGGAGTTTAAAAGTAATCAGACCACATTTTTAATAACATCTCATGACTCCAATTTTATCAATCAAGTATCTACCAGACCTTTTGTCGTTAGAAATGGAGCTATCAATGAAAAAATATCGTAAAAACTTAAAGATCATCTCTTTACTTATTTTTACTACTATCTCCTTTTTCTTTCTTACTTTGCAATATCAAAGGATGAATGCAGGTTACGAAGACACTAAAGAAATTAAAATATCAAAAAATCAAAAAGTAAAAACCAACAATGTTGAATTTAAAATTCTAGATACAACAACTGATAAAAACTGTATTAACGTTATCTTGAATATCAAACAAACTAAGCCAGGTTTTTATGGTATGAAAAAAAGTAATGATTTCTTCGAAAACATGTGGATCGCTAGTCCTTACAATTACAGCGAGCATATTAACAACGAAAATATCACAGATTTCAATAATCATATCTTTGATATGAAGAAATATTCATCTGGTAAAGATATGACTGCTAAAGTATCTTTTAAAAAAGATAAGTTGGATAAGAATAGTCATTTCTATTTTCTAGTTTCAGATAATAATAGATTTACTAAATATTCACTCTTCCTAAACTAAAAAAGGCCACTACCAGATTTTTTCTGATAGTGGCCTTTTTGGACTCTCTTATAGTCCTTGGTTAAGCAACTTTAGTCTTTAAATCAGTAATAGCTTTTTCAATGGTTGTACCGTTGCCAAAGTGATTGCTATTTTTAACATCAATTGCTGTGAATAATTGATCATTAGTATTTAATAGAATTCTATATTTCATATTATTCACACCTCCTTCTTACAAAGTTATATCTCTAAGAGGTAGCGATAGTGGCTACTATACTAGGGTCAATACCAATAGTCAACCATTTTGTTTTTAAATCGTTTTACTTGACTTAACAAGTAATATAAATGATTATGTATTTGTAAACTTATAAAAAGGAGAACTAAATGTTCGATTTATTTTTGAGATTCTTAAAATGGTTCCTAATTGTCGCAGTTGCATTAGCTATTTTCTTCTACATTGGAATTCCACTGTTAATTATGGCCGCTGTTGCTTTTGGAATCTACTATTTATATAAACGATATAAAGCCAGCCGATATACTCCAGAAGGACGTAAAAAGGTTAATTAACGTTGAATTTAAAAACTAGAAATCTTTTATGATTTCTAGTCTTTTTTGTTTTCTCTGCTTTTTGAAGCACGTCCCTTATCAGACGTAAATGAAATTATAACTAATAAAATACCTGCAGCAAATGCACTTAACAATAATTGATTTGTAAACCAGTGAAAGAAATATCCTAGCACTGCCACAATTACTAAAATTGCACCTAACCAACGATCAATTTTCATCAATAAATTCAATTTATGTTCACCCTTTATTACCTTTTTTAATTAATTAATACTAAAATATAGTTGTTCAACACTTACTATTATACATGATACTTGATTCTGGGAGGATTCATAATGGAAAAATCAGAGAAGTTATCGATCTTAGATGACTTAATAAAATTAGAGACTGTAAACGGAAATGAAGAACTAGTAGCAAACTATTTAGAAAAGCTCTTTGATAAATATCAAATAAAAACAGAACTGGTTAAAAATGATGAACATCGCTTCAATCTTATTGCTTCTATTAATAATGGAGCTGGTAAAACTATTGGGTTCACCGGGCACGAAGACGTTGTAGCGCCTGTAAACGACAAAGAATGGAACTATGGTCCATTTAATCCTAAGCATATCGACGGAAAAATATTTGGTCGTGGATCATCAGATATGAAATCTGGCTTGGCTGGATTAGCTATAGCTATGATAGAACTAAATGAAGACGAAAACTTTAAAGGAAATATCAAATTTATCGCTACTGTTGGTGAAGAATTAGGTGAAATTGGTGCAAAGCAACTATCTAAAAATGGATATGCTGACGATTTGAATGCCTTAATAGTTGGTGAACCAAGTAATGCTTCATCTAAACTCGTAATAGATCAATTAATTAACAGTGGTTTGATTAAAAACCCAAAATCAAATCCTTCATCCTATGGTCGTCATGCACTATACTGTGCTCACAAAGGTTCAATTGATTACAAAGTTATTTCCAGAGGAAAAGCAGCCCATAGTTCTATGCCAGAAGCAGGCATTAATGCACTGGATAATTTAATTACCTTTTATAATAAGCAAAAAGAATATTTTGCAAGCTTATCAGATGATGATGATATTCTTGGAAAGACAGTTCCTGCAGTTACAATTATGAAAGCAGGTGATCAAGACAATACAATTCCTGATTATGCTGAGATGAACGTCAAAATTAGAACTATTCCAGAATACAACAATGATAAATTAGCAGAAGATCTAAAAAATATTATTAGTGAACTAAACCAATCTCCTAGAATGTCATTAGAATTTGAAGAAAAAAGCAGCAATTGGCCTGTTAAAACTGATATAGGCTCTAACTTAATAAAAATAGCACAACAAAGTTATCAAGAAACATTTGAACAAGGTGCATTAGCCGTTGGTGCCCCAGGTGGTACAGATGCCTCACAATTTGTTAGAGCCAATCCAGACTTAGAAGTAATCGTTGCTGGTCCTGGTAATGAAAGTGCTCATCAAATCAACGAATTTGTCTTTGAAGATGACTATTTGCAATACATCAACATTTACAAAAAAATTGCTACTAAATATTTTGAATAAATCATTAATTCATGACAATACCCTTCTTCCTTGAGTAACCGTTTGCAATAGATTAGTATTAATAGTATGGAATACTGAGGAGGAAGATAAAATGTATGTTGCTTCAAAAAATCGCTATGAAAACTACTCTGTTCGTCATGCTGGTAAAACAGGTTTAATGTTACCCCCTATTTCATTAGGACTATGGCGTAACTTTGGTAGTGCTGATCCATTAAGTGAAAGAAGAAATCTAATTTTACACGCTTTTGACAAAGGTGTATTTCATTTTGATAATGCTAACCACTATGGTGATGGTAGTACAGGCTTTGGTACTTCAGAGGAATTACTTGGTCAAATTATAAAAAATGACTTAAAACCATATCGTGATGAGTTAGTAATTTCTACAAAAGTTGGTTATGAGATTCATGATGGCCCTTATGGTATTGGAACTTCAAGAAAGTCACTACTTCAAGGTATCAATGATTCTCTAGAAAGACTCAACTTAGATTATGTTGATATTTACTATGCTCACAGATATGACGATAAAACTCCAATTGAAGAAACCGTAAAAGCTTTAGATGACATTGTTCGCTCTGGTAAGGCCTTATACGTTGGTGTTTCTAACTATGAGGTTCCAGAATTAAAACAAGCAATTGCCATGTTCCAAAAACTCGGAACTCCATTTGTCTTAGATCAAATGAGTATGAACTTATTAAATAACCATGTTGAAACTAGTGGCTTATCCAAACTATTGGAAGATAATGGTGCTGGAGTGATTGCTTATGGTCCTCTTTGTGAAGGTTTACTTTCAGACCGTTATCTCAATGGAATTACTGATTCATTCAAAATTCATCATACAAATTCTGAACTATTGAATGATGGACCTGATGCTCTAGTTGCTAAATTAAATAAATTAAACGATATAGCAAAAGATCGTGACCAAACGCTTAGCCAAATGTCACTTGCTTGGTTATTAAAGGATCCTGTAGTTTCTAGTGTTATTATTGGAACTACTAATAACGATCACTTAGATGAAAATCTAAGGGCATTAGATAATCTTGATTTCTCAAATGATGAAATTAGTGAAATAAATAAATTAATCAAGTAAAGACACAAACAAAAGAAGAGAGTGTGACAAAAGGCGGTCTGCCACCGGAACATAATCTAGAATCACGAATGATTGGTACTATCAATCATTCGTGGTTCGTAACTATGTGGAGGTTGCAGCCTTTTGTTACACGTTTAGACTATAAAAGTTCGGAAATGTAAAAAAGGGGCTGTGACATATGTCACAGCCCCTTCTTTTTTCATATTTATATCATCAATAATTTATCAAGTGCACGCAAAACACCATCTTCATTATTAGTTTTAATTACAAAATCAGCTTTATCCTTAACATCGTCAAAAGCATTACCCATGGCAAATTTAATACCAGACTGATTGAACATCTCTAAATCATTATATCCATCACCAAAACAAATTGTATCCTCTTTACTACAATTGAGAATACTTTGAAGTTTTTCAATTCCGGTCCCTTTATGTGCACCAAAATTTGAAACATCTATCCAAGTTGGCTCAGGAGCAACAATAAATAATCGATCTTTAAAATTATCCAAACGATGACAATAATCAAATGTGTTAGCATTGGCATCATATACTGATATTTTTGTAAAATCTTGAGTTATTTTCTTGAAATCTGAAATTTCAGTTACCAAATGGTAACTTTTCTTAATACGATTAATTTCAGCTTCACTACGACCTGTTGGGATATAGCTTCGATCTTCTGTTGAAGCAACGATATTAAAATCAATTTTTAAATTTTGTAATGCAGAAATAAATTCTTGACCTAATTTATTAGGAATTAAATTCTTATAATAAAATTTTCCGTCATGTTTAATTCTAGCGCCGCCATCTCCAACTATCCAGATGTCAGACCCCATGATCTCTTCTACTTTTTCAGCTTGTTTGCCTGTACATGCGGCAAAATCAATATTACGTTTTTTCAATTCCTGTTTTATTTTATCAAAATGTTCAACATTATAATTTTTATCTTTATCTAAAAAAGTACTATCTAAATCGGTTATTACAAGCTTCATCAAATCTGTCCTTTAATTAATTTGACGATACTTATAACTGTTTGTATAAGTGACTTCTTTACCACGAGGCAAAATTATATTTCCAAATCCAGAATGATTGATAGCATCTGGTAAAGTTTGCATCTCCATTGCTAGGGAATTATATTGTCTTTCATCGGCTTTCTTTGGATCATTAGGGTTAGCCGTAAAGATAACTAATCCATTACGATCGGAAGAAAAATCAACAGCTCTCTTATTAGATTTAATAGTCGCCACAAAATTTTCATCGGTAACAAACGTATCGTCAAATTCTAGTTTACCATTATCAGACTTTAAATCATCCAGAGCTTTAGAGATTGTTTTGAATTTTTTAAAATCATATCCACTAGTTAACGGCAATATTTCACCCGTTGGAACTTTACTAGAATCAACTGCTAACATAGACTTCGAATTAATTTTAACGCCTTGTCCAAAAACATCTTCACTATCGGTCACATTAAAATAAACATGACAAGTCGGATTAAAAAGCGTCTTTTCTGTATTTATAGCAGAATATGAAATTTTAACTTCGTTTTCAGGACTTAAACTGTAGGTGATTTTTAGACTTAAATCGCCAGGAAAACCGTCATCAGCACTCAAAAATTTATGTGTTAAAACCACTTTATTGTCAATCACTGTACTAGTGAAATTAAAATTTTGAAAACCATTACTTCCGCCATGAATCAAATTTTCTCCATCATTTGGAGGCAGTTTATAAAATTTATCATCAATTTTAAAGCTAGCGTTACCAATCCTACCAGCAACTCTGCCAACAGTTTTACCAACTTGATAAGGTGTTTTGATATAATCATCCAAATTATCAAAATGACTTATCAATGAATGATCTACACCATTTTCATTTACTTCAAAGTTTTGCCAAGTAGCTGCATAAGTCAAAACACTTATTTTAGTCTTTTGATTATTCTCGATAGTATACAAATAAACCGGTTCATCTTTATATGTACCAAATTGTCTTTTAGTTACTTCCATTTCAATTAATCCAAAGCCTTTTTAATATTTTCAAGAGTTAATTCACTTGTATCAGCAAAGTTTATATCCGCTTCACTCAAAATATTTTTATCACCAATTCCAATCGATAATTCTCCTGCACCGTTGATGGATTGAACTCCTGCTTTTGCATCTTCAATACCGACACATTCCTCAGGTTTCAAATTTAAAACTTCAGCACCACGAGCAAATATTTCTGGATCAGGTTTACCATATTTCAAAGTTGTTGGATCAATTTTATTCTTAAAGTACATGGACAAACCAAGTTGTTTCAAAACTAGAGGTGAATTTTTAGAAGCTGACGCTAATGACAATTTATAATCATGTTCTTGAAGATCTCTTAAAAAGTCAGCAATACCTGGAAGAATAGCTGTTTCATCCATATTCTTTAAAAGATTTAAATAATTTGTATTTTTTTCAGCAGCAAAAGTTTCCTTTTCCTCTTCACTGTATTTGTTTTCGATTTCACCAGTTTTTAAAATTAGATTCAGAGAATCCATACGACTAATTCCCTTAAGACCATCGGCCAACTCACTAGACCAATTAACACCCAACTTTTCTGCTAATTGACGCCATGCCTTTGCATGATAGACTGATGTATCAGCAATAACTCCATCTAAATCAAAAACGAATCCCTTAATTTGCTCAAACTTTACCATAATAAACTCTCCTTTATAAAAAAAGCGTGACGAAACGTTTTTTGCACACTAAGCAAAATGGCGTTCCCTCACAACTCCTTAATTTAATTCAACTAATTTGTCATCTACTTTGATTGATACAGGATCACCAGAAATTAATTTGAAGTGAGATCCAGAACCATCAACAGTTATTTCGATAACACGTCCTCTAAATACTTGTCTAAACGAATAACTATCCCACTTCTTTGGCAAGAATGGTTTATAACTCAATGTCCCATCATCATGAACACGCATCCCTGCAAATCCATGAACAATTGAGATCCAACCACCAGTCATTGAAGTGATATGCAAACCGTCATCGGTATCATTATTATAGTTATCTAAGTCTAGTCTAGCGGTTCTTTCATATAATGCAACCGCTTTATCTTCATAGTGTAAATCAGCAGCAAGAACTGAATAAATTGAAGCTGAAAGACTTGATTCATGTACAGTTAGAGGTTCATAGAAATCGAAGTTTCTCTTTTTTTCTTCTTCCGTAAAGTCATCCATAAAGTCCCAGATACCTTGAATAACATCACCTTGTTTAATATATGGTGAACGAAGGATCTTATCCCACGACCAATTTTGATTTAATGGCAATTGATCACTTGGTAATTCACTAACAGGTTTGATGTCTTTATCTAAGAATCCATCATGTTGTACAAAAATTCCTAATTTCTTATCGTATGGAAGATACATTCTATCAACAATATCTTGCCATTGTTTCTTCTCTTCATCTGAAACGTTTAGTTTAGCAGCCTGTTCTGGAGAAACTTCACTAAGAACTTTGAGGGTATATTCAAGTGTCCAACGTGCTAAATAGTTTGTATACCAATTATTGTCAACATTATTTTCATATTCATCAGGTCCGGTAACCCCATGAATCATATATTGATTATTACGTTGGCTAAAGTGGACACGATCTGCCCAAAAACGTGAAATTTCTGTTAGGACTTTACTACCTTCATTTAATACATATGACTTATCACCTGTATAACGGGTGTAATTGTAAATAGCAAAGGCAATATCACCATTACGATGGATTTCTTCAAAAGTTATTTCCCATTCGTTATGACATTCAATACCATTAAATGTCACCATTGGGAATAGTGCTCCCTTTAATCCTTGTTCTTTAGCGTTCACATACGCACCATCAAGTTGTTTATAACGATACATTAATAGGTTTCTTGTTACCTTAGGATCAGTAATACCTAAGTAAACAGGAATACAAAATGCTTCAGTGTCCCAATAAGTAGCTCCACCATATTTCTCACCAGTAAATCCTTTAGGACCAAAGTTTAATCTAGCATCGTCACCGTAGTATGTACTGAATAAGCCAAATAGATTAAAACGCATACCTTGTTGTGCTTCAACGTCACCTTTGATTTGAACATCAGACTTATTCCAACGTTCAGCCCAAATATCACGATGAGCTGTAAATAATTCGTCAAAAGTTTTACTTGAAACTTTCTTTGTTAGTTTATTCATTGCATCAGTCAATTCTTGAACTGTATCATAATCTCTTGAAGTTGTTACGATAACACGTTTTTCAATTGATGCTTGTTCATTTTGGGAAAGTTCTATCTCAAAAGTTTTACTTGTCTGTGTATCTGTCTTTGATTGATCGACTTCTTTTAAGCCAGTAACATGACTCATTTGCATAGCTGAAGTGAATTGAGGTGTGCCATAGTTATTTGGTTTTGTTTTAGCAACAAGACTATCGTCAGTTACATCTAAAACATCCCAAAAACGTTCATCATAATTTGCATCTTCATTTTTAACATCGGCATCAATAGAAGAAATAACTTTAATATCTACTTTTGAATCTGAAAGATTTTCAAAACTGACCTTTTGAACGGATAGTTCTTTTTGATCAACACTCAAAAAACGTTCAAAAACAAATTTTACTTTTTTACCTGATTTATCTGCGATAAAAGATCTAGTTAAAACTGAATCCTTCATATTTAAATCCATTTCAAAGTCACTAAATTTATCTTTAGCTAAATCCAATTTTTCTCCATCGATCAAGAAATTCATTTTAATAAAGTTAACTGCATTTATAACCTTACCAAAGTATTTTGGATATCCGTTTTTCCACCAACCAACACGTGTCTTGTCAGGGAACCAAACTCCACCAAGATATAATCCTTGTAAGGTATCTGCAGAATAGTCTTCTTCAAAGAATCCACGCATACCCATGTATCCATTTCCAAGACTTGTCATTGATTCTTGTAAGCGTTTGTCTTCAGGATTAAATTTGTGTGTGACAACATCCCAAGGTTGTACTTCAAATATTCTCTTCATAAATATAATTCTCCTTTATGCCTTATAAGTTTCTTTAATAAATCCAACTGTTAATGCGGCAATTGCCATAATGATTCCACCTAGCAAAAACATATGTGGTTGTGAATTACCAAATAATGGGAATAGACCAAAACTTGCCAATGAAGCAACGATTTGTGGTAAACAGATCGAACCGTTAAACAATCCCAAATATGTACCCATATGCTCACCTGATAATGCATTTGTGATCATTGTTAGTGGATATGTATTCATAGCAGCCCAAGCCATACCAACTAAAACATATGAAACAATCAATGCATACTGACTATGAATCATGAAGACTGAAATGAATCCTACTGCACCTAATAGTAAACTCAAGCTATATCCAAGTTTATGTTTATTATTAGGAATTTTAGCCAAAACATATGACCAAACAACGGCTGCAATCGACTGCACAGCAGCTAAAACTCCATACCAATTACCAGCAGCTTGATATCCTGCAGAACTTGCATTAGATGTATTCCAAACATTAACTGAAATTGCACCTGCTGAATATGTCCATAGATATTGAAAAGCCATCCAACAGAAGAATTGAACTAAAGTAACTGTCCAAAAAATTTTAGGAGCTTTCTTAAGAAGATCTAACCAATTTCCACCTTTTTTATTAGCATCTTCTGAAATACCATGGTATCTAGCATAAGTCTGAGGATCATATTCTTTAACACGAGCCATTGTAAATAATGTTGAAATAATTAAAATAGCAGCACCTAGATAAAATGACCAAATAACTGACTGTGGTACAACACCTTTTTTGGCTGTATTAGCAAGACCAAAGGCTGTTAAAACAAACGGAAAAATAGCGGCAATAACGGCACCGGTATTAGATAAGAAACTTTGAATACCATATGCGTAACTCTTTTGATCATCATTGACCATATCACCAACCATCATCTTAAATGGTTGCATAGCCACGTTTGATGATAAATCTAAAAATGCAACTGTAATAGCACCGAATAATAATGCAGCAAATGATGCATATCCAAATCCCATAGATCCAGAATTTGGCAATAAGAACATAACGATTGCGGCAACAATTGTACCTAAAATCAAGTAAGGTAAACGTCTACCACCTAACTTTGGTGCCCAAGTTCTATCTGAATAATAACCAACAATTGGTTGAACAATTAATCCAGCTAATGGTGGTAAGATGAAAAACCATCCTAAATTATTTGGATCGGCTCCAATTGTTTGAAAAATACGACTCATCTGTGAGCTTTGCAAAGTAAATGCCATTTGAACACCTAGAAATCCAAAGCTTAACATCCAAATGGTGTTTGGCGACAGCTTTGGAAGACCTTGGCCTTCTTTTGGCTTTTTATTATCTGCCATATTTAATATCCCTCTTTCTGACTAATCATTTTTGATTACGCTTACATTATAAAACGCTTTCATCTTTTGTGCAACCGTTTGCGCAAAATAATATAAAAAAAGGGAAATCATTGATCATATGATTTCCCTCCTAAATACCGGTATAACTACTTATTTGATGAGATACAATTAAATGCCTTTTTAAATTAATTTCTGGATTTTCTAGATCACTAAACAACAAAATAACGGTTTTTATACCCATTTGCTCTGGAAATACATCTATCGAATGAAACTCACTTTGTACCAGAGCAGCTGGAAACGATTTATTAAAACCAACGACCGAAAGATCCTTTTTAGGATAAATTCTTTTGAAATGGTTTAAAAATCTTAGTCCTCTAAAATCATCAGTTGACACGATACCATCAACTTGAGGATGTTTAAATATAAAATCATCAATACTTTCAACATTTTTTGAAGATACTTTAACCTTATCAAAATCAACTAGGTTCTCATTACTAACCTTTTTAAATCCCTGATATCTTTGCTGCTCATAAGTCCAATCCCTAGCAGATTCAACAAATACAGGATTTTTGACATGCAAATTATTTAATAAGAATTTTGTAGCAGTTATTCCTGCTTCAACATTATTATTATCAACATAAAAATCTCTTTCTAACGTTGGTTGACCAATAACTACAAATCTCAACTTCTTATCTCTTAAAAACTGGCTAACAATATCGTTTGATTTTGAATAAAGCAAAACAAAACGTTTAATTTTACCTTGAAGTACCATTGATCGCACATTTTCCAATAATCCCTCTTTAGTATTAGCAATCGCTACTGATAATGAATACTGACGCTTTACCAATTCAGAATTTATACCTGACAAAATATTAATGAAGAATGGATTACTTGCTGTTTCATTACCTACTGGAAATACAACGCCAACAGCATTTGCTTCACCGTTAGTTAGATTTTTAGCATTATAATCCGGTAAATATCCCATCTCATTAGCGATTTTCTTAACTTTTTTAATTGTAGCTTCACTGATACGAGAATTATTATTTAAAGCTCTTGAGGCAGTAGAGGCTGATACACCAGCCCTTTTAGCTATATCCCTAATTGTAATCATTTTATCGAACCTCACTTGTATAATTACGCTTACTTCTATCTTAATATATTTTTTGAATGAAAATATACAAATTAGATCGATTTCTAGAACAGTTTTTACAAATACTTATCTTTATCAGCTAATATCTTACGTACATCATCAGTAGATTTAGTGTCCATCATCGCATTTCGCAAATCTGTTGCACCCAATTCTGGTCTTGCATAAATCTTAAAGAACCTTTTTAGTGACGGGAAACGTGGCACATCATAATGTGTCGAAAATTCATCAAAAAGATTTAATTGCATTTGCAACAGGCTCAAAAGTTCATCCAATGAATGTTCAGTTGGATTTTCTTCAAAAGCAAATGGATTAGCAAAAACTCCTCTACCGATCATAATTCCATCCAGCCCTGGATGATCTTTAGTTAATTTTAAGCCCGCATGATAATCCGGAATATCTCCATTAATTTGAATCAAAGTCTGTGGGGCTATTTCATCACGCATTTTTAATATGTCATCAATAACTTCTAAATGAGCTGGTACCTTACTCATTTCCATTTTTGTGCGTAAATGAATAGTCAAAACATCAACATCTTGTTCTAGTAAAAACGGTATCCAATCTTTGAATTCATCAACTTTACTGTAGCCTAATCGTGTCTTAGCACTAACTGCTAATCCAGAAACTTTAGCTGCAGCAATCACTTCTTTAGCCCAATTATGATTTCTAATCAAATCACTTCCACCATGATTTTTAATGACTGTTCCATCTGGACATCCCATATTAATGTCTATTGCTTGAAATCCCTGTTCTTTCAATGAAACAGCTGCGGACTCAAAATCATTTGCTTCATTTCCCCAAAGTTGAACAACTGGGCGAATTTTATCTTCAGGTTCCATATAAAGTCTGCCATGAACGGGAAATTTAGTATTAGGATTTGTAATGGCTTTGGCGTATACAAACTCACTAAAAAAGGCATCTGGTGCATAAGCCTTAGTAATTATTTGCCTAAAAACTGTATTACTAACTGCTTCCATTGGTGCCATAGTAAAAAATGGACGATTTTTTGATTTTGCTTTAGATGATATTTCTGACCAAAATATTGATTCTGTCAAACTGGATTACCTCTTTAATTGTTAAAAATTTTCTATCGTTAATATATTACTAGTTTATTTGATAAGAATCTAATATTTAAATCTTTCAATCATTAATATTCAATGTAATAAATGGAAAAGATTTTATAAAAATTGATATATAAAAAAGGGGGCGTGACATAAGTCACAACCCCTTTTTTCGTCTACGAACTTTTATATCCTAACCGTGCAACAAAAAGCTGCAACCTCCACATAGCTACGAACCACAAATGATTGATAGTGCCAATCATTCGTGTCTCTAGGCTATGCTCCGGTGGCAAACCGCCTTTTGTCACACTCCCATTTATCCTATTGAATAACTCTAACGCCAAATGAAGGCATAAAATCAGATGAAATAGTATCAATTTTAACATTGGTACCTGGTCTTAAAGCATTTAAGTATTGGTCATTTCCTAAGTATAATCCCACATGATATGTAACTCCGGCTGGTCCCCAGAATACCAAATCACCAGGCTTCATATCGCTCAAGGCCACTTTAATTCCACTTGTTTCTTGTGGTACTGTTCATGAACCAATATTTTGACCAGTTGCTTGACGGAAGACATATTGCATCAAACCAGAACAATCAAAACTATCTGGTCCCTTAGCATTCCATACATACGGCTTACCAAGTTCTTGCTTAGCTGCTGCAATAACATCGCTAATTGCTTGATCTTTTGTTTTTCCATTCAAAATTATTGGTGAACGATAAGTAGTTATTTGAGTAGCGGCTGATGAAGGTATCCAACCACCATTACTTACTTCATACCAAGTTACATTCCCATTTTGCAATGTTGAATCAACTTGTAAAGTTTGGCCTGCATAAGCACTACCCTTCTTACCAGAATTATAATCATTATTATTATAAATTGTTGTATCATTATTTACTTTTACAGCAGCAAAGTTTGGATCCCAAATTTCTGCAGCAGCTTGATCGAATTTCTCATTAGTTATTTGAAGATATGTTCCTTCAAGCCATTGATTATTTCCTACTTGGTACCAAGCATCGCCATTAGCATCAATAACTTTTGAATCAAAACGCCACTCTGATCCGTTATACAATTTCTGTCCAGTTGCAACTTTATTTGTTCCATATCCTTGCCATAAATCTATTCCACTATCTGGAGCATAATTTATTTTAGCTACACCAGTATTGTCAATTGCAGTTGAAGTTGATGCATCATCACTATTGATCCAACCATCTGAACTAACTTGATACCAAGTTTTACTACCAACTATATCAGTATGGTTATATCTCCATGAACTATTAGCTGAAAGTTTTCTATCGGTTGCTTTATAATCCCCATTACTATAATTATAAACTAAAGCACCATTTGAACCTGCTCTAACAATTCCATTTTCTGATTGACCGTGTTGTAACTGTACATCGCCAGCTTTAACAAATTCATGAGTCGATACTCGATAAAAGTCACCCATATCACCAATTTGAATTTTTTTGTCAGTTAACCAAGGCGTATTTGCAGCTAACGCACGATTAGTTACTAATTTGCCATCATCATTATAAAGTGAAGTAATCTTAGTAGTATTAACAATACCGCTGAATTCAGAATCTGCTCGTACTATATTTGAATTGATTAGCATTCCACCCGCAAAACTAGCGCCCACTACAAGGGCTGTAATTATTTTCTTATCCATTATTGATCCTCTTAACTCATCCTATAAATTGAATATTTTACTACACAAGATTATCATCTCATCCTGAATCAATCAATAAGTGTTTTATTATGGGAGAAGAGTCGTTCCTATATATGTCGCTTAAACGCGAAAAGAAACATAGCTTTTTTTACTTAAAACAAACCGGCCTTAACAATTTTAAATAGAATTGCTTTACTTATTTTTTCTCAAACTTGCTGCTTAAACGCGAAAAGAAACATAGCTTTTTCCGCTTAAAACAAACTAGCCTAACAATCCTTTGGATTGCTAGGCTAGTTTGCCTTAATGCTCGAAAGCTGAACATGTTTCTTTTCGCTCTCTTTAATCTGCAAAAATCAATTTCTGAATTTTTATATCATGTTCCTTTATATTCCAACTGGCTGTACCAAAACTCATTGCATCGGGAACTAAAGCGACTGTTTTACCTACATAATTAGCTAAGAAACGGTCGTAATATCCTCCACCAAAACCAACTCGATAGTTTGAATCTTTAGCAAAGGCTAGTCCTGGAACAATAACTAGATCTGGTGATTGATTAACTAATTCTTCTTCGTAAATTGGTTCAAGTATTCCGAAATCACTTCGCACCAAATTGTCCTTACTTGTAAATGGTAAGAATGCCATTTGTCGATGTGGCATTGTTTTTGGTAAATATACTTTCTTATTTTCAGCTTGTGCTGCTTCAATAATTGGTGTAGTTGGAACTTCAAATGGTCCACTGATTGTGGTTGCAATAGACTTTGCACTCTTCCATTCAGGAGTTACTTCAAGCCTTTTTAATAACTCAATACCCTCAAGTCGTGTCTTTGCTTGATTTTCTTTCAATTTAGTAATCTGCTTTTGGCGCAATGTTTTCTTATCGATATTACTTTCCCTCCAAATCAGAACTCAAATTTAGTTTACACTTAATGGATTTAATATTGGAACAATTAAGCTTGTCTTTAATATAGATTTTCTTTATCAAATGTACTCAATGTTTCAGCCAAATGCCTTAAATTAACAAGTAATGAATTTTTATCTTCCTTTGACCATTCAGCTAAAGCTTTATTTATATTATTTATTCTTTCCGCATCTAGTATCTTTTTCAATTCTTCTCCAGATTTTGTTAATCGAATAAATCTTATCCTTGCATCTGTTGTCGCAGCTTTTGTAACAACTAATTTCTTTTCTTCTAGTTTATCAATTTGACGACTAACACTCGAATGGCTTTTCCCAAGTATATTGGCTAAATCGCTAACATTAGTTGGTTGCATACGCCCTATTGTTACAAATAATTGAAAAGATGTTGCTTCTAAATCAACTCCTGCATCTTTTATGAATGCCTTATCTCTATCAGTCCTATTAAAAAATGAAACAATTGTTACTAAAGCTTGAATCAATTCTTTTTCCATCTTTAGCTCACCTTCACAACTACACGTGGTGACAGTGGTGCCTTCCAAGCTTCTTCTATTTTTGACAGATCAAAATTATTTGTATCCATATTAATACCATTTTCAGCTGCCCACTTAAATACTTCATCAATTGCTGAGATTAGTTGTGACATATCGACACTCTTAACACCACTGCCCATTATTTCAATTTTAGATGATCTTAAAACTGACGATGGTAATGATATATCTGATTGCTTTAAAGCTGCACCAATACTAATAAACTTTGTTCCGTTATTTTTACTAAATTTTGCAATGGCAGTCATAATGGATAAGGCACTATCACCCCATAAATAATCTAAAACTACATCAATTCCGTTTAAACATTCATCTGCCAGAGCTTCAGTAAAGTTACCAATGCCATTATCATCTGTCATATCAAAATTGATTGCTGAATCAGCACCTAGCTTATTTAGTTTATCTATATTTCTTCCAGTCACAATTACTTTTTTTGCTCCTAAATGATAGGCAATTTTTACAGCTAAACTTCCTGCCGTACCTGTTGCCCCGTTTATCAAAACCGTTTGTCCAGCCTTAAAATGTGCACGATCAACTAATGCAGCCCATGATGACATTCCAGGATTAGCAATTGCTGCGGCAGTGACGTCATCAATACCATCTGGTAATGAAATCATTAAATCCTTATTAATAAGAGTTTTTTCAGCTAAAGTACCAAATGGAGCATTGGTAGCTAGAAAATATACTCTTTTTCCATCGACAACTCCTACACCATCTGTTCCGGCGCAATTTGGGTACACAGGACTGGCTGAATAGTGTTTACCCATTGCCCGCATCTTTGTCAAATTACTTAATGCTGATGCAGTGACATCTACTACTATATTATTGCCATTAGTTTTTGGTTCTTGGAATGTACCGTAAACAGGATTCATTCCCTTTTCTTTAATAATTGCTGCTTTCATAATATTGTTACCCCATTTTTAAAATTTATGTTTTGTATAATATGTGTGTTTTGCACCTAATTAAATTAACACCGATATGTGCAAAATGCAAATAAATTTATTCAAAAAAAAACTAACCAAATGGTTAGTTTTAATAACGATTAATTTAAATGTTCTATTAATACTTCAACAAATTGCTTCAATTCTTGTTCATTCTCTTCGGTAAATCTGTTTAATGATGGCGAATCTATATCCAAAACACCGATCTTTTTTCCATCTTTAGTTATTGGTACAACGATTTCAGAATTACTGGCGCTATCACATGCAATATGGCCAGGAAAATCATGTACATTAGCAACACGGTGGATCTTTTGATCTTTGAAGGCTGTACCAACTACTCCAGAGCCATTTTTAATATGCATACATGCGACTTTACCTTGAAACGGGCCAAGATCCAACTCATCAGTCTCGTTATTATATAAATAAAATCCAGACCAATTTAAGTCACTGTATGTGTCATTGATCAATGCACTTGCATTTGCAAGATTAGCAACTAAATTTGTTTCATTGAAAAGTAAAGCATCTAATTGTTTATTAATAAGTGATAGCTTTGTATCTGCCATATATAGTCCCTCTCAAACATTTAAAATGATGTAAATCAGTATACCACTTAGAATAATAATTTTTTATTATTCAACCTTGATACCAAAAGATCCAATCAGGATCGCTGCTTGATATTGATTTACCACCAATCCTTTTGCTAGTTCCGGGCTAATAACTATATTGTTAAATTCTGCGTCTTTAAAATCAAATCCCTTAAGTTTCGTCTCACCAAAATTTGAGTCATTCAATATCGATCCAGTAAAAGAAATACCTTTTTTAACTTTTAGAGCCTGAAAAAAGCTTCCTGTAAGATCACAATTAAAAAAACTTATCTTTTCAAATTTACTCTCAGTAAAATTAGCATAAGGCATCTTACAATCACGAAAATGTGTATTTTTAAAGTATCCATTATTAAAATCGGCACCTGATAATTGCATACTAGATATTTTACAATTATACCAATTACATCTATCGAACTTTGCACCGGCCAATTGGCTATGATGCCATTCAATATTACCAAAACTTATTCGGCTAAAGTCTGTTTGGTCAAACTCACAATGATCAAAAATAATATCAGTAAAACTCATAGAATCACTATAAGATTTAAAATGACATGTTTGATAATAATATCCATCTTCAATTTGATTCAAATTTAACGTCTCATTAACTACCTTTTCAATTGGTTCAACCACTTATTCCACTCCATTGATAAATTTTTTCAATGATTATAGAATAACATTCTAAAAATTCATTATTCAAATTCTATTTTCTATAACTCAAATAATATATTCCTGAAACAAATATGGCTCCACCAACTATATTTCCCAAATAAACTGGAATAATATTTTTAATAAAATCTATCCATGTCAATCCACCTTCAAAGATGGCCGCTGGGATCAAAAAAGCATTTGCAATACTATGTTGTAGTCCAATAGCCACAAAAATCATAATTGGAAACCAAATTCCAAGTATTTTTCCAGCACCATCTTTTGCCCCAAACGATAACCAGACAGCAATTCCAACAAACCAATTACATCCAATTCCCGAAACAAAACTTTGCCAAAAGGGACTTGCAACTTTAGCAGTTGCCATATTAATTACTGCATCTCTAAATATTCCAATATGAGTTAAACCTACAAAATGTCCTAAAAAAAATGCAATACAAATTGCTCCGATAATATTACCGGTAGTAATAACTAACAAGTTCTTAACATAGTCTAGAGCTGAGACTTTTCTATCATACATAGCCATACTAACAGCCATCATATTTCCAGTCACAAGTTCTCCGCCAGCCAACAAAATAACAATTAAATCAATCGGAAATACGACTGAACCAACTAATGCACCAATACTTGATAAATTAGTCGGAATAGAAGCAGAAACCCTAATATCAGCCAAAAACCCCAGTGCTATCATTGCTCCACCAACAAATCCTAGAATTAATTTTGCTAAAATCGTCTTTTGGACCTTTTTAGTACCCTTATCAATACTTTGTTCTAAAATTTGTTCTGGACTATACATTTTTTTACTCATCCCCCATTAATGGTTTAAAATAACCTTATTCATATAATTTTTAATTATACAAAAGAAGGAAACCTTATGAGTAAATTTTCAGTTTTAATTACCTTGTTTGCCGCTTTGGCTACCCCGTTGATCATGGCAAGATTTCGTATTACAAGAATACCTGGAACCGTTGCCGAGATTATAATGGGAATTATTATTGGTAAAACAGGGTTTGACATAATTCAGCCCAGCGATACATTGACATATCTTGCAAACCTAGGTGTTATTATGCTTATCTTCCTAGGTGGTATGGAGATCGACTTTTCTCTATTCGAAAAAAAGGGTGATTCGGATGGGAAAAAATCACCATTAGGATTGGCATTTGGAAGTTTTATGTCAGTTTTAGCGATGTCGATCGTATTAAGTCTAATTCTTTATTACACTGGTTTGTTCAATAATATTATTCTATCTACAATTTTGGTCAGCACGATTGCTTTAGGTGTTATTATTTCCTTACTAACTGAAGTTGGATTATTAAAGATCGAATACGGACAAACACTATTACTAATTTCAGCTATGGGTGAATTTATCCCACTAGTAGCTTTAACAATTTATTCAGCAATTCAACAAAAGAACTATTTTTCTGCCCTATTATTGCCTACAATTTTTATCGTGGCAATTATCTTATTAAGCCGATTCAAAAAAGTTTACTCATTCTTTGACAAGGTTGATAAGTCAACAACTCAATTAGATATTCGTTTAGCTTTCTTCCTAATTTTCACTTTGGTTACCGTAGCAGAACAGATCGGTGCTGAAAGTATTCTAGGAGCATTTCTAGCCGGGGCTGTAATGAAATTACTTAATCCCAAACCAGATACTCAAGAAAAGTTAAGTTCAATGGCATATGGATTTTTTGTTCCGATATTTTTCATTGTTACAGGAGTCAATTTGAATCTAAGAACAATGTTGCAAGATAAACAAGCAATTATTTTAATTCCAATCTTCTTTATAGCCTTTATTCTTGCAAAATCAATAATTTTCCTAATATTGCGTCACAGATTTGGAAGTAAATTTTCTTTTGCAGCAGCAATATTAATGTCAACGACGATAACTTTGGTATTACCAATCTTACAAGTCGGACAAAATCTTAAAATTATTACGGAAGCACAAAATGGAGCAATTACTTTAGCTGCTATCATAACCTGTATAGTTTGCCCAATGATATTTAATAAAATACTTGCCTCCGCAAAAAGTGAAAAAAGCAATGCCGAATAATTGGCATTGCTTTTTTGGACAACAACTTTTATAAATTTTATTTGATCATATAGTTGGCTAAAATATGTATTATCCAAAGATGAGCTGGATAAAAGATATAAAATAGATACTTAAAGTTCTTTCCTATCTTGCCTTGTCTGCCATTATATAAATGAAGCATTGGTATAATCAAAATAAAGAACATACTACTAGCATTCATGGCAATTCCGTCGTAAATGTTTACCCAGTTACTGAAGTCGATAACTGGTAAAGTCATCGACATCTCAATTATGGAAAAAAAGAAAGCTAAGACTAAATAAGATAAATCTCTTCTTTTAGAATCGTCATAAGTAAGATTAGTAATAAACATGAATGGTAGTAATAAGTAACTACCCTCTAATAGGGGAACACACCCAATAAGCAATAATGTAAAGGAAATAAACTTATTTCGGCGACTATCTGAATTCCAAAGCATTACTAATGCGGCTCCTAATGCTAAAGTTAGGAAAATATTATCACCTAAAATGGACATTTTATATTCAGGTTTTAAAAACTGATTCATAGCAAAATTCCCAACCGCCATGAAAATTCCCCAACTAAGTAGTCTTAACAAATAATTTCTTTTACTATGGGTATATCTCAAACCCTCAATTACTAAATATCCAAAACCAACCGCTACAACTCTAGTAACTAGGTGGAAAGTATCTGCCAAATATGGTGAAATAAAATATGGTATATGGTCTAATACCATAAGTAGCATTAATATAATTTTAAAAACTTCTCGATCATAGGTAAACTTTTGCATTTATCTCTCCTCTATCTATCATTAATATTATTATTGATAAATAGAAGAGAGTAAATAGAGCTTTCAGATATGTTCGAGTAGCTTACAAAATCGTAAGGAGTCAAACATGACATTATTCAATCAATTCACTATTTCTATTTCTTTAATTGTAATAGCCGTATCTTTAATAGTAGGTATCATCTTGATATCAATTAATATCTTTAAAGTCAATAATTCAATAAAACAACAAAATAATTTAATTCAGTTAAATCAGCGTCCTTATCTAAATGTAACTTATTCTAATAATAATATATTAATTAAAAACACTGGTAAATCTTCAGCAATAATTGATTCAATTTTATTCAATGATGAAGAATTTAACGGTTTAGTAAACACTAAAATAAATCCCAAACAAGTACGACACGTACCTGTTGAATTGATAAATACCGTATCTGTAAAATACCATAACAATGTCGATGATTATCAGGATACATTTACCTTATAAACTAAAAAAGGCGGCCCAGGCCGTCTTTTTATTTGAAATACTTTTGAGCAAAATCATCAACTTTATGAGTGTACTCTCTTTTATCTGTTTTATATGCCTTTCCATGTTCAGCATCTTTAACAATCCATAATTTCTTAGAATCATTGGCATTTTTATAATTGATATATGCATTAGATACTGGTACAAAAGTATCTTTTGAGCCATGGATAATGAATAGTGGTACATGATTATTCTTCAACGTATTCTTTGTATCAGCTTGATAAAAATTGTATCCCGCAAATATCTTCGAATAAATAGCTGCTGTCTGAACTAATGGAAAACTAGGTAAATTAAACATTTCTTTTAACTGATAGTTCAACTCACCAGATATTGTTGAATAACCGCAATCAGCAATCGCAAAATCTACATTTTTGGGATGTTCTCCTAATGTATACATAACAGTTGCCGCACCCATACTAATACCGTACATCCCTATTTGTGAGTGAGGATCCTTCTTATTAATTCGATTGATCCAACCTGTAATATCTTTACGATCTGACCACCCATAGCCTGCGTATTCCCCTTCACTCATCCCAAAAGAACGATTATCTGGAGCTAAGACATTATAACCTGCCTCATGAAAGATTTTAACAAAAGATCCCATGTACTTGCTGGCACTACCATACCCATGAATAACTACCACAGTTTTATTAGTCTTCTTGGTTGCTGGTAAATAACGTGCCTTTAACTTTAAACCATCTTTTGATTTTTCTGTCCAAATAGTTTGTTTTTGTGAAGCAAACCATTTGTCATTTCCCTTTAATTCCATATTGGCATCTTTGCTACTATAATTACCCTTTTTAAAAGCAAAATTAAACAAATAGGCGCCTCCACCTAAATCGGCAGCAAGTAAAATACCAATTAAAACTACTAAAAATATTTTTAATCCCTTTTTCATTTTTATATCCTTTTTTCAATTTTAATAAATTCTAAACTAAAATTGACAATTAGGGAACAAAAAAAGTCCATCTTTGCGTTAACAAAAATGAACTTTTTAAAAATATTAATCTGCTTGTTCTTGAAGTTTTTCTTCATTTACAGCGGCTGGTTTATGGAACCAATGTGTATGTGAATCAAAGAATGCAATCATATCATTCATAAAGTACATAATATATGTTAGGAACAATACAGGACTTGCGTCACCTTGCATAGCAGTAACTCCCCATAAAACAATTGACATAACACCTTGTGCTGTCCAGAAATAATATTGTTCACGGAAACGTAATGTACACAACAATGCACCAGTAAAACCAATAGCACTAGCAACTGAATCAATAATTGGTCTTGGACTAATAAAGATCTGTGTATCCATCAAATATAGTAATCCCCATGATGCAAAGAAGAATAATGCCGTTAACAACCATTTGGGAGCTGTTAATCCATGAATATGTTTTTCAGCATCCTTAGCCCATTGTGGACTAATTAAAACTGGAATATCTAAAAGTACAATATAACTAGCTTGTAAAACAACGTCAGCAAAGTTTTTAGCATTTATAGCTACAATGATATAGATCAAAGCTGAAACTAGACCTAAAACACCATTTAAAGGTTTAGCATTTGTAATAGCTACTGTACATGTAAATCCAAGCACACCTGCAAACCAAGTTAGGATCGCAATGGTTGTGATGTGGCTTGAAAGTGTTGAAGCAGTGATAGCACCTAAACCAAACATAAGAAGCATATAGCTCTTGAAACTCCAATGTTTCATTTGTTCAACGTACCACTTGGGGCTGAAAATACTCGTCATAAAAAATCTTCTCCTCATTTTGAGAATGCATCAAAAACATTCCCCCTCGAATTGGTGACAGAACTTCATTAAATTAACCTAGGATATATAAAATAAATCGGTCCATACAATCAAACGTCTGTTCACCTGACAGACAACGGTTAAAATCATACCACTAACACCCATACCCAAATCAAGCCTTTTTAAACAATTTATTTTGTGATTATTTTATCGAATTTGAATATACTTAGGGGCACAAGGAGTTATATAAAATTTATCACTGTATAAATTTTTTAAAGATTAAATATACCATATGAAGTGGTAAACTGTGTATCAGGCACAATATATGGATAATTAAAAAAGCCGGAGGATTTCCGGCTTTTAAATTAATTTAAATTTTACCTACAAGGTCAGCCCCTGGTTTAATTGTCTTTTCCCCGGGATGCCAGTTAGCAGGACAAACATTATCGCCATTTTCAGCAACAAATTGTGCAGCTTGTAAAGTTCTAAGGATCTCTTGAGCGTTACGTCCAATACCCATAGCATTAATCGTATATGATTTGATAATTCCTTCAGGATTAATAATGAATACTCCACGATATGCACGTCCACTATCTTCTTCAATTAAATCGAAGAAATCAGCCAATTCATGTTTTTGATCTGATAGCATTGGATATTCTAGTTTACTAATAGTCTCTGTATTTTGAGCCCACGACATATGTGAAAACTCACTATCGACAGAAACAGAATAAACCTCTGCATTGTTTTTCTTAAATTCTGAGTACGAACTTTCTAGATCTTCAAGTTCGGTTGGACAAACAAAAGAGAAATCAGCTGGATAGAAAAATAAAATTGACCATTTTCCTAAAAGATCACTCTTCTTATAATTCACCAACTCACCATTATGGTAAGCTTTAACATCAAAATCAGGTAATTCTTTGTTAATGTAATTCATTACTAGTCCTCCCAAATTTACTTAATTAGTTACACTTATACTCTATCACTATTAATTCTAAATATATTTCATATTTGATAAGATATTTATATAAAAACAGGAGATAATTATGGAACTAAAACAGCAAATAAAAGAAATTAAAAATTTTGCATTCAAAAAAATGCATAATGATACTACTGGGCATAACTTTGACCATATTGAACGTGTTATTAAAAATGTCGACAAGATCCTTTTGACTGAAAAAGCAGACCCACTTATTACTTACGGCGCCGCTTACTTACACGATGTCGCTGATGACAAATTAGTTGATGACCCAAAAAAATCGGAAAATGAGACAGCCAGCTTTCTTAAAAACATTGAATTAACAGACAAACAAATTGACGAAATTATATATATAACTCATAATTTATCATTTAGTAAAACATTAAGTAAAAATCCTCCAAAACTTTCTCTAGCTGGACAAATCGTCCAAGATTCTGATCGTTTAGATGCCATTGGCGCAATCGGAATTACTAGAGCCATTTATTACGGTGGTGCAAACGCACAAGTTATCTATGATCCTGCGGTTCAACCTAGGGTCAATATGGATAAAAAAGAATATAGAAATTTAAGCAACGAAACTATTATCAACCATTTTTACGAGAAATTAATCAAATTAAGAGATATGATGAATACAGATACTGCTATAAAAATAGCTGAAAGACGCCAAGAGTTCATGATGGAATTTTTAAATGAATTTAAGAATGAATGGAACGGCGAAAAATAAACCTGAGGGAGTGTTTAATTTTGACATCATTCAAACAACAGGATCAAGAATATTACAACCACATTGTTAGAAATTTAAAAGAACGTGGCGTGCATCTAAAAGATATTGCAGAAATAGTTATATTCTTAGAAAAAGATTATGTAGATGGACTAGATGAAGAATTGGCAATCCACGCTATCAACAAAGTCCTCCATAAACGTGAGGCTCAAAATGCCATTATGACAGGTATTGAGCTAGATGTTCTTGCAGAAAAGGGATTACTATCATCTCCTATGCAACGAATTATGGAAACTGATGAATCAACATATGGCATTGATGAAAATATGGCAATAACTCTAGCCAGTCTTTATGGATCAGTTTCTGTAACAAACTATGGTTATGTTGATAAATTAAAACACGGTATTTTATCAAAACTAAATGACAAGTCTACCGGAAAAATTAATGTTTTCCTAGATGATTTAGTTGGCGCTATAGCTGCTGCTGCATGTGGCTGGCTAGCACATAATGAAGAGGCTGTTCAAGAATTACTATCTAACGAAGCTAAATAAAAGAAAATGCAATGATACACGTTTAGCTTTCAAGTATTAAAACAAATGACTCCATCAATCCAAAATTGGATTGGTGGAGTCATTTATTTTAATCGGAAAAGTTGTGTATCACTTCACGATTATGATGAATTTTGTAGTTACAAACTTTTACATCCTAAACGTGCCACAAAAGGCTGCAACCTCTAGGCTATGCTCCCGTGGCAGACCACCTTTTGTGGCACTCTTTCAATTTACCAATAAAACAGGAAGTTCTGAATTCTCAGAAACATACCTGGCAACTGATCCCATAAATATTTTAGTCATCATACCCTTTCCTGTTTTTCCCATAATAATTAAATCAGCATTAATATTGTCAGGAATTACTTTTGCTATTAAGGACTTTGGGTCACCTTCTCTTGAAACAATCTCATAAAACATCTTTGAATTTACCAGTTGACGTTCTGCAGTTCTTAGTATTTGATTATTTTGCTTTTTAACATCATGAACCAAATCCGGCATATAATCTACACCCACATTTACGGGAAGATTATCGACATTAACAATTGAAGTGGCAACAATCTTAGAATCAAATTTCTTTGCCATCTCCATTCCCATCTCTAAAGCTCTAAACGATACTGGACTACCATCTAACGCTATCAAAATTGTCTTAAACATAGTTATCTCCTCCTAGTCTTTTAATAAAAGACTATATAATCGAAGTATCATTAACAAGAAATCACTAATTAGTCAATAGTCAAGTTAGATGCACATCTAGACGATAGGTAGTAAGATTCTACGTACGAGGTGTCAATTATGTTTAAAAATTCTAAGAGCAGATTAGATGCCATTTCGGATGGAATATTTGCTGTTGTATTAACAATTATGGTCTTAAATATAAAAGTTCCAGAGTCAGTATCAGCAACATCAATACATCAATTAATAAAAGAAATTATCATTTATTTAATCAGTGTTGACGTGGTTTCTCAGTATTGGTTTTTTCATCAAGAAATGTTTAACTCAATTAAAGAAGTCAAGAGTCATCTTATGATTTTAAATATGTGCTTTTTAACAACCGTTTCTTTAATACCATTTGCTACTGCTTGGTTAAATAATAATTTATTCTCAAAAATTACTGTCATTACTTTTGCTCTAATACTGACTTCCGCTAATTTCTTCCAATATTTGTTATTTAGATTGATTTTAATTGATAGCACACAAATTAATAAACATGATTTAGAAGAAAAAAGATCAGCATTGATTATGCTGATCAGTAGTTTTGGTTACTTATTAATAGGTGGAATTTACCCACCTAGCTTATTAATATTAGTAATTTTAAGCTTATTTATACGTTCGACAGTAGCTTTTATACTGAGAAAAGTATAATTACCAAGGAAAATCTAAACTTATATTCTCATTAAACTTTTCTTGTGTAAGCAGTTTCTTCATTCTTTCATCCTGACGCTTTTTGTATCCTTGGCAAACATATTCTGCTTCTGGATTATCAGGGTGAATACTTGGTAACTCAATATTTTTATCTATAACAACAAAAGTTGAAAAACATGTCAATCCTAAAAATCTTTCGCCTGTTTTTAAATGTTCACCGATAATTTTCGTAAATACCTCAATTGACCGACTACCTACACCTGAAACATACGATTCAGTACACATGGAGTCTTGAAGTTTAAAAGGTAAAATGAAATTAACTTGATCTATTGAAGCGGTGACTGTTTCAATTCTAGCAACTCTAGATGCTGGAATTGAGGAATTATCATCGATCGTCGAAAGGATCTTACCACCAAATACAGTATTATGCTCATTAAGATCTGATGAAAATACTCGATGATTACTGATAGACAAGGTTCTTGAACAGTCAATTGAACTCATATTTAACTTCCTTCACTTATTATATTTTTAACACTATGAGTTAATTGTACTATTAATCACATTCTTTTAACATTGTGAAGTAAAAATTAATACTCATTAGGATCAGCACTGGCTGGACCATATGAATCCATCTCATTATCACGATAATCCCACCACTCATTTTCATATCCTACAAAGCCCGCTTTGATCATGGCATTATTCAAAATTTGATAATTTTTGTCATGAATTGCTTCTCTTTTGGCATTCCTGAAAGCCGCTGAAGTAAAATTATCAAACTCTGTTTGCATTGGCATTTCATTCCCTTCCAAATCACAAATAGTTAAATCAAACGTAACACCTTTTTGATGCGAAAAATTAGGATTGGGTTTTGCTACAAATGAAGGATCTGGATAAACTTCAAACAACCTTTCCTGCGCAGAAACGGGGCGGTATGCATCCCAAACTTTTAATCTATAACCTTGTTCCTTAAGGTCTGAACTTGCTTTAGCTAACTTTTTTGCTGTACCTGTTCTAGCTATTGCCGTTGTAAAATCATAGACAACTTGTCCTGTAAAATTATTTGTGGTCGCATATCTTAAGTCAACAATAATACTAGGGTCTAACGTTTGGATATTAGTAAAACCTGATTTTTCTTGTGACATAGGGTACCCTCCATAAATACGTATTAGTCTTCAGTATACTAAGATATTTATGAGTAATCACTTTTCATGCTCATGTGTTATATCAACGATGTAAGCGCTACACAAAAATCACTAGATCATTAAATTAGCCAATTATTTTGTGAAGATTTTCCTCAAAACTTTGAGTGTTCTTAACTAATGGATTATGAAACATCCCTACACTCTCACTCACTACTTCACCGATCACCAATCCGCGAATTCCTCTAGTAATGGTCATCTCTTTGGCTGAATCCTGAACAAAACCTTTCATGAATACTCTCATCATTGAATTGATATCAACAATATTTTTATAAGATTCTTTAGTAGATAAATTTAGCGACTCCATAGTAAGAATTGATAATGATAAATTATTAAGCCCATATTCACGCATGACTTTTGCCATCTTTATCAGTCCATTCTTGCCACTATATCCTAAACATTCAGTCTTTAAGACTTCTTTTAATGATAATAAATAATTTTGTGCTATTGCTTGATTCAATTCATCCCTATTTTTAAAGTAAAAATATAATGCTTGTGTTCTACAATCTAAAGCTTTAGCGATACTTGCAAATGTTGCGGCCTGGGATCCACTATCTGAAATAAGATTTTTTGCTGTTTGTATAATTCTTTGCTTTGATAAATCACGTTTTTGTACCATTAACGACACTCCTCACTTTACATTTTACACTTTGTAAATTAGAATTACTAATTGTAAGCAAGGAGATGTATTCATGACCTATTTATCATTAATAATAATTGGCTTTCTAATAGGACTATTAGTGTTATCTACCGGTGGTGGAGGTGGTGCTCTATATCTGGGTGTTTTAACTAGTTTATTTCATCTCAGTGGACCAGTAGCCGCAGCGACATCACTGTTCACTGCTTTTCCATCCTTAGTGGTCGGATCAATTGGACATTACAAAACCGGAAATATTCGTTTTAAAGTAGGAAATAGAATGATTATTGCCGCCATTCCAGCAACTATTGTAGGTTCATTATTATCTCCATACATTCCAAAAATTATCTATACTTGGATAATCGCTATCATTTTAATTATTCTTGGTATCCAAATATTAGTTCAATTTATTTTCCCAAGTAAAAACAAGAAAAAATCTAAATTTGACAATCTAAAAGCAACATTATTTGGTGTCATTAGCGGATTAATGGTTGGTGTTGCTGGTCTAAGTGGTGGTGGACCTATACTAGCAGGTTTACTATTACTTAACCTCGATATGGTGAGAGCCGTAGCGACATCATCATACGTATTAGTTGGAACTAGTGCAATTGGATTGATCTTCCATTTGAATGGAAATATTGATTGGTCTATAGGTATCAGTTTGATGATCGGTGCAATTATCGGAGCTATCGTAGCACCTAGATTATTATCAAAAGTAAATCCAATTAAATTTAACACTTATGTTAAACCGTTAATGTCAGTATTAATTATATTTATGGGTATTAAAATGATTATTTAAAAAGTACAGAATATATTGATGTTGAACATCATATATTCTGTACTTTTTTTAATTTAATTTTGACTTTAAAAATGACTTGAGATCAGTTGCTGGAGTACCCATTATCTTTTGAAAATCATCAGTTACCACATCAAGCAGTCCCATAGCACCTGCATGGTACATAGATCCCAGCATATGGCCTTCTCCACCTTGGTTATACATATCAGAAAACTCTTGTAATGTAACGGGTTGATATCCGATTTCATGTCCTGACACTTCGGATAAAACACCCGCTAGTTCAGTCATAGTATAATTTCTAGATTGAGTTAAAGTATATATTTTTCCATCTTTTCTCAGTTCATCAGACGTTGCAACTTTAGCAAATGCTTTGGCACTATCTTCCAAACTAATAAACGTTAAAGCTTGATTACCTACTGGATAGATTACATTTTTTCTTTCAACTAATTCAGGTAAATATGGAACTAATGGATCAGCGTACAAGGCGTTTTTGATAATAGTAAATTTCAAATCAGACTCTGCTAAGCGACGTGGTAAATAACCATAAAAAGCTGACAAATCAAATGGATTGTTTTCTTGATCTGCAATAAATCCCATAGCCAAAATATGTCCAACCTTAGCTTTTTCCGCCGCATTTATTACATTCTCTAATTCTGTAACTCGACTAAAGCTATCATGACTTTTACTTGGTACATAAACAAAAACATCTTTATTAGTTAGAGAAGTTATCATCATATCTTCATTCATATAATCAACTGGTAAAACTTCTAACCCTTTATCAGATAAATTCTGAGCTTTACTTACAGTATGTACCCCAACACTTATATTAGATACAGGAACGAGTTTCATTACTTCTTTTAAAATTTGTGATCCTAAATGACCGGTTACACCAGTAATAAAATATTTCATATTTAACAACTCCTCAAAAGTTGATAATTACATGTTACTTTATTTGTTACAGCTTTGCAAATAAAAAAGCTTCTGAGTATTATTCAGAAACTCTTTAATACAAATATTTAGCATCCCTTGTTTTATCAAATGATGTTAAGATCTTAGGTCCATTATCAGTAATTACAATAGTATGTTCATATTGGCAACTTAAACTTCCATCCACCGTATAAATCGTCCAACCATCTTCTGCTGGGTCACTGCATCTAAAATCACCGACATTTATCATCGGTTCAATCGTAATAGTCATTCCGGCCTTTAAACGAGTCCCATGTCCTGGCTTTCCGTAGTGTGGAACATCAGGTAATTCGTGCATAGTTGGTCCGATTCCGTGTCCAATATAATCTCGTACGACCCCATAACCTAAATTCTCTGCATAAGTTTGAATTGCATTTCCAATATCGCCAATTCTATTACCGACAACAGCTTGATCAATACCTAAATACAGCGATTTTAAAGTTACGTCCATTAGTTTTTGCACTTCTGGTGAAGCATTACCAACAACAATAGCATGGCAAGCATCACTTAAATAGCCATCAAACTCAATAACTGTATCTAATTTTATCAGGTCCCCATCTTTTACAATAATATCCTTACTTGGACATCCATGACAAATCATGTCATTGACACTTATACAAGTCGAATACTTATATCCTTCAAAATTCAATTCACCTGGAGTAGCGTTATGACCAACAATATATTCATATGAAAACTTATCGATCTCCCACGTACTCATACCTGGTTTAATGTAGTCTTCTAATTCATGAAATAAGCCAGTTAAGATTTCGCCAGCTTTTTCCATACCCTTTATTTCTCTATCTGATTTTAATGTTATCAATCCAAAATCCCCCTTTAAAGTTGTTTATTAAATAAGAAGCACGTCATTTTGTCGCCATTGTTTCTTCCAGGTTCCACCATTCTTCTGGCATCTGCCTGATTAAATCCTCGGTGTTGATAAAATTGATATGAACAATTACTGTCAGTAAACAAGTATATTTGTTTACCAGAATATTGATTTTCCAATTCATTTAATAATCTTGTTCCGATACCTTTGCTATTTTGTTTAGGATCAACTGCAAACAAAAGTATTTCACCATCCATATGTAAATTAATTTCTAAATTATTCAACATAGTCTGATTTATCTGTTCATATACATTAGAATTTCGATCAAATACTAATCCCATAGCTTTCTTGAACGAATCTACATAAAATCTATCAAAAATACTTTGGCCTAGAATTACTTCATTATCAAATTTAGCCATTATTGCTCCGCAAAGTTCATCTTCATCATAAGCTGCAATAGCAACGGTTGAATTGATCCAGGCATCTCGAACAAAATATTCGGCATACAATTTTTCAGCAATTTTAGAATCAGTATATCTATCAAAATTCATTCCTACTGCTGAAAAACTTGCTAGCTTGGACAAGTCTTGCTTTTTTAATTCTTGGATTTTAATTACCATGTTACCTCCAGTTTAATCTATGCAGTTAGAATCATAACACTTAGTGAATATATAAAAAATAAGTGATGAATACTGAGTATATAATTTGATACTGATATTACACACTTGTCACTTGCACAGATATGCTTTTTGTCCTCAATATTAGACATTTTTAATATCGAAATAATTACATATAAAATATCAAGTCATCCAAAGATACTATGGAATCTTTGTTATGGATACTCTTAAACAATTAGATGGATTATTAGAAATATGTCCCATAAAGGGGAACCTTACGATAACCCAACAAAATAAGTACCTTTATTGTCCCAAAAAATAGTTGCAGTACCACTTATGAGTTGTCATATTTGATATAATTTCACTATCAGGGGGTTATAAATATGAATAATAATCAGTTTCATTCTAGATCAGAAATACATCGACGCAGAAAAAAATCGAAAAAACCATTTTATAAAAAGATCTGGTTTATCATATTAATGATATTTATAGTAATGTCACTATTCACAATAGTGTCACCAAAAAAGAAAACTGATAACCATCAATCTGAACAAAAAACTGAAATAAAAAAATCTGAGCCTAAGAAACCTAAATTAAAAAGTAAAAAACGTGTTTCCAAATACTCTGAAACCAACGAATATGCTGCTAAAATTTTAAAGCAAGATCAAGGATTTGCTAATGGTAGTTTAGACGAAAATGGTAAACCAACTGACACTGGAACTCCTAATGAGAATTTCAGCTGGTCAACGTATATAGCAAAAATTAAACAAGTTGACTCTGATAGAATTGACGTATATATGATTACGGAATTTGACACATTATCCAATTCTAATAAATCAGAGGTGGCATTGAAAGCTCAAAATATAATTATTGAAATCTTATCTGAAACAAATACAAAAAAATCTTATAAATATAAGGACGGAATGAACACCATAGTCTATGAAGATGGTAACTACACTGGTAGATCTAAAATGACTAATTTTAAAGAATTCAAATGGCAAAAATAAGCTTAATTATTTAGGGGATAAATATGGAAACTGGATCAAGATTGCGAATGAACAGAAAACGGAAAAAACGTTCTACAAAAAATGGTGGATATGGTTACTTATCATAGTTGGAATTTATTTTTTATTTTCTATTTTTCAAAATATTAAAAGCAACGAAAAACCATTTCTTAAAGTAGATAATTCTAGGGTAACGTTAAATAAAAAAGTCGAAGCAAAATTTAATTTTCACACTAATCCAGGTAATAAATACACTGTAATTGATATGTCAAATAATACTAAAATGGGCACTAAAAAAGCTGAGTCAGGTGATGAAACATTAACGTTGTATTATTCTGGAAAATACAAATTGACAGTTTTCTTAAATGGATATAAAAAGTCAAAAATATTAACTGTAAAACCATTTAGGACCAATACAGATGAACTTTTAGACAATAATAAATCAAGCTCACCAAATAACGAGAGTTCTTCATCTTCAAATGATAGTTCTAAAAAAACAATGATATTTGGTCAAAGTGATATGGTTGGTAAGGGTAATTTAGTAGCACAAATACAAATTGATTCTGTACAAAAAGTAGACGCAAACAATGATATGGTTACTGATATTTCTCATAATTATGAGGGTATGAAACAGTATGTGCTAGTTAACTATACTGTTACCGCTATCAAAGGTACTGTACCACTCGATGATTTTGACGGTTCTGAATTATCTGTAGCTGATTCTAATGGAACTATCGGCACCCAATCATCTAATCGTGATAATGGCATCCCTGATACATTGACAGAAGGACAAAACGCACAATTAAGAATAGGTGTCGGTCTTAAACATGATGGAATAAATGTTACCGTTGGTTTCAATAATTTATCATGGCAAGGACAAATACAGTAACAGTCCACCGCAAAAATAAATCTAAGTCTTAGACGTGCAAAATTATATGCAAAACGTTTTTACTTTCTATTCTATTCTTTACAAAACAAAAAAGTGAGAAAGCTAATATAACAGCTTTCCCACTTTTTATTTTACGAACTTCCGTTCTATTCTATTCAATTTAAGGAGAGTACAGGATTTGAACCTGCGCGCCCGAACTAACGGGTTCGCCGGATTTCGAGTCCGGTGCATTACCACTCTGCCAACTCTCCATAATAAGGGCATTAGCCCGCTATTAATATTGCATCAAAGTGAACATGTCGTACCCTTTGATTTTATCACGACCATGTAGGTCCTTCAATTCAATTAAAAATGCTGTTCCGACAACTTCTCCGCCCAATTTTTCAACAAGGTCGATCGTAGCGGCTAATGTGCCACCAATTGCCATTAAATCATCAACAACTAATACTTTTTGACCTGGCTTGATCGAGTCCTTTTGCATATACAAAGAGCCTTGACCATATTCTAGGTCGTAAGTAACAGAAACTGTCTCACGAGGTAACTTACCTTTTTTGCGAGCTGGAGCAAAACCAGTTCCCAATCTGTAAGCCACTGGACAGCCAACAATAAATCCACGAGCCTCAGGTCCTGCAATCATTTCAGCCCCACGGCTTTTGGCATACTCAACTATTTTATCAGTAGCAGCAGCGTAAGCTTTGCCGTCTAACATCAATGGTGAAATGTCACGAAATAGTACACCTGGTTCTGGGAAATCCGGAACATCAGCAACATATTTCTTAAAATCAATATCCATCTTAAATTTCTCCATTCAATCTAGCTATGGCAATCATACTCACTCATCCACGATAAAAGACTGCCTAAGTCAGACTCAATTAATATTTTTTCAACATCATTACGTTTTAATCTCTTTAAATAAGTCGGAGATTCAGTTAATTCACGTTGTTTTGAAGCATTAGCTTTTTCAACAAAACCATTTACTATTTTAACAAAATCTAACTCAAAAAACACTTTTAAATAGAAATCTATATCACTTTTTTGTATTTTTAAATAATCTGCAACCATCTGCATATCATTTTCTTCGATATTTTGATGTGTATATAGATATTTAAGGAACATCTTCATCTTATCCATATCCGGAGTGAAATATCTACTATTTAAATCAGTGTGGAAATATAACGCCGTATGTTTAGTTTTATTTTTCTTAATAAAATTCTTAAATAATTCAATATCATGAGGACGATCATAGATTAGAATATTTTCACCGCTACAATCCTGATCATACATTACTAATTTTGCCTTGGCATCATGCCTCTTAACTACTTCATAATATGTCTTATTAAAGAAAACAACACTATCGAATTTATCCAATATTGATGGAGCTATTCGTTTATTACGATAATCCAAATAAATTGACTTAAGTTGAGCCATCTTTTGACCCTCAGCTGATACTTCAAAGTCATCAATCATCAGCTGTAAATTTTTGCGACCAGCCCATTCATTTACACCTAATTCACCGTAAACATCACAAATATTTGTTGGGAGATTCTTTGCTTTTTGATACATTCCAAAACCTATGGCATCTACTTGATGATTATTAGCGGTTACTTTCACCTTTAAATGAGTACCATCTTTACCGATCGACTGGATTTGATTGAGGCCAACATTTTTCAGCTTAATAACTGGTTTAGGATTACCCATACCAAACGGTGCTAGGTTAGATATTGTTTTTATCAAATCAAAATCTAAGTCAGAAATATTTAATTCCAAATCAAAAACTTCATCAACAGATCCATTGACATCAAAGTCTTGTTTACTTGTCTCTGATTGTAATTTTTCAGTTAGTTCGTTTAATTTACTCTCCTCAACTGAAAACCCGCAAGCTTGAGCATGTCCACCAAACGCCACAAACATATCACGATAATTATCTAACGCAGTGAACAGATTGAATCCTTCTGGACTACGTCCTGATCCTTTATAAATACCTGAATCACCATCTAATTGAAGAACTAACGTAGGTTTATGTGTCTGTTCGACCACTCGACTAGCTACAATTCCTAATATACCTTGATGCCAGTCTTTTCCACTTAACACTAAAACACCATTATCTTTTTGCTCTTCAACTTGAGATTGTGCATCATCATAAACTTTCGAAACAATACCTTGTCGTTCTTTATTTATTTCTTCAGTTTCATCAACTATTTCTTTTGCAAAACTAGCATCTCCTGTTGTTAATAATTCAACACCTGATGAAGCATTAGCTAATCTTCCTAAAGCGTTGATCCTGGGAGCTAGTTTAAATCCAATATCTTCTTCGCTCATGTTGTTGATCTTCAACTTACATTTTTTGATTAATTCACTTAAGCCAACATGGTTATTTTGAGACATTCTCTTTAAACCTTCGGTAACGATCACACGATTTTCGCCCAACAATGGAACTGAATCAGCAACTGTACCAATGGCGGCCAGATCAATCAATTCCAATGCGTCATCGCCCAATAAAGCATCTGCAATTTTGAATGCCACGCCAGCTCCAGAAAGATAAGGACAAACATATTCCGCACCTGGGATTGTTGGGTGCACGATAGCATCTGCCTCTGGCAACTCCTTTGGCAAATCATGGTGGTCAGTTACGATTACTTTAATACCCTGATCTTTTAGATATTTAATTTCGTCTTTACCACTAACACCATTATCAACCGTAATAAGTAAATCAATATTCTGCTCAGCTAAAAATTTATAAACGTCAAGATTTGGGCCATAACCATCTTTAAAGCGATCCGGAATGTAGAATATTGGATCAATACCAAGTTTTTTTAGCGTCAATTTCATAATTGAGGTACTTGTTACTCCATCAGCATCGTAATCACCATAAATAGCTATTTTACTATTTGTTTCAACAGCCTCATCGATGATTTCTAGAGCCTTATCCATATCATGTAATCCAAATGGATCTTGCAATCGACTTATATCAGCGTTTAAGAATTCCTCTAATTTTGGTTCATCGGTCAAATCACGTTCTAATAGTAATTCAGACAGAATTTTATTATATTTATGTTTTTTTGAAAAATCGTCAATTTCATTTGGCGATAATTCTTTTCTTTTTATCCAGTTTTTAGAAACCAATACATCACCTACTATTACTTTATTATATATTAAGAAAACAAAAAAATAAGCCTAATCGGCTTATTTTGAAAATGTGGCTAACGTGGTTTTATTTGCTGGAAGAGTTCTTACCAACGAAGCTTGAATAGCCCAGCGATTAGTTCCACCATCTGCACAAGTTATCAAAGTTAACAAGACTTTATGTTCATCATCATCCAATAAATAAACAGCAGTTGGAGCAACTATTTTTTTATAGAAAACTTTATAGACATAAACTTTCTTCATATTAGTTATATAAGCTAGATCACCTAGCTGAACATTTTCCAAAGGTGAAAATAGTGCCCCGTTTTGCGTCATATAATGGCCAGCTAATGCATAATTGAGCTTACCCATTTTTTCATGTTCCTTCATTGTTCCACCACCGGTAGAAAGTGCATCATCACTTAATCCCTTTACAATAGGAAGATACAATCCAACTGAAGGTACCGCCATCTTTCCAATCGGAGCAGCAGTATTTTTTACAGAAGCTTTGGCCACTTGTGATGCACTTATTGGCTTGACTTTTTTGAAGTCATATTGACCCTTTTTCTTCTCATTTGCTTTAACCTTTTTTGCGGTCAAAGAACTCATATGTTGTTCTGCCATGTAATTAACGGCATATTCCTTGATTGGCTCATTAAAAATCAATGCTAAGGCAATCAATAATAATAAAATCGTCCCAAAGATCGAGAAAAATTTTTTCATAATTTTCATTCCATTCGGCTGATTAGTTATATCAATCATAATAAGGCATATCTATTAAAAAGTTAAATTATTAAGATAAACTTTAAGGTTAATTCAAGGTAATTCTATTAAAATGTTATTATAAGCTATAATAGATTTAGAGTTTAAATAATTTTGGAGGTGCTTTTATGAGCATTCTTGTTTTAGGTGGAGCTGGATACATCGGCTCTCACACAGTCGATCATCTTTGCGATATGGGCTACAACGTCGTGGTGGCTGATAATTTAGAAACTGGACATATTCAATCTGTTAACGAAAATGCAACTTTTTATCAAGGTGATATCCGTGATAGAGAATTTCTAATAAAAATTTTCCAATCAGAAAATATTACTGATGTTATTCATTTTGCTGCCTTTTCAATTGTACCAGAATCTATGAAAGATCCGCTTAAGTATTTTGATAACAACACTTCTGGAATGATTTCTTTACTAGAAGTAATGCGTGACTTTGATGTAAAACACATCATCTTCTCATCAACTGCCGCCACATATGGCGAACCTAAACAGATTCCAATTAAAGAATCTGATCCAACGATCCCAACTAATCCTTATGGTGAAAGTAAATTAGCCATGGAAAAAATCATTCATTGGTCAGAAATTGCTTACGGTATTAAATACGTTGCCTTAAGATACTTCAATGTTGCTGGAGCAAAACCTGACGGTTCAATTGGTGAAGATCATAATCCTGAAACTCACTTGATTCCTGTTGTCCTTGAAGTAGCAGCTGGTCAAAGAGATAAACTCACAATTTTTGGCGACGACTATGATACAGAAGATGGAACAAACATCCGTGACTATGTTCACGTTGAAGATTTAGCTGAGGCCCACCGTCTGGCAATGGAGTATCTACGTGCTGGAAATGACAGTGATATTTTCAATCTAGGTTCATCGACTGGATTTTCCAATAAAGAAATTCTCAAATCTGCTCGTGAAGTCACTGGTAAAGAGATACCTGCCGAAATCGGACCTAGACGTGCTGGTGATCCAAGTACATTGATTGCCGACTCGACAAAGGCTCGTAAAATCTTAAAATGGTCTCCAAAATATGATAACGTTCACAAAATAATTGAAGATGCTTGGAATTTTAAGAAAAAACATTTAAATGGATATAAAGAAAATTAAAATAAGCAAGGTGATAATAGGAAGAAAAATTTTCCTGATTATCACCTTGTTTTATTTTAAAACTAAACAATTGAATAGTCGGCATAACTGAAACTAATGTTAAAATGTTAAGTATTAATGACTTCAACTTGAGGAGATTATTTATGAAGCTTACAAAACACGAGTTTATACGATACGGTCTTGTTATCGCTATTTTTTTAATCTTAATAGTTTATCCTGCACAAATATTTAATATTTTTAAAGTGTTATACAGTGCCTCTTTTCCATTAATAATCGGAGCAGCACTAGCATATTGTATCAATTTGTTATCCTCAAAACTGGAAAAATGGTTTTGGCCCAAATCTAAAAACAAACTAGCAAAAAATTCTAGACGTCCAATCGCCTTACTCATTTCACTTTGTTTGATAATTGCAATCATTGCTTGGGTATTAAGGCTAGTATTACCACAATTTATAACAGCTATCAGTAGTTTCTTTTCAAGTTTACCTGATGTTATCGACCAATTGAATAAATGGTTAAATAATTCTAATCAGGCCAGTGCCATTACTTCACAACTTGAAACTACTAAAATAGACTGGAATACAATTCAATCAAAGATAATGAAATTTATATCTTCAGGCTTATCTGGTGTATTCTCTTCAACAATTTCAATTTTTGGAAGTTTATCAAAAGGTATATTTAACTTTATACTTGCCTTAACATTTGCCATATATTTGGTTAGTGGCAAGGAAGTAATTGGTTCAAGATTGAATCGAGTTTTTGATGCCTTTGTATCTCAAAAAATAATGAGAAAAACTAGATATGTTTTACATATAGCCGATAAATCTTTTTCAAGTTTTATTGCTGGTCAAGTAACTGAAGCTTTTATCCTAGGAACACTTTGTGCTTTAGGTATGTGGATCTTTCGTTTTCCAAATGCCTTATCTATTGGTGCTTTAGTCGGTATGACAGCATTAATTCCAATGATCGGTGCTTGGATCGGTGGAGTTGTTGGATTTGTATTGATTGCCGTTACCTCACCCATTCAAGGTATCTTATTTGTTATTTATATAATTGTTTTACAACAATTAGAAGGCAACTTAATTTATCCACGTGTTGTCGGCGGATCTATTGGATTACCTGGAATTCTAGTCCTTGTTGCTATTACCGTTGGTGGAGGATTAGCAGGAATTGTAGGAATGTTATTGAGCGTTCCTATCGTGGCAACAATATATCAACTAGTTAGAAACGCCACTCTTAAAAAAGAACATAAAAAAATACCGACTCAGGATTGATGAGTCGGCATCTATATGAAATATCGCTTCTATCGCTTGGTAAACACGGATCTCATAAGGAAGAAAGCTATCTCTTCCTCACCGTTAGTTTACGACCATTTATGATAAATAATCAAATAATATGAACAAGAGTGGAACAAAAGGTTCAGAAATGAAAAAGGAGACTATGACATATGTCACAGCCTCCTTTTTAATACCTAAAAATCAACTTTATCGGGGTCTTGAACTTCTCCTGCTAATCCATGAAGACCATCAATTGTCTTCATATCTGCATCTGAAACTTCAAAATCAAAAATATCAGTATTTTCCTTAATTCTATCAGCATGAACTGACTTTGGAAGTGGTAAGAAACCATGTTGTAGTGACCAACGTAATACTAGTTGAGCAACTGTCTTACCACATTTTGCAGCCATGTCTTTTAATTCTGAAACCTCAAATATCTTTCCTGTTCCAAGTGGACTATAAGCCTCACTCAAAATATTATGAGCATCATTATAAGCAACAACTTCTGGTTGTAACTCACTTGGATTTAAGAAGATTTGGTTAACCATTGGGGTAACTTTAGCTGTCTTTAAAAGTTCGTCCATATGATGTTGACGGAAGTTAGAAATACCAATGGCACGAGTCTTACCCTCTTTTAACAACTCTTCCATTGCACGCCATGTTTCAGCATTAACTTCCTTCCAATTATCACGGAACTTAACTGGATTTGGCCAGTGAATTAAATATAGATCAACATAATCGACACCTAATTCTGATAAGGATTTATCCATGGCCTTTTTAGTTGATTCATAACCATGGTCATCATTCCACAATTTAGTTGTTAAGAATAGATCCTCACGTTTGATACCTGATGCTTTGATACCTTCACCAACACTGTCCTCATTACCATATGCAGCGGCTGTATCAATATGACGATAGCCAGCTTCAATTGCTGATTTAACACTCTCTTTAGCAACTTCTCCGTCTGGTGTTTGCCAAGTTCCAAATCCAACGATAGGAATTTTTACACCATTACTCAATGTATATGTATCTGTTAAACTACTAATTTTAGTCATTTCCGACTCCTTTCAATCCCAATAACTACCATGTTACAACTTTTCTTTTTTAAACTCTTCTAAAAGGACTCGACCATTTTACAATTGTAAATTCAAAATGGGATAAGGTCGATCATCACCATCTAAGTCTGAACGAGAAACCATTTTGAATCCATTCTTCTTATAGAAGTTAAATGCACCAACATTTTGTTCGTTAACACTTACCTTATTGATTCCATCGTCAATAAGTTTTTGAAGAATTTGATGTCCATAGCCTTTACGAAAATATTTTGGATCTAAAAATAACATGACTAATTCTTGATTTGCCGTACCGGAAAAACCAACAATAGATTCATCCAATTGCCACTTGAGCAAATCTACTTGCTTGAAATATTCAGGAAGCATTTTTTGAATTTCATTTTTATCTTCGGCCTTCAAAAAATTATGCGTGGCTAATACAGATCTGCTCCAAATATTTGTTAAAACTGAATAATCTTTTTCACTAGCTGGAAAGTAAGTTAACATATTTTCCCCTTTATTACATTAATATAAAAAAAGTTGCAATCAATTGATTACAACTTTTGTATCTTTTATCCATGAATTCCTAATGCAATTTGTGCGAAACGACTCATCTTGCTCATATCCCAAATTGGATACCAAACAAGATTGATTTCACAAGTTTCTAGACCATCGACGGATTTAACCGCTTTATTGATATCATCATTGATCATATCGCTTAAAGGACAACCCATAGTTGTTAAGGTCATTGTAACTGTACAATGATCTCCCTTGATGTCAATTCCATAAATTAAACCAAGGTTTACAATATCGATTCCCAATTCTGGATCAATAACGCTCTCCAATGCTTCCATTACTTGTTCTGTTTCTGCTTGAACCTTTGGATCTTGTGCTTGTTCTTCACTCATAATTGGACTCCTTTAGCTAACGATTCTTCTACTACCAGAAATATATATCTTCTGTAGTAATACTAAACATATTATACCAAAAATAGCTATCAGATATATTCCAATTTTATAACTTCCGGTCATTTGTTTAATCAATCCGAGAATAATTGGTGGGAAATAACCTCCAAGTCCACCCATTGCGCCAACAAATCCTGTAACAGCACCAGTATTACCCGACGATACGAATGGTACCATCTTGAAGATAATTCCATTTCCTAAACCAACTAAAACGGCTAAAGCAACAATAATCGTTGTAAATATTCCCTTTGTTTCTAGGAAAATACCCAAAACTACAGCAGCAATGATAATTAAAATAAAATCATAACGAAGTAATGACATAGGTCTGATTTTATCTGATAAATAACCACCGACTGGACGTACTAAAGTACCAATTACGGCAAACAATGCAGCCCATAGTCCAGCATCGACTAAACTATCATTAAACAAACCAACCATAAATGTTGATAATAAATTAGTCATCGACATAAACATACCAAATGTTAAGAAATAAAATAATGCTAATAACCAAGTGTCACGTTCTTTAGCAACAGATAATGATGCTACTATACTTGCGTTCTTATTTGTTTCTGACTCAGGACTAAAGAGCAATAAAATAATAAACAAGACCAATAGTCCAATCAAAACATAAAACACTCCATTTAGATCAATAACTTTAACCCATCTTGGGAAAAAGAATGATGAAAATGCTGTACCAATATTACCTACACCAGCAATACCCAATACTAGTCCTTGCTTTTCTGGTGGGAAAAATCTTGTTACATAAGAGACACCAATGGCAAATGATGTACCACTCATACCTAATAGTAAAGCGGTAAATACTAACATCCCATATGAATGAACTCTTGGGATCATCAAGACTGGAATAATTAAAAATAGCATTAAAATTATATAAGTCTTTTTACCACCAAATCTATCACTCATAATTCCCATTGGAATTCTCATAATAGAACCAAGCAAAATAGGTGTCGCTAAGAGCAAAGATCTTTGTAACTCTGAAACTTGTACACCTGCATTCTTTAGAATTATATCGATCATAGGTGCTAAACTAAGCCATACCATAAAGCACACCATCATCGCTAACGTTCCCATTGCCAAAGCAAAATAAGATCTGGATTTACTACTTCCCATAATAAATATCTCCATTCGTTATAAAATTCTAGCCCCCACTAACGGGTGGAATAATTGCTATCTCTGTTACGTCAGCTAATTTAAAAGCCTCATCATCGGCATATTCCTCATTAACAGCAACTAAGGATTGATCTAAAATTTCTGAAAAATCTGGATATAGCTTTTTAATGTCATCTTTAACATCTTTAGCGTAAAAACTATCGCTCAAATTCAGATCAACGGTTGAACCGATCTCTTCAGCCAAAATTGAAAATAGCTTTACTTTCATTCGCCTAAACCTCCCCAACGTATTTTGTCTTTATCGTATTCTTTCTTCCAAATTGGCACAGTTTCTTTCAATTGATCTATTAAAAACTGGCAATTCTCAAACGCCTCCGCTCGATGAGGAGCGGCAACACCAATAAACACAGCAACATCAGCTAATTTTAATTCACCAACTCGATGAACCATGACTACATCCATCCCTTTAGCTAAAACTTTATCAGCTAATTTTTGCATTTCTTTTTCCGCCATTTTTTTATAGGTAGTATACTCGATCTTCTCGGTTTCTATTTCATCAGTAAATTTACGAATATTTCCGATAAAAATATCTACCCCACCAAATTCCGGATGAATCAAACTCTTAGTAAGTTCATCTGTATTGATTGGTTGGTCGGTTATCTTAATTAAACTCATTTAATGACCTCCCCGGATAAAATTTTATCCAGTTGTTTGTCAGTAAACTTATGATCGAAATATTTCACATAAAAATTACTGAATTTCTTTTTTAGATTTACATCTTTCATTTGTTTGGGATGGAACAATTTGGCAGCCCACCATATTTGTAGATCCTCTTCTGCACTATATCTATCTAATGCAAAGATTCCGGTTGGATTACCGTATACTTTTTTATTCTTTACAGCCTTTAATGATGAAAATCGGGAATCTTTTTTTAGAAGCTTTAAAGCTTTTTTATTAGTAGTTCCACCTATAATAATAATATCCGGATTAGATTTAATAATTTCTTCGGCAGAGATTTGAATCATATTTCCCTTTGTTTTAATTGCATTTTTACCACCTGCAGTACTAATCCATTGATCCACAATTGTTTTCTTACCATCAACTTTAGTTAAATCAGTCTTGTCTACAATATGTAAAACACTGGGTTTACTTTTAGCTTTAGAAACTCTATGTTTAACCTCTTTGATATCGCTATTTAATTGTGCGTTATAAGTTTTGGCCTTTTTATTGGCTCTTCCACCTATTATAGCACCAGTTAATGCAACCGTTTTCTTTAATCCAGAGAAATCTTGAAACATTGAATTAACTGCTGGAATATCAGCCTTTTTGATAGTTTCAATCTGTGCGGGATCTGAACTAATAACTACATCAGGCTTTTGTTTAATAAGTTCCTCCATTTGAAAACTCTCACCGTTAAATGGCACTGCTTGTTTTTTTACACTAGGATACAAATCCGTCAATAATGCATTATCGTGAATCAATTTCGTGGTAGCTACTAATTTATCTTCACCACCAAGCATCAAAAAAATAGGGTTGTTAGCGTGCCATAAATCAGCCACGCGTTTTACTTTTTTAGGTATTTTAACTTTTTTACCAGTATTATCGACGACTGTTCTTGTTGAAGCTGCTTGTACTTTTGATCCGCCTACAAATAAGAAAAGTATCGAAATGGTCAAAACTATTATTGTATTTAACTTTTTCATGATTACCCCATTTCTATCCCAAAAACATTTCTTTGTAAATCATCACTAAATGTTGAAATAATCGGTGTTTGATACAACTTAGATAAAGATTGATCATTTAATATGACATTTGTTGATCCTTGATTATATGTTTTATTACTCATTAATAATCCAACACTATCTGCAACCATGGTTGCTTGATTAGGATCATGAGTACTCATAACTATTGCTATTCCTTGCTTTGATAAAGATTTGACCAACTTCAAAACCTTGACCTGATTCTTATAGTCTAAAGCAGATGTAGGCTCATCCATGATCAACAATTTTGGTTCTTGAACCAATGCACGGCCAATATTAGCTAATTGCTTTTGACCACCACTCATATTTTGCATACTAGTGAATTTCAAACTTTCTAGGCCTATTTTAGTAATGATTGAATCTACTAAAATCTCATCGTTTTTATTCGGCTGACTAAAAATAGAATGAAATGAACTTCTGCCAAGCAATAAATAATCAAACAAACTTAAATTTGTATTGATATTGACTCCTTGACTAACCAATGCAAGTTTATGTGATAATTTCTTACTATCTATCTTTTTTAATTCGTCATTGTCTAACTTTATACTACCTTTGTATTTGGAAAAAACACCACTCAAACAATTTATAAGTGTACTTTTACCGATACCGTTAGGACCTAAAATAACCAATACCTGGCCTGATTCTACTTTTAGATTGACGTTATCAATAGTATTTGAATCTTTGTACGCAAACGATAAATTATCAGTTACTAAACTAAACACCGATATTCCTTCCTTTTATCAAGATAAATATAAATATTGGAACTCCAATAAATCCAGTAACAATACTCAATGGTATGTCATTAACAGAAACACTTCTAGCCAATGTATCGGCTATTACTAATAAAACCGCACCAACACCTGCGGACATTGGTAACGCATACCTATTATCATCGCCAACTAATTGACGACTAATATGTGGAACAACTAGACCTATCCACCCAATGACGCCACACAGACAAACTGCAGCGGCCGTTAACAAGGTAGCAAAAGCTATCATAATATTTCGATTCAGCTTAGGATTGATACCTATTGTTTTAACAGTGGCCAAATCTAACGTAAGTGCATTCAATCTCCATCTAGTTATTAGTAGAAATATTATCCCTACAAGAATGATTGGTCCCACTGAATATAAGGCTTGTTTGTCGACTTTCATAAAGCTACCCATTTCCCAATAAACAATACTTTGTAATTGGTCCTCTGGGTCTGCAATATATTTCATTGATCCTAATATTGATTGCATAAGACCAGACATAATAATACCCGACAAAATCAATCCAATACTAGATTTACTATGCATAAAACTATCTATAACGATCGTCAACACAACTGTTACTATTCCCATAATAAAAGCAGCCAATTCAATCACATATATTGGTGCATTATTTAGGATAGCAATTGCTGCACCAACACTAGCACCTGTTGAAACACCTAATATATTAGGTGAAGCAAGTCCATTATTAAAGACAGATTGAAAAGTGGCGCCAGCCATAGACAGACCAGCGCCAACTAAAATCACAGCAATAATTCGAATAAATCTAAGATCCAAAATTAATTTGGTAGCACTATTAGCACGTCCCAAAAAGAATCTAGAAACTTCGGTCATCGACAAGTTGTATCGTCCAATCATCATCGAACAAAATATTAGAATTATAAGTAAGACAAACATGAGTGTAATTAAAATTTTATTTCGATGTTTTCTGATTACTATTTTGATCTCCCTCTTAATCCCTTTTTTCTGTAAACGATAGGACGTCTAAAGATATATTGCCAAGGCAATGTTAAAGCATGAACTAATCTTGTATATGGGAAAAAGGCAAAGATCAATAATCCACATATAACATGTATTCTAAACACGATTGGTACTTGCAACATCAAATGATAGTTTGGGTGGAAATAAAATAATTGTCGAGCCCAAACTGAAAGATTTAAACGGTAATTAAATTCTGGGTGAAAAACAGTTCCTTCGATCAATGAAGCACTTAATCCCAAAACAATTACTATCAAAAAGGAAACATTGACTACTAAATCACTGAATGAACTAGTTTTGAAGACACGCTTATTGGAAAAGCGACGATAAGACAAAATTATCATCCCGGCTAAAGCCATAAATCCAGCGGTCCCTCCCATAACTAGTGCTCCTATATGATAAACCTCATTAGGAATTCCTAAAAAATCCGTAAATGATTTAGGAATAAAGATGCCGACCACATGTCCAAAAAATACAAAGATAATACCAATATGGAATAAGATACTCCCTATCATCAATTGCTTCTTTTCCAACAATTCACTTGATTTGGCAGTAATATTACCGCCATAAAGTGCCAAACGAATTATCGTTCCAAAGAAGAATGATCCTAAAGCTACATAAGGGAATATTACCCATAAGATATAACCCCAAACATTATCCATTACTCATTTCCCCCTCTTGAACAGAATCTTCTTCAAGACAAGACTTAAACTCAGCTCTAACAACCTTAATAATTTCAAAGTATATATCCTCAGACTGTACTTTAGAATTTTCTAACAAGTTATAAGTACCATCTTCAATTACAGAAAATAGTAATTTTAGATCTTGTTGACGGTCATCATTTCTCCAATCACTAAAAGCTAAAAATTCAAGCATCAAAGGTAAGTAATCAGACATTTCAGTTCCATTTATTCTTACCCCGAACATTTCATAAAGCATCTTTAGCTTAGCTAATAGTTGTCCTCGTTCTCTTGAATCCGTCATTTTATAATAACTCATATATAAAGTATAACGGTTATTTAGTTCAAAAAGTGAAACGTAATGAGTTTTTAATTCTTCTAAAGAATATCTTTGCATTTTATAAATTATATTTAGCAATTTATCTTTAGATGGTGTTTCAGCATAATCAGCTTTAAATTCGTTTACAAAATCATCAGTTAAGATAGATTGTTGCGGGTAATCCAATAATCTAGAAAGATAGACAAAACCTTGTTTTAGGGAGTTCAACTTTTCAATATTAATCACGCCAAATTCCTCCGTAGAAGCTTTCTGCGTAAATATCTTTTGTTGATTCTCCGGCTTTTGCTTTACGAAGCATGCTTCCATGAACCGGTGCCAAAGCACAACCATTACATTGTTCAAAGCCTAATCCACCCTGGTCTTCAGCGACAGGAGCAACTTTTTCTTTCTTACTCTTTGGAATAACAAATCTATCTTCATATTTTGCAATAGCAAGTAAACGATAAAGTGATGTTGCAGAATCTTCAGTTAAGCCGACACGATCAAGTTTTGCAGGATCAAAGTCTTTTCCGCTTGTCTTAGCTCTCATATACAATCTCATCATAGCTAATTTGTATAATGCATTCTTAATTACCTCAGTATTTCCACCTGACAAAAGATTTGCCAAATATTCAACTGGGATACGCATTTCATTAATTGCAGGGAAAATCATTTCTGGATATTTAATAGAATTTTTCCCCTCAAAATAATTCATAATTGGTGACAATGGTGGCACATACCAAACCATTGGCATTGTGCGGTATTCAGGATGCAATGGGAAAGCAATTTTTTGTTCGACTGCCATCTTATAGATAGGTGACTTTTGAGCACATCTGATTGTCTCCATATCAACACCATCAGCCAAAGCTTGTTCAACAACTTCTGGATCATTAGGATCAAGGAACAATCCTAATTGAGCTTCATAAAGTTTAGTATCATCTGGTTCTTCACAAGCCTCTGCAACTCTATCAGCATCATAAAGAATTACACCAATATATCTAATTCTACCAACACATGTTTCAGAACAAACTGTTGGTAATCCTTCTTCGATTCTTGGATAACAGAAAGTACATTTTTCAGCTTTGTTGGTATTCCAATTGAAGTAAACCTTCTTGTATGGACAACCTGTCATACAAAATCTCCAACCACGACAACGTTCTTGATCGACCAAAACAATACCATCTTCATCACGTTTATACATGGCACCACTTGGACATGATGCAACACAAGCTGCATTTAGACAATGTTCACAAAGTCTTGGAAGATACATCATAAATGTTCTTTCAAAGTTACCTTTGATATCTGATTCAATATTTTGCATATTAGGATCTTCACCAAAACTACGATCTGATCCAGCCAAATCATCATCCCAGTTAGGACCATTAGTTAAGTCCATATATTCACCAGTTATTTGTGACTTTGCACGGGCAACTGGTTGATGCTTTGATTCTTTTCCAAAAAGTGTTTGATAATCATAAGTCCATGGTTCGTAATAATCGTCAAGATTAGGCATATCAGGATTATAGAAAATCTTAGCTAGAGCAACTTTATTCAATTTGCTACCAGCACGTAACTCTAATTTACCTTTACGATTTAGTTTCCAGCCACCTTTGTAGTGACTTTCATCTTCCCATTTTTTAGGATAACCAACACCAGGTCTTGTTTCGACGTTGTTAAACCACATGTACTCAGCACCTGGTCGATTTGTCCAAGTTTGTTTACATGTTACTGAACAAGTATGACAGCCGATACACTTATCCAAATTTAATACCATGGAAATTTGTGCTTTAACTTTCATGCCACTTGACCTCCTTTAATTTTCTAACATTTACATATAAATCTCTTTGATTACCAATAGGTCCATAGTAGTTGAATCCATAACTCAATTGAGCATATCCACCAACCATTTGGGTTGGTTTAACATGAATTTGAGTTGGGGCATTATGACTACCACCACGGTTACCTGTAATTGTTGATAATGGTTCTTCAATTTCCATATCTTGAGCATGATACATATACATTGTTCCATCAGGCATACGTTGTGAAACAACTGCTCTCGCAGTAACGACACCATTCTTGTTGTATAACTCGACCCAATCATTATCTTTAATATCGATCTTCTTAGCATCATCCAAACTTAACCAAACTGTTGGACCACCTCTAAATAAGGTCAACATGTACAAATTATCTTGGTAAGTTGTATGAATATTCCACTTACCATGCGGTGTCAAATAACGAAGTGTTAATTCTTTATCTGCTGGCGCAACCTTTGTATCAGCTGGTCCTAAGACATGTGGTGGAAGAGTTGGCTTGTAAGTTGCTAATTCTTCACCATATTCTTGGAATATTTCGTGATCTAAATAGAATTGTTGGCGACCAGTCAAAGTTCTAAATGGAACATTTCTTTCAATATTTACTGAGAATGGTGAATATCTGTCACCATCATGTTTAGCACTTGAGAATATTGGAGTTGGAATTGCTTCCTTAGGTTGAGCAGTTATATTAGCAAAAGTCATTTGCTTTTCAGTTAAACCAGCAGAAATATCAGTTAGCTTTTTACCAGTAACTTGTTCCGCATCTTCCCAAGCCTTTTTGGCAACATGTCCATTTGAAGCACTTGATAAGTGAAGAATCGACTCTGCAACATTCTTATCTTCATCAAGTTTTGGATAACCTTTATCGACACCATCAGTATAAGTTCCAATAATATCTTTCAATTCGTTGTATTCATCAGCAACACTATAACTGTAGCCATTTGATCCAACTTTACCACCGGCATTTGGTCCAAGGGCAATATATTTATTATAAACGGCTGTATAATCACGTTTTACTAATGAAAGACTTGGCATAGTCTTACCAGGAATTGGTTCGATTTCTCCACGTTTCCAGTCTTTGATCTTACCGTATGGTTGTGAGATTTCACCCATTGAATCATGTCCAAGTGGTTGAGTCTTCAAGTCATATTGTGGTTCACTATAGTATTTCTTAGCCATTTCTGAGAAACGTTTAGAAATATGCTTGAATGCTTGCCAATCACTTTGTGATTCCCAAAGTGGATCAACAGCTTTGTTGAATGGATGGATAAATGGATGCATATCAGTACTTGAAAGATCTTCTTTTTCATACCAAGTTGCTGCTGGTAACACAATATCTGAATAAAGTGGTGTAGTTACCATTCTAAAATCAAAGGCAACTGCCAGATCCAATTTACCTGTAACACTCTTTTCATCCCATTCCATATCAACTGGCTTAAAGTTTTCACTCTGCTTAGCCAAAAGACCATTTTCAGATCCCAAAATGTGTTTCATAAAATACTCTTGACCCTTACCAGATGATGAGAATAAGTTAGAACGCCAAATAAATAGTGCTTTTGGTTGATTAATATCTTTATCAGGAGCTTCGGCGGCAAAATGCAAACTACCCTCTTTTAATTCCTGAACGACTTTCTTAGAAATTTCCTTGATATCAGTGGTCTTATAATCTTTAACAAAGTTCAAATTATTACGATCAAATTGTGGATATGATGGCATCCAACCTAATCTGATGGCCATTTGATTATAATCGGCTGGGTGTTTGTATCCATCTTTAATAGTCTTGATTGGTGACTTCATACCTTCATTATCTAGCTCATCGTATTTCCATTGATCACTAGCAAAATAGAAGAATGATGTTCCTTGTTGTTGACGTGCTCCACCTGGTTGCCAATCATTAGCAAAAGCAATATTAGCCCAACCTTCAGCCGGACGTAGTTTTTCTTGTCCAACATAGTGAGCCCAGCCGCCACCTTGAACACCAATACATCCTGTTAACATCAACATATTAATGATGGCACGATATGTCATATCACTGTTGAACCAGTGGTTGATACCAGCACCAACAATAATCATCGACTTACCTTTTGTATCAGCAGCATTTTGTGCAAATTCACGAGCTATTTGAACTACCAAATCTGCTCTTACACCAGTAATTTTTTCTTGCCAAGCTGGTGTGAAAAGACTATCAGCATCGTCATATCCTTTAGCTGCATAAATATCAATTTTCTTACGTTTGATACCATATTGAGCCATAACTAAATCAAATACAGTAGTGATAAATTTCTTAGAGCCATCCTTCAAAGTGATCTCACGACAAGGAATAGTTCTACTGTAAATTGAATTACCTTCACTATCAAAGTTTGGCATATCAATTACTTTGTAATCTTCACCTAAGAATGAAAGTTTAGGACTGATTTCTCGTCCAAATTCTGAAGTCAAATCAAGATTCCATTTTTCACTCTTATCCCATCTTTGACCAATAGTTCCATTTGGTACTACCAATTTATCTGTTGGTTCATCAACTAACATTGGTTTCCATTCAGGATTAGCTTCATTAGTATCCTTTAAATCAGAAATTCTTAAGAAACGGCCAGAAACAACATGCTCATCATTCTTTTCACTTTGATCAAGCATAATGACAAATGGCAAGTCAGTAAATTTCTTAACATAATCTGTAAAGTATGGAACTTGTTGATTGTTGTAATACTCATTTAAGATAACGTGAGTAAATCCTTGGGCTAATGCAGCATCTGATCCTGGATTTGGAGCTAACCAATTATCCGCAAACTTAACGTTTTCAGCATAGTCAGGACTAATAGAAACAACTTTTGTACCTTTATATCTAGCTTCTACCATGAAGTGAGCATCTGGTGTTCTAGTTAATGGAACATTTGAGCCCCACATCATTAGATATTGACTGTTATACCAATCACTTGATTCTGGTACGTCAGTTTGTTCACCCCAAACTTGTGGTGATGCTGGTGGTAGATCGGCATACCAATCATAGAAACTCAACATTTCTCCACCAATTAATGACATGAATCTTGCACCTGAAGCGTAACTTAGCATTGACATAGCTGGAATTGGAGAGAATCCAGCAATTCGATCAGGACCGTATTTCTTGATCGTATATAACAGCATGGCTGAAATTAATTCAGTAGCGTCATCCCATTTAACACGGATCAACCCACCATGTCCACGAACGCTCTTATAAGCCTTAGTCTTTTCTGGATCAGTAACAATTGATTCCCAAGCATCGATAGGACTATCGAATTTATCCTTGGCATCTTGCCACATCTTCCATAAGCGTTCACGAATATATGGATACTTGATTCTCAAAGGACTGTATTCATACCATGAGAAACTAGCACCACGAGGACATCCACGAGGCTCAAATTCTGGCATATTAGGTCCACAAGATGGATAGTCAGTTGATTGATGTTCCCACGTAACAATTCCTTGTTTAACGTAAACATTCCAACTACATGATCCGGTACAGTTTACACCGTGAGTAGTTCTAACTACCTTATCGTGCGACCAACGTTCTTTGTATAGCTTTTCCCAACGACGTGAATCTTCTTCTAGTTGAGTAAAGTTACCATTGAACTTTTCTACTTTTTTAAAAAATCTCGATTTTAGCATATGTAAATTCCCACCTAGTTCTACATACTTTGTTCTAACTATAAATCTAGCACTTATCCTAATTGATTTTGATTAGGATTTTCCCTAACATTTTGTACAGGCAGGTGATCAATATGACAAATAGATACGATCGACAACTAAAAATCAAACAAATTGGTACAGTTGGTCAAAAAAGATTAGAAAACTCTCATGTATTGGCAATTGGAGTTGGCGGACTTGGAAGTTTTGTTTCATCGGAATTGGTAAAGGCTGGTATTGGAGAAATCACACTCTTAGATTTTGACGATGTGGAACTAACAAATTTACATAGACAAAATCTCTACATTGAAAGTGATGTCGGAATTAATAAGTTAGTAGCAATTAGAAAACATCTTCAAGAAGCAAATAGTAATGTTAAAATTAATATTATAAATAAAAAATATTCCTCCGATATATTATCAAAGGAATATGATTTAGTAATTGACTGTACTGACAATTTTCCGGTTAAGTATCAAATTAATGAAGATTGCCAAAAAGAAGGTATCAAACATATCTTTGGAACTTGTGCAGCTAATCAAGGTCAAGTCATGTTTATTGATAAAGATTCAGCTTGTCTTGAATGCCTATACCCAAAAGAGGATGTTGCGCAACTTGGCCTAAGTAAAAATATTGGAACAAACCCAATGATCGTCGCTATTACTGGTAGTTTGCAAGCATCAATGGCTCTTAAATATCTAACTGCTCCAAAAAAAGTCAACGCCGGTACTCTTATAGTAGTAGATAATTGGAATTTTGACTTTAGAAAGATTCAAGTTAAAAAAGAAAAGATTGCCCTGGAGGTAAATAAATGATTGATTTTGGAATTATCACAGTAAGTGACACTCGCACTGAAGATACTGATAAATCAGGTCTTTATATTCAAGAAGCTATGTCAGACGCCGGTAATAACTTTATTAAAAAATATATTGTTAAAGATGACGCCGAACAAATAACTTCTGCTTATAACAAACTATTAGTAACATCCTGTAAATTGATTTTGGTAAATGGCGGAACAGGTATCGCTCGTCGTGACGTCACAATTGATACGCTTGAGCCAAAATTTATCAAAGTCATTCCAGGATTTGGCGAATATTTTCGTCAAATAAGTATAGCTGATATTGGTTTAAAAGCTTTAGTTTCAGGTGCCACTGCTGGAATAACTGACAGTGACCAAATTTGTTACCTACTTCCAGGATCCACAAACGCTTGCAAGACAGCTTTAGAAAAAATTATCTTGCCAGATTTAAATCATTTAATTAAGGAGATCACTAAATAATGTATAAACCAGTCGATCAAAGAAATGCTATTAGTATTGACGAAGCTAGAAAAGTTATCGTTGATAATATTGAGAGTGTTTCACTAAAAACAGAAAAAATGCCTGCTTCAAAAGCAAACCACAGAATAATTGCTGAATATATTAAGGCACCTCATGACTTTCCCACCTTCAGACGCTCAGGATATGATGGATTTGCCATGTTACAATCCGATTTAAAAAACCTACCTGCAAATTTAAAAGTCGTCGGTGATATTCCTGCTGGTGCCGATTTTGATCGACCATTAGTCTCTGGAGAAGCCGTTAGAATTATGACCGGTGGCTATGTTCCAGATGGCGCAGATATAGTTGTTATGTTGGAAACAACTAGAATGATCGATAAAGATACTGTACAAATTACAGAAATTCAAAAGAAAGATAACATCACTCAAATTGGTGATTACTTTAAAAAAGACGATTTATTATTAGCCAAGAATACTGAAATTAATCCAGGTGGTATTAGTTTATTAAGCGCATTTGATGTACAAGAAATATCCGTTTATAAAAAACCAACTATTGGAATTATTACTACTGGATCAGAACTTTTAAATCCTGGTGAAAAAATAGTTAACGGAAAAATCTTCAACAGTAATGGACCAATGATTCGTGAACTTTGTAAAGAAAACGGTGCCGATGTTATAAGCTATACTCAAATTAAAGATGATCCAAACGCTTTAAAACAAGCTGTAAATGATATTTTAGAAAAATGCGACGTTATCATTACTGACGGTGGTGTTTCTGTTGGTGATTTTGATATCATTGCTGATTTAGCAAAATCGTCTGAAAAATTATTATTCAACAAACTTGAAATGCGCCCTGGTAGTGTTACTACGGCATTTATTTATGACAATACCTTATTCTTTGGATTATCCGGAAATCCAGGTGCTTGTTTCACTGGTTTCTACTTATATGTAGAATACGCATTAAGACTGATGCAACACCAAACTAGTCGCTGTATCGAATGTACCGGAACTTTAAATGCAGAATATACTAAAACTAATATGTACGATCGTATTCTTCGTGGAAAATATATCTTTAATGGAGATCATATTGAAATCGGTCGTGTTGGTGGGGATGCTTCCGGAAACTTAAATAACTTACAACGTGCAACATGTATGTTTGAAATTCCACGTGGAAAATCAATTACTCCTAAAGGAAGCGTTTTAAGAACATGGCTACTACCTTTCAAATAATTGGCCATAAAAAAAGTGGCAAAACTACTCTGATTGAGAATTTTCTTACCATGACAAACTATAAGTATAGCGTTGTTAAACATACCCACTTACCCATAGATATTCCAACTAATACTGATACTGGTAAATTTTTTAAAAATTCAGACAACGTATTGTTACTCAATGATGAACAAACTATTCATTATCAAAGAAATCTTCCTTCTAACGAGCTAAAAAAAATTGAAGACATGCAAAAAAAGACCCTCGCAGATTTCATTATCATTGAGGGTATAAAAGAATTGGATTTTCCTAAAATCGTACTCTTGAAACAAGATGAAACAAAAAATGATTTCAAAAATATAAGCAATATAAAAGAATATGTTTCAATTCAACAAAACAGTCTAGCGTTAGATATCGAGGATCTAAACAAAAGAGAATCATTTATAAATCAATTTTTAAGGAATATTACAAATGACAGATAGTTTGATTTTGGCTGGTGGAAAATCCACTAGATTCAAAAGTGATAAAGCATTAGCTCATTTTAACGATGTAGTAATTCCAAATGTAAAATATACAGCGGATTTAACCTCTCCTTTGGTAAAGAATTGTTTTGTTTCAACAAATTCTAACAATCATTCAACCGTCAAAAATCTTTTTAATAATCAGGTAAATGTTATTCAAGATGTAGCACCACTAATAGATTGCGGACCAATGTCTGCACTTTGGTCATATTTCAAAACTACTAATAAGACAAGTGCAGACCTAATAGTAGTAGCAACTGACTATATCATCGATAAATCAGCCATTGAATTTCTAAGTTTAGAAACGGGATACATTAAAATTAAGAGTGTTCCCTACTACACTTGCTGCCATCTGAATATTAAAATTGAATTATTAAAAAAATATATGACTGAACAAAATTATCGATGGAGAAGTTTGTTAAAAGATGCAAATTGCCCAGCACGGAATTTTGATGGTCGCTTAAAAAACATTAATTATCTGGAGGATTTAAAATGAAATCAAAAAATGATATGAGCAATGGTGATTTCCAAAAGCTATTAGCAATTGGCTTGAATGACTTAAGTATTCAACGCACTCTACTCGAAAACGAGATTCAACATCAACGTGATGACCTAAGAACACTTGAACAAGATCAGGCAATTGAAAAATTGGAGAGAAACATCATGCTCATAAAGAAAGACTATGAACATTTTAAAGAATTTTCAGATCCTTCATTTGATAAATCAGAAGCAACTTACGATGTGGATTAATCACTTAAAAATAAAAAAAGTCTGGAACAAAACTATTATTTCCTTTAAACATGCAGCACAAACGTGTGTCAACACATAGCTTTTTCCGCTTAAAACAAACAAGCTCATCAATCCAAAATCGGATTGATGAGCTTGTTTGTCTTAATGCTCGAAAGCTGACCATGTGTCGGCACACTCTCTTTTTATTTTACTACTGTTTTACAATGCCTATTTTAATATGCACGTGCGATCCAAACAGTATATTTGGCAGGTTTACCACTTACAATATCAACTTTCTTTTCCATTGGTGGATTGAAAGGAATATTTCTTGTTGTAAATCCAGTTTCTTCTTTGATCTTAGCTTCAGTTTCAGCTGTTCCATCCCAACCAATCAAGACAAATCCAGGAGTTTCATTGGCTTCTTTCTTTGTTTCGATGTGTTTCTTAAGGTCATCAAGAGTGTCAATATCATAATATTCATTAGCTTTATTACGTGCACGAGCTGATTCAAGAAGACGTTTTTGCATAACTTTCAATTCATCAGCAATTTTATCTTCAATACCATCTAGTGAAACAGATTCTTTATCATCTAAATCACGCATCTTGATAACAGCTGAATCATTCTTCAAATCACGAGGTCCAAATTCAACATGCATTGGAACTCCCTTTTGTTCCCAATCATTAAATTTATAACCAGGTGAAGAATCAGTATCATCAATTTGTACTCTAATATCTTTAGCCTTAAGACTTTCTTCTATGGTTGTCAATTTTTCCATAATCTCAGGATTCTTTTGCCATGGACCAACTGGAATCAAGACAACTTGCGTTGGAGCAATTGCTGGAGGCAATACCAAACCATTTTCATCACCATGTTCCATGATCATAGCACCAATCAAACGTGTTGAAATACCCCATGAAGTTGTGAATACATATTTCATTTGATTGTCTTTATCAAGATATTTGATATCAAATGATTCAGCAAAGTTATTACCAAGATAATGTGATGTACCAGCTTGAACGGCCTTTCCATCACGCATCATTGATTCAGCTGAATATGTATCAACCGCACCAGCAAAGCGTTCTGAAGGTGTCTTTTGACCTTTATATACTGGAATATCCAAGAAATTCTCAATCAAATCAGTATAAGCATCAAGAACACTTAGAGTTCTCTTACGAGCATCTTCTTCTGATGCATGTGCTGTATGTCCTTCTTGCCATAGGAACTCTGAAGTTCTCATGAATGGAAGTGTCTTCTTTTCCCAGCGGAAAACATTAGCCCATTGGTTAATTTCATAAGGCAAATCACGGTATGATTGAATCCAATCACTAAATGCATTACCGATCATTGTTTCTGAAGTTGGACGTAAGGCATAAGGTTCTTCAAGCTTTTCATCACCAACTTGTGTCATCCAAGGTAATTCTGGTGCAAATCCTTCAATATGCTCTTCTTCTTTTTCAAAGAAATGCTTTGGAATAAGCATTGGGAAATATGCATTTCTGATACCTTGACTCTTCAAGTAAGCATTGAATCTTTGTTGAATTCTTTCCCAAAGTTCATACCCGTCCGGCTTGAAAATAATGCATCCTCTAACTGGTAAATATGACATTAAATCAGCATTTTGGATTGTTTGAATATACCATTTTGAAAAATCTGTTTTTTGTAAATCTGACATCTTACATCCTCCTAAATTTTTAGAAAATAAAAAAGCTGTTCCATCCTAAAAGGACGAAACAGCTTTCCGTGGTACCACCTTAATTAATCTTCAATATAAAGATTCACTCAAATCATTAACGCCGATATGCGTATCGTCATTACAACGATAAAGTCAATTGGTAGGTTCGTAAATGACTTCGATACCTGGTTCTCAGCATGACAGGCTCTCTGTGATCGGTCGTATTTACTAATGATCCAAATGTTAATTCATGACACAACGATATTATTTATAAATCATTTTGTCAAGTGACAAACTTATTTTTTTAAACAATTGTCTCGGTATAGTTAACATTTTTCCCATGTTTCTTTACTGGCAAATCAATTTTATTATTATTGTTTTGTGAATCTAACTTGATATTGGCAGAAGACTCAGATCCAAAAAGATTATTAGAAATTTCACCAACGGTCTTATTCTTATTTTTTATAGAAATATTCCAGTTAATCTTTGATTTACGATTCAAAAATCCCCTATTTTTAAAATAAACTTGGCTATTTTGGGAAAATTCATCAATGGATTCATAATTAACAACGCTATTTGCTCGAGCTAATATCTCTACAAATGACTGCACTAGATTGGAATTGTTGCCGACAGTTTTTGAAGACTGTTTAAAAGTAACTTCACTTTCTTCTTCTGCAACAACCAGAATATGACTAATCATAGGAACTTCGGTCGTACTATCTTGAACTAACTGAATTTCAATTGGTTGTTTTATTTTAACTTCTTTTGGGATATATAGGAATATTCCAGAATTTATCATCGATAAATGATAACGAGTAAAATCGGATTCATCATAGTTAATGACTTTATCCATAAAGTATCTTTGTATTAGACGAGGATGTTCACGTAAGGCGGTAAAAATATCAGTCAGTATCACACCTTTTTCATCTAATTCATCTGGTAAATCATTTTTAATGACTCTTTGTCCTACTTGTACAACCGTCTTATTTGAATTTGCTTCAGATTTGATTAAGTCTCTATCGGATCTTTTAAAACTTGGAGTCACCAATTTTAACATTTTAGGAAGATCAATGATTTTTTTCGTTGCATCTAATCTTCGATCCACTAACCAATGTGACTCTCCGTGATAATTTGCTGCCGTCTCAATGCTTTCTAAAATTCCCTCTTTCATATCTTCCTCCCTGAATAAGTTCAATATTCATTCTATATATAATATTAAACACTTTAATCTCAAAAATGCACATTTTTGTAGAATTAATTAGTCATTTTGCTTATATACAAACCACAGAAATTATTGCATAATATGCGTAAAGTTAATTATTTCACTAATAGATATTTTTTATTCATTTTTGGAATATTTGTTTAAGGAGCGTGAATTAAATGCAACTTATTTCTGAACAATACATAACTAAAACATATCAGGTAAAAGACCTTGATTATCTTGATAGTCAAACTGAACAGAGATTACATAGCCTGGGTATTCATGTTGGAAGTCAAATGACTATTGTTAGATTTCTCCCATTTCACGGCCCTGTTATCGTAGAAATAGACCATCAAAGAATTGGTCTACGCTACAAAGTCTTTAAACTATTGATGGGAGGTATCTCTGAATGACGACTGTTGCTTTAATGGGTAATCCCAACACAGGGAAAACAACCCTCTTTAATCAACTCACCGATTCATATGCTTATGTTGGTAACTGGACTGGCGTAACAGTGGAGAAAAAGATGGGCAGCATCAAGCACACTGAAATAGTTGTCGTTGATCTTCCTGGTATCTATTCACTAAATCCTATCACCAAAGATGAATCCGTTGCCATTAATTATCTTTTACAAAACGATGCAGATGTTATATTAAATGTCACTAATGCCAATCAACTCAAACGAAATTTACTTCTTTCAATTGAATTATTAGAATTTGGAAAACCAGTTATTCTCGCATTAAATATGATCGATGATCTTAAGCGTTCTGGTATTTACTACGATATTAAAACCTTAGCTGACAAACTAGGATGTGTTGTTAAAACAACTAACGCAAGAAATCATGATGGAATTGAACAACTACGAGAAGAAATTAAAAATGTTCCTGTCGAAAATCTCCCCCATACAAATCTTGATCTTAATTATCCAAGTGAAATAAAAGCAGAGATAAATAAAGCAACTAAAAGTCTAGTTGATAATTACCAAATTTCTGAACACTTTGCATCTTGGCTAACTATACAGTTTATGAACAAGAACAAAGTCGTAAGACAATATGCTTTAAAAAATGATTTTAAACCTTTGCTCGATAAGGCCGATATGTTTGATAAGAACGAATTTGAAGAAAAAATATTTCAAACTAGGTTAAGTTTCATTGAAGAAACATTAAATGAAGCCAGAGAAAATATTTCTTCAACTAGTAATGTTGAAATAACCTCTAAGATAGACAAAGTTGTTACTAACCCAATTTTAGGATTACCGATTTTTATAGCCATTTTTTATTTGATGTTCAAATTATCATTTGATTGGATCGGAACTCCTCTGTCAGATCAACTAAATGCATTTTTATCAGGTCCTATTTCTCATTACTCTGATATTTTTCTTAAAAATATCGGTGCCTTACCTTTTCTTCGCTCACTAATAGTTGATGGGATAATTGCTGGAGTTGGCGGCGTATTAACTTTTATTCCTCAAATAATGGTCTTGTTCGCTTGTATCTCTATACTAGAAGACTCCGGTTATATGGCAAGAGCTGCTCTGGTTACAGATAGAGTCATGCAAGCTATAGGACTGAATGGTAAAGCTTTTATTCCGCTAATTATTGGTTTTGGCTGTAATGTTACGGGAATCATGGCAGCGAGAACTATTGAACAACCTAAGGAAAGATTAATAACAACACTGATATCTCCATTCATGAGCTGTTCAGCTAGGTTACCAATTTACAGTTTGTTTGTAGCAGCATTCTTCCCCAAAAATCAAGCTTTGATTGTTTTATCAATTTACTTTTTAGGAATTATTGTTGCATTAGCGATGGCAAAATTTTATCAACTAATTTTTCATGTAAAAGAAAATACCGTCTTTATCGTCGAATTACCCCAATATCATTTACCAAGATTTGATATTATCTGGCGTGGTACTTGGGATAAAAGTAAGGGATTTGTTAGAAAAGCTGGTACTATAATTTTTGCTGGTACTGTTCTTATCTGGTTACTATCAAACTTTGGCCCTAGCGGATTCGTTACTAACATCGATAAAAGCTTTTCAGCTATTCTAGGTCAATTTTTATTGCCATTATTTGTTCCAATTGGAATAACCTCTTGGGAAGCTATTAGCGCATTATTCACTGGAATTTTAGCAAAGGAAGTAATTAGCTCTAGTATGATGGTTCTCTTCCATACAACTAGTCAAACAACTTTAATTGCAACATTCGGCCAATTATTTACACCCATCTCTGCATATGCATTATTAGTTTTTATTCTTTTATATGTACCCTGCTTCGCCACGATCGGTACTATTAAATCAGAAACAGGATCCACTAAATGGGCAGTATATTCTGTCTTTTCCAGTATTTTAATTGCGTATGCTCTATCATTTATAATTTTTCAAGTTGGATCATTATTCTTATAAAAAAGGAGAAAGTAAATGTCAATATTCACAAATATTATTATCGCACTTATTATTATCAGCTTTGCAGGTTATGAAATTTACAAAGTTGCTCAGAAATCCAAAAAAGGAAAGTGTGCTGCTTGCGATTACAAATGTGAGGCAAAAATGATGGCTGAACGCGCAAAAAGGCAAAATGGATAAATATATTAATAAAGATAGGCCATTTCCCTAATATCAGGGAGGTGGCCTATTTGCTATACTTTGGTCAATAAGAGCTATATCAAATTTTAAAGGAGGCCGTCAGATGGATAATTTAACACATTTCAACGACCAAAATAGAGCAAAGATGGTCGATGTTACTGACAAAGACGTAACCTCAAGAATGGCACAAGCAACTGGAAAAATCACTATGCATCCAAATACTTTATCTAGAATTCATGATGGAAAGATAAAAAAGGGAGATGTTTTAGCGGTCGCACAAATTGCTGGTATCATGGCTGCTAAACAGACAAGCCAATTGATCCCAATGTGTCATTTAATCCCATTGACTGGTGTGGATATTAAATTTGAGGACAACAATAAAGATACGATTACTATAACTACAATAGTTAAAACAAAACATGTAACTGGTGTTGAAATTGAAGCAATACTTGCTGCACAAACTGCCCTACTAACTATTTATGATATGTGTAAGGCAATTGATCGAGGCATGATTATAACTGACGTTCACCTAGTTGAAAAAAATGGCGGTAAAAGTGGTCACTTCATTTACCAGGATAAATAATGATCGGTATAGTTTTAAATTCTGATCAAGCTACAACTCAAGAAATCCAAATTACCGCCAATAAACTTTTATTAGTCTCAAACACTGTTGTAATCGTATCCCAAAATAAAAATCTGAAAAACACTTTAAAAAAGCAAAAAAATCTTATTATAATTTCTCAACAACAACCATTTGAAAAGAGTAATTGTCTAAGTGAAATTTATGCAGTAAGTTCCCAGTTCCCTGATCAAACTGATTATCTAACTCTATCAACAAATTACAGCCAAGTAAAAACAACTGTATTAACCAATCTATCAAACAATTCAAATTGTTACGCTGCAACAATTAACAAGAGTTACTACACTATCAGTCATTTCAATATTGATAATTATGACTTGTTCCAATATCTAAGTTTAGACGACTTCTCTTTAGAAAAATTCATAACTCAGGAGATTCAATGTCTACCACTTAGCTTTAGTAGTGGTGATATGTTTTAATGTATAGATATTCATATTAAATATTCCATAAGTGAATAAAAAATGATAAAACTTTAATGTATAATCGTTCAAAACAATTTAACAATGTTATTATAAGGAGGTGCAAGACGTGAATTCAGAACAATTACGTAGTCAAAATGACTATCAATTGATCGTTGATAAAATTTACCAAAAAGAACAATTTGATTTTGTGGGAATCGCACTCCAATCAACACAATCACCCCATTTAATCAAATGGGACTTTGTGGCTGGTAACACTAATGAAAAGTTTAGAAAAATCGTCTTGAGAAGTGGTATTGGGATTGCCGGACTAGTCGTAAGAACTGGTAAACCATTTTGGGATAATAATTTGGATCATTATCAATATTCTGATGAAATGTACACCCCTATTGCTAAGTCTGAATCGCTTCAATCGGCGATTGCAGTGCCGATTATTTCTCCATTAACTAAATTAGTACGTGGAGTATTACTAGCAGGATATCGTTTTGATAATAAAAAAGTTTCAGAGCAATCTGCTCTAACCCTTTCTCAATACCTTTAATTAAGTTATTTGAGGAGGGTTATTTTTTTGCTTGAAACTACACAATGGATCAACAATTATTTTAATGATTCTACCGATGCAATTATGATATTTAAAGATGAAGAACTAATTCTTAGTAATCAAATTGCTAAAGACTTACAAAATGAACTAAATATGAATCCACAATATTTAGTAGAAGTAGCAGATTCATCTGTCAAACAAAAATTTTCACCAACTGATAATTGTTTCAGTTGCATTATTCAAAACAAGATGAAAGAAATATCAATTCCAATAACTTTAGCTAAGGATATGTCACATCCTCTAAACTACTTCATGATATATAACGTAATAGATCAAGATGAAAAAGTATTTTCACTAACTTTAAAAAATCGTGGAACTATTGATCGAATGGATCAATTGGCTCAACAAAGAAAACTGACCCAATACGTAAATAGAGCTTATGAAAAAGAACGCAAGAGAATTTCAGAGGATCTCCATGACAGTATTGCTCAAGGTGTTTATTCTGCAATTATGGGTGTTAGACGACTAGAAAATAATGAATTTACTAAAGAACAACTAAAAGAATTAACAACAGTAATCGAGTCACAGCTAAATGACACTTTGACAGAGGTCAAAGAAATGGCACTTGATATTAGACCTTCTGTTCTTGATAACTTTGGATTACTAGCGGCATTAAAAGTTTTGGCAAAACGTTTACAGGAGAACTCCGGCGTAACAATAAACGTTGCTGGTAATGCTGACACTAGAAACTTATCAAATGACATCCAAAGCGTTTTGTATCGAATAACTCAAGAATCTATCAATAACGCTTTGAAACATGCTAATGCTGATGAGATTGCAATTCTGCTAGTCTCTCATGATCACTTTATTACTTTAGAAATTATTGATGATGGTGATGGTTTTGATGTACCAAAATATCAACATTTTAATGGTCGATCAATGGGACTAATGAATATGAATGAACGAGTAAAAACGTTTAACGGTGCTTTCAAAATAGATTCTAAATCAGGCGAAGGAACAACAATTACTGTTAAATTTCCAATTGCTTAGAGGGAGGCAAATATGTATAAGGTTTTAATTGCAGACGATCATGCAATTGTCAGGTCCGGCCTATCATTTCTGGTAAATCAACAAGCCAATTTTGAAGTCGTAGACGAAGAAGCTAATGGAACTGACACATATCTAAGGGTTGAACAAGGTGGAATCGATATTTTAATTATGGATCTTAGTATGCCACCTGGTGAAAGCGGACTGATAACAACTAAACGTATCCATGAACACTATCCCGATGTTAGAATATTGATTCTATCAATGCATGAGGAACAAGAATACATCAATAAAGCCATTCATAACGGTGCAATGTCTTATGTTTTGAAAAGTTCATCTGATGAAGAATTGCTAAAAGCACTTAAATCTCTATCTAATGGTGAAAATTACATCGATCAAAATATAAAAATAACCAAAAATGATATTCAGCAAATCAATTCCGATGGAGTTGATGTTGATCTTGAAGGTTACAATGGTCTTTCAAAACGTGAAAAAGAAATCTTCCCTCTTATAGCTCTAGGCTATTCTAATAAAGAAATTGCTAGTCAAATGTTTATTTCAACTAAGACGGTTGAAGCACACAAAGCTAGTATCATAAAAAAATTGGAACTAGATTCACGAACTGATTTAGTTCGTTATGCAATACACCATCATTTAATAGAATTTTAGTTTAGAGTGGGACAAAACATGTTCAGCTTTCGAGCATTAAGGAAAATGGCACCAGCAATCCAAAATCGGATTACTGGTGCCATTTATTTTAGACGGAAAAAGCTATGTTTTTTCCAAATTCATTTTATTTATTCTCATTTTCAAACTTCTTTTTAATAGCTGCTAACCTAACTTCAACAACTTGGTTATTATTAATACGCCCAAACGCTAAAGTTTCACTCATTAATTGCGCAATAAGATCACGTGGTTTAGATTCGCTGATAGCATTTTGTGTTTCTAACAACTTTAATCTTGGCAAGTAATACGTAACATGGTACTCAGAACACAGTTTGATACCTAACTTAACTAAATTATCGCTATCTCTAAAGTTATCTTTTTGAGCATGATATTCAGCCGTGAAGAAAATCAACGTCAATATTCTCAAATAATAATTATCTTTATCCTCTTCATCAGGATTAGAATTTTGACGATATTCCTCTATAAATTGACAAATTTTATCAAAGTAGAAATCTGCCTTATCATATTGTTTTTTTCGAGAATACATAATTCCTGAACCGACATAAGCTAATTGCGTAAAAATAGTACTATGTTCATCATCCAAATCATCAAGAATTTGTGAGAAATCAAAAAGAACGTCAACAGGCTGTTGATTCGTCAATGCATTCAATAAGCCTCTTAAATAATAAAATTGAGTTTTCAATGGAGCAAATTCAATTTTTTCTGGGTCTATCTCCCCTAATAATTTAATAACCTCTTGATAATCTTCCATCATCAATTTCTTTTCTGCAGTATCAAGTAGATCATGCAATCTAGAGGTATTTGCAGTTGAACTTTGATATAAATCGTCAACAATAAGACCCAAGCGAACACAAAGCTTATTTAAGATAGACAACGATGGTACACGACCATTATTCTCAAATTTACTTAGCGTTGCTTGAGTACATATTCCTTCACAAAGTTTTACTTGTGATAATTTAAGTTGTTTACGACGTTTTATGAATACATCAATGTTTATTTCTTTCACAGCTATTTCTCCAAAATCTGCCTATTAGGTCGACAATTTATCAATCTGAAAAACTTTATCATTATATTTATAATATTATAAATTAAGTAAATTTTACAGTGTAAAACTAGCTTTTGTAAGCATTTTCTTATCGACAAAGCCAACAATATCAGTATTATCCACCTATTTGACTCATATGACGCCATGTTGGGGCTTTATCAATGATCTTATCTGCCTCATCCATTGCCATCTCATGATTCAAGGGCTTATTATCTAATGATTTTTGAATTAATCGACGAAATTCTTTTTTATCAGATATGGCTTCTCTAATATTAATTTCTTCATTCCAATACAAACAAGCTTTAACATACCCATCAGCCGTAATCCTCATTCGATTACAATTTTCACAGAACTTAGCGCTGATAGGATGGATCAAACCAAAACTTCCTTTAAATTGAGAAATTTGATAATTATCTGAAGGACCATTACCGTTCAGTTCGATTGGCGTATATTCAAAGTTATTTTCTTTGCATATTTTGAATACATTATCTAGTCCAATGTACTCTTTTTTCCACATTTTAATAGGATTACCAATTGGCATAAACTCAATAAATCTAACGTTCACATTATGGTTTCTAGTATATTCTAAAAAGTCTAATATTTCATCGTCATTTTGGCCTTTGATCAACACAACATTCAACTTTATCTTTTTGAAATTCAATTCACTGGCAACTTCGATTCCTTCTAAAACCTGATCAATACTTCCCCCACGAGTTATTTCATTATATCTATCTGGTTTGAAAGTATCTAAACTTATATTTAATCGATCTAATCCTGCCTCTTTAAGAGCTTTAGCCTTTTTTGCTAAAAATAAACCATTAGTTGTTATCGAAATATCATCAATACCATCGACATTTTTAATTCGTCTAACAATATCAACTAAATCGGTTCTTAATAAAGGCTCCCCTCCAGTGATCCTGACTTTTGTAACACCCATTTCTGAAAAATTCTCAATTAATTTAACTATTTCATCTTGTGATAGGACTTTATCCGTTGGGAAAAAAGGAAGCCCCTCTTTTGGCATGCAATAAACACAACGTAAATTGCATCTATCTGTAATTGAAAGACGAACATAATCATGTAGTCGACCGTAGCTATCATATAATTTTTCCATATATATCCCTCACTATCTTAGTTACATTATTTCAAAGATCTCTAGTAAATTTAATTAGTTAATTCCCTAATTAGATAAAAAAATCTCATACGAGAGTGGAAAAAGTTATGTTTCGTCTCACTCTCATATGAGATTATATTTAAGCTTTATCAGTTTTAGTAAATGTTACTATAGCTGTCGAAGCAATTAATAATAATGCACCTAAAATAATATTAGTTGTAATTTGAATTGGGAAGAAGAAGTAAGAATAGATAATTACTACAATTGGACCCAAGGCACGCACAATATTAGCTTTACCAGCTGTAATATATTTCAAACTAGTGTAGAACAATAGTAATGATAAGAATCCATTAAAGAATGCTCCAAAAAAGTTGAATGTTACGGCTCTTGTTTGAATTCCAGAAAATGTACCTGGAACAAATAATGCATAAATCAAAAGCATTGCTGCTGAAACTAAGTGATTATAAAATAACACGTTTCCTGGATTATTGTCGTGTACCAAATATTTGGCAATAATATTATTGATGGCATACATCAATGGGTAAATAAATGCACAAAGGATTCCCCAAACACTGTCAATTTGAATTCTACCTTGAGAAACAAAGATAGAACCTGCTATACATAACACAATTGCTAAATAATCTAACTTATTTAATTTCTCTTTTAAGAAAATATATGATAATACAAAAACGTAAACCAAGTAAATACGTGCTATTAAGGTAACTGTAACCGGACTTAGTAACGATAAAGCAACATATTGTAAAATAACACCAATGGCATTGGATAATCCTAAAAAAATCACCCATTTATTTTTTATAATAGAAAAATCATGATACATTACATAGACCAAAATCAAATTCAAAATTGCCGCAAAGACACTCGTTAGTAAAGCACCTAAAATAGGATTTAAACTTACTAATGAGAACTTATTAAGTACTGGACTAATACTACTGAACAATAATGAAATTAAATTAAGCTCAACTCCTAAAAGTTGAGCCTTTTTATTTGAAGCAGACTTAATCAAGCAATTTCCTCAACAGTAAATGGTTTACTACTCAAAGCAGCTTGTATCTTTGCTAGATCCATATTACCTGTAAGAGTTAAAGTCATTTTGTCCATATCTTTTTCTTGTTTTTCAACTCCTGGTATATCTTTAATCATTTCTGCGATATGTATTGGGCATTTCTCACAATGTAGACCGCTAATTAAAATTTTCTTTGACATAATATTCCCTCCATATATTAATATTATTACTTTTTTATCATAACAGACTAATAAATTCTTTTAACTTAGGAATTTTACTAATTTTTTATTATTTAAACTTTCGGTAAAATATAACTAAATAGGAATGGAGAATCAATTATGACAATTAATGTAACTATGGAAGAATCTATATATCAATTACTAAAAGACGTCGATCGAAATTATTTTACTTCTAATAGACAACTTAATAAGACATCAATGTTATATAAGACTGTCGAAGAAGTACAAAATAGTGATTGGTTTGAAAATCTAAAAATTGAAGCTATTGAAAACTATTCACTTGCAACTGTTACTTTAAAAAATGCCACTCTAACTGATGAGGGTCTAAAAAAATTACAAGAATTAAAAGTTAAATATGATACTAATGAGGAAGATAAATAAATGGATATTAACGATTTAAAAAAGCAAATAAATGATAGATTTGAAAATTCACCAATTCAATCTTCAGCCTTCTATGCCGATCCTGAAGATCACTTGGATAATCAAAAAAAATTACGTGTTACTTTAAAATCATTCACAGAAACTCAAAATATCACTACCCCCTTTGCACTACAAATAATGGCCACACATTCTGACATTACAATTATGCCTTTGGGATTACTTGATTTGAATGAATTAAAAGAATGGGAAAATAATCAACGCAAAGAAAGCGGAGTAACATATGGTTCTACTGACAAAAAAGAAGGTACTCCACTTGTAGTTAAGTTTGAATCACACGTTAAAGGAACAGATTCAGACAAACAAGTTTTAAATACCTACACGGATGACCTATTTAATCACTTTCATGATACTTTTAATAATATTATTTGGCCGGTAGTCATGAAATACTTAAACGAGAATCAAACTATCTTATATAATCTAGAAAAGAGACTCGTTGAAGAAAAAGAAGACATAAGAGAAAATACATTAAAGCAACTTCAATCTATGTCAAAAGATGATATCAAAGAAAAAATTGGAATTGATTTAAAAGAGTCCCAATGGGAGCACTACTCTAGTTACATTGCTGATATGAGTCAAGTAAATTCAATTATAGTTTCAGCAAGCACCTTTACTAAAGAGCAAATTTTAAAGGGAAAAGTTTTCACCCAAATGATGAACATTGCTCAACTAAGAAATACCTTTTTCTGGATTTTAGACAACACATATAACGAAATAATCTTTTTCTATATTCAAGCCTTTGGATCAACAGATGCAAATCTCAAAAAGCATTTACACTCTATTCGCAAAAATCTAGCAACAAATATGCGTAACGATGCCTGGAAACGTTGTAATGATATTATTGAAGATCAAAAGAAATTCGACCCTCAAAAATTCTTTACCGAAGTATTCTTACCTATCGCTGAAAACCTCGAAGTAGAAGTAGATAAATTTAAATAAAGGAAGTACTAATTAATGGAATCTCCTTTCCAACAATTTCCAAAACTAAATACTAAACTAGTCAATTTAGAAGACTATATGCTCAGATTGATTGAACTAAATAAAAATGACATTATCAATGAGGCAAAAGGTTATCTTCATTCCGGAAGATTTCTACATGCTGCATTTTTCTACCTATTTTCTAGCTTCGGTGAGGCTGACAAATTAAGAGAAAATTCACTTCAATCAGCTGCTGCGGCTTCGCAAATGTTTTATATAAGAAACGAATTGATGCGTAAACATCAAGCTGGACCTGATGCCATCAATTTGAACTTTATGGTAGAATATTTTTCCGATTTGATCGATGTTGAATTTAGAAAATGTTCTGCTGATGACGACGATTTACAAGGTAAAATTGACGCCGTTCAAGAAATTACTACCAATCAATTATTAGCCGATGAAGAAATGATAAAACCAGTTGAAGATATAGCTGAGTATATTAAACGAGTTGAAGCACGTTCTGCAGTTATGTTTGAATTTGCATGTAGATTTGGGGCACAGGCGGCACATGCATCTGATGTTTTGATCGATTCTGCTGGAGAAATTGGTAGAACTATTGGAATCGCTTATCAAATCAAGAGCGAGATTTTTGATCTGATCGGTATTAATACTTCTGAAAATGAATTTGGACCATTGTATATGCTACAAAATGGAGAATTTACTTTACCAGTAATTTTTGCAATCGGTAAAAATGGTAATGATTTTATGAATAAAATTGCTGAAGCAGGACGTACTGGTGACAAGGCATTGGCTGAAACAGCTGAACAAGTTATTGATAGTGGTGTCGATGCTGCTCAAGTAATGGTTAAAGAATACAAAGACCAAGCAATCTTTGATATTAATATGCTTCCAGAAATTCCTGAAAAACAAGATTTAAAAAAATTAGTTAATATGTTGCTCTAAAAAAAATCACGTCTAACTTTTATGTTAAACGTGATTTTTTATACTAAACTGCTCATTACATTCAGAACACCTTCATCATTATTTGAATCAGCATAATGATCAACTTGTTCCTTCATTTTATCTGAAGCATTATCAACTACATATCCATATGGAGTTAGATTCAACATACTCAAATCATTCTCATTGTCTCCAAATGTCATTATTTCATCATCTGCAATATTATATTTCTTCTGTAATTCTCTTAGACCTGCAGCTTTATTAACTGAATTTTCACTAATAAGTTCAGTATTATAACCCGATGTTTGACTTGATAACCCTACTGGTAATGAACCACGAAGGTTGTTGATCATCTTACCAAAATCAACATGGGATTCAAAAGTTATACCAATACTCGTAACTTGATCTTGCAATCGTTTAGGAGTGACTGTAGGAAGATCAGGAATTCTTTTTAAATCATTATAATATCTATATGTCATATCAAAAGCAGCTTGAGAAATATTTTCGTCGACATAAGCCGAATTAACTCCAACCACAAGATGTTCAGCAATATCAGTTGATTCAAATTGATTATTGATAACATCTAACGTTTTTGCCACTGCATCATCAGGTATTGCTTGAATCAAAAGCGGTTTATTTTGACTATAAACAACAGCTCCATTTTGTGAAACAAAATCCATTTCGGATTTAAATTCGTCAAATTGATTCAATAGCCGTTGATATTGTGATCCACTTGCTGCAGCAACATGAATATCTTTGGCACGTAGTTTTTTTAAAATTTCACCGAATCGTTGGTGATTATATGTGTTTTGATCATCTAGGAAAGTTCCGTCCATGTCAAAAGCAACTAATTTAATGGTCATAATTTTATCTCCTTAAAAATCATTATATTATAATATCACAAAAATTAAGTTTAATAATAAATAAAGACACCCTTGATTGATTAGCTATCAAAGGGTGTCTTTTCATATATTTAGTCCTTAGGCATATTTTTACGTAATACTTTAGCAGGACTTCCAGCAATAATTACATTGTCCCCAAACGATTTAGTGACCGTGGAGTTGGCACCAACAATAACATTATTTCCTAACGTTACTCCAGGTAGAATAACTGCATTAGCTCCTATCCAGACGTTATCTCCAATCGTTACAGGTTTACCTAAACCAATGAAATTAGCCCTTTCAACTGGATCATAAGGATGATATGCAGCATATATTTGAGCATGCGGAGCCATTAAACAATGATCTCCAATCGTTACTGGAGCAATATCCAAAATCACATTGTCGTAATTACACAAAAAATTATCCCCGACATGAATATTATATCCAAAATCACATCTAAAATTGGGCTGTATATAGGGGCTCTTACCGACCGATCCAAATAACTGACGAATAACTCTATCCTTCTCAGAAACAGCAGCATCATCTAAATTATTTAGGATCTTACATAGCCTTCTAGCTCTAGTCTCATCAGCAGCCAATTCTGAGTCCATAATTTGATATGGTTCACCAGCTAAAAACTTTTCCTTTTCTGTTTTCATTTATCTGCCTCCAGAATCTAATGAATATTATACTCTTTGATTAAAGTAAATATTGAAGATCACTAGCAGGCGTTGGATATGCAAAAATTGTATTTACTATTTCGTCATGTTTCATTTTTTTATTGATAGCAATTGTTAAGTAATTAATAACCTCATCAGCCTCATTACTCATAATAGTTGCACCAACAATCTGATTGTTTTTATCAAACACTACTTTCGCCTTAGCAATTGGCTCATTTGTACGATAATAGGTGAACCATTTTGTTAGATCTTGATCTACTACCTTATATTCATCATTGTCCTTCGCATCTATCGTATTGATCCCGACTTTAGCTAACTCTGGACTACCATAGACCAATGTCGGAATTGCAGGATAAATAATCTTATCACTGTTATCTTTATTCAAAACACTAGCCACATAGCGAGCCTCAAACCCAGCAATTGGTGTCAGCTTAGGTTCTTTTTTGTCCAAAACATCCCCAATTGCATAAACTCTTGTATTAGTAGTTTGTAAATGATCGTTAACTTGAATACCTTTATTTGTATACTTGATACCAGACTTTTCTAAATCCAATTTATCCGTATTTGGTATACGACCAGTTGCACCAACGATCAAATCACTTTCCAACTTAAATCCCTCGGCATTCAGAGTGAAACCGTCATTAGATTTAACAATAGACGTTGTATCAATATTGAAGTGAAATTTAACTCCACGATTTTCTAGTTGTTTTACTAATTCATCAACATAGGATTTATCAAACTCTTTTAATGGACGGTCATTATGATGAACAATATGCACTTGTGCACCTGTTGAACTAGCAATTGTTGCTAATTCAAAGGCAATATAACCAGCTCCAATGAAGGTTATTTTCTTAGGCATCTTTTTTAAATTCATAAAATCTGTACTAGTTAATAGATACTCTTTACCAGGAATATTTAATTGACTAGGACGTTGACCTGTAGCAATCACAAAATTATCAGCTTGGAAAGTTTCATTATTAACTTCAATTTGGTTTTCGGCAATAAAATGAGGCTCACCATCAATTGCGGTAATTCCTGCACTGACTGCTCCATTACGACTACCACCAGGAATCTTACTTGTATATGTTTCTTTGAATGCCTCTATTTCACTCCAATTAACAAAAGGCACATCAGAGAACCCTTTATTTTTCAGTTGTGCAATGTGATCACGTGCTTGAACACCACTCAATAGCATTTTCTTAGGATCACATCCTCTATTAGGACAAGTGCCACCCCATTGATAATTTTCAACGATTGCAACTTTTTTACCAGCGCTATTTAATGCATATCCTTCTGCTAATCCAGCAGGCCCAGCACCGATAACAATGACATCAAATTTGTTTTCAGATTTTACCATCAATTTACCTCCCAAATAAAAAAACACTTATAACATTTCTATTATAAGTGTTTAAATCTTATTTAATTATTATTTTGCTTAGTCGTCACTCTTACCTTTGTTAAGATTTAGAACTGACATGAAAGCCTCTTGAGGAATTGAAACTTTTCCAACTTCCTTCATACGTTTCTTACCAGCTTTTTGCTTGTTCAACAATTTATCCCGACGAGTACGGTCACCACCATAAAGCTTAGCAGTAACATCCTTTCGATATGCTTTAACCGTCGCACGAGCAACGATCTTGTTACCAATAGCTGCTTGAACAGGAATTTCAAACATTTGTCTAGGAATTACTTCTTTCAAACGTGAAACAATATCACGTCCACGTTGATAAGCAAAATCACGATGGACAATGAAACTCAATGCATCAACAATTTCACCATTAAGTAGAATATCCATCTTAACTAAATCACTAGCCTCATATGCATCAACATCATAATCAAGTGATGCATAACCTTTAGTATTTGATTTTAAATCATCAAAGAAATCAAAAATGATTTCTAACAGTGGCAATTTGTAAATTACATTAACTCTGTATTTGTCCAAATAATCCATTGTAACGAACTGTCCACGCTTACGCTGGCAAAGTTCCATAACTGGACCAACATAGTCCTCAGGAACCATTATTTCAGCTCTAACGTATGGTTCACGAACTTCCTTTATCTCTGATGCATCAGGCAACTCGGCAGGATTATCAACAACAATTTCTTCACCACTAGTAGTTGTTACATGATAATCAACTGATGGCGACGTGATTATCAAATCAAGATCAAATTCTCTTTCTAATCGTTCTTGCACAACATCCATGTGAAGTAAGCCTAAGAACCCAACACGAAAACCAAAACCTAAAGCTTGGGATGTTTCAGGCTCATACTCTAAGGCGGCATCGTTAAGCTTTAATTTTTCCAAGGCTTCATGTAGATCTTCATATCTAGCATTATCAACTGGATACATACCAGCATAAACCATTGGTGTACTCTTACGATAACCAGTCAAAGGTTCTTCTGTAGGATTGTTGGCCAAAGTTACAGTATCACCCACTTGAGTTTCTACAACTGATTTAATGCTGGCCGTTATATAGCCAACATCCCCAGCCATTAAATAATCACGAGAGACCGCTTTTGGTGACATAACACCAACTTCAGTAACTTCAAAGGTCTTCTTATTACTCATTAGTTCAATTGTATCGCCCACTTTAACGATTCCTTCACGTACACGGACGTTTAAAACCACACCGCGATAACTATCATAAACTGAATCAAATATTAAAGCTTTCAGAGGTTTATCAATATCCCCCTCTGGAGCAGGAATATCAGTAACAATCCTTTCAAGCAACTCATCAATACCTAAACCAGTTTTGGCACTAGTCATAACGGCATTCTCGGCATCAATACCAATCATTTCTTCAATTTCTTCTTGAACTTTTTCTGGTTGTGCAGATGGTAAATCTACCTTATTGATAACTGGAACTATTTCCAAATCATTATCAATAGCCAAATATGAATTAGCCAAAGTTTGAGCTTCAACACCTTGTGCAGCATCAACGACTAATAATGCACCTTCACAAGCAGCCAAAGAACGTGAAACTTCATAGGAGAAATCCACGTGTCCTGGTGTATCTATCAAATGGAAAATATAGTCTTTCCCATCTTTAGCGCGGTACTCTAATTCAACCGCATTTAATTTAATTGTAATTCCACGTTCACGTTCAAGATCCATGTCATCTAGAATTTGGGCTTTCATTTCACGTTTTGAAACTGTTTTAGTCTTTTCTAGAATACGATCGGCAATCGTTGATTTACCGTGATCAATATGCGCTACGATAGAAAAATTACGAATTCTTTTTTGTCGTTCTTTTAATTTATCAAGATCTAGATCCATAAATTATTCCCTTCTATCACTTCAGTTATCACTTAAAGTTAATTCTCATCTTATCTATTTTACACTATTTCTACCTATACCACCACGAAACAAGCCATTATTAAATGTCGTCAAAATGAGGATGTGAATTTTCGGACTGGATTATTTTTAACTTAAATATTTTGGCGAAAATTTGCTTATACATGCTAAAGATAAATATCAAAAATATCACAACTGCAATAATTAATACTGTCGAGAAGTAACTATTCAAATTAAAATTCATCATATAAATAGCTGCTTCAGCACTTACACCAACCGAAAAAGATAATAATATTATTCTGGTAATAACATAAATCTTTTGTAAAGACTTAGCTCTGGATGAAACAGAACTTCTTATATTTAAATAATCAGAAGTATTTTGAATAAATGCAGGCAATTGAATAGACCATTTTGACCCACGTAATTGAATTCCATTTTCTGTTGAATGCCAACCAAGTTTAAAAAGAACCCAATAATTTAAATCCGTGACGATTAAAAAGACAGCAGTCATTACAGACGTGGTGAAAAAAGGTGATAATATATTTCCTTTAAAAATCACTTCACTATAAATTAGCATATGAAGCCAAGTTAAAAGCACTGCGATAGTTTGGAATAATAACCACAAAAGCAGAACTCCAAATGAAGATGTAGTCGCTTTATCAATATAAATTTTAGATATATCTTCACCAACGGATTCGTTATTCATGAAATTATTCATTAATTCAATAGACTCTTTTGTTTTTCGACTAGATATTCCAGCAAATGAAATTTGTATCTTTCGACCATTTTTTAAAGAAAATACCATAATTTTAACGTTAGATTTACGCATTAACTCTACATGGAGTATTTCATTCCAAGGTAAAACAACACTATTTTTAAAATAATTAGGAATGACTCTCACTCCATAACTATCGATTACTAAAACTTCCCGCCTAAAGATTTGTAAAATGGCAGTAATTATTGCAAATACACCAAACAAAAAAATTATTAGTGATAATAGATCGTACTCAATTTGACCTGAACTTTCATACATTAATGCTGATATCCAGATTAAGAATCCACCAAATATAATTTCCCATAATATAATGAAAAAACTCCGTTTATATACGTGCTGATTCATTAAAATATCCTCCAAAACATTTTATTATCAATAATAATAACAAAAAAGGGAATCCTAATTATCTAAAATTAAGATTTCCCTTTATATTCTAACCTTTAAATGTATCTTTTAATTTATCAAAGAAGTTACTATCATTTTTTTTAACTTTATCTCCACCTGCTTCAGCAAACTTTTGCAAAGCTTCTTTTTGCTCACTTGAAAGTTTACGAGGTGTGACAATATTAACGGTTACCTTCTCGTCACCAACTTTATCACTATTTAAAATTGGTGCACCTTTTCCACGCAATCTAAATGATGTACCAGTTTGTGTACCACCAGGAACCGTCAATTTAACAGGACCATGAACGGTATTAACTTCAATTTCATCACCTAAAGTTGCTTGTGGGAAGCTGATATTTACTGATGTATAGATTGTACCACCATCACGAGTAAATTCTTTACTTGGTTTTACCCTAAAGACAATGTATAAATCACCATAAGGTCCACCATTTTCACCGGCTTCACCTTGGCCATCTAATCTCATTTGTTGTCCATCTTCTACACCAGCTGGAACAGTAACCTTAAGAGTATGTTTGTTATTAACTTTACCCTTACCATGACATGTTGGGCACTTTTCTTTAATTTCTTTACCAGTACCATTGCAGACATCACAAACAACTCTAGTACGCATACGTCCTAGTGGAGTTGCACGTTCTACTTCAATATGTCCTGAACCGTGACATTTGTGACAAGTCTCTGGTTGAGTACCAGGCTTAGCACCGTTACCACCACAAGTCTTACACTTTTCTTCACGATTGTAGTTAATATTTGTTGATTTACCAAAGACTCCTTCTTCAAAAGAAAGATCCATTCGATATTGTAAGTCTGAACCTTGTCTTGGAGCATTAGGACTCTGTCTAGCAGTACCGCCGCCAAAGAATTGGCTAAAGATATCGTCAAAGCCACCGAACTGATCTCCAGCTCCGCCGCCAAAACCACCAAATCCTTGTCCGCCATTCATACCTGCTGATCCATATTGATCATATTGGGCACGCTTTTGAGGGTCCTTAAGAGTTTCATATGCTTCATTTATTTCTTTAAACTTTTCTTCAGCATCAGGTGCTTTATTAATATCAGGATGATATTTTTTTGAAAGTTTACGAAATGCCTTTTTTATTTCATCTTCAGAAGCGCTTTTGTCAACGCCTAAAACATCATATGGATCTCTATTTGCCATTAAAAATCACCTTTATGACGGGACAGCCGTCCCATTTTATCTTTATTAAGCTCAAAAGAGCAGTACATTTTTATACTATACCATTAACAGTCTAGTAATTAAAATCGCTGCTCTTTATCACAAAAAACTATTTTTTATCTTTATCTGGGTCTACTTCTTCAAAATCACCGTCAACTGTCTTACCATCATCTTTGTTGTCAGTGCCAGTTGTACCTTGAGCACCAGCACCTGTAGCATCACCAGCGGCCTTTTGTTGATCTTGAGCTTGTTGATATAGTTTTACAGATAAGTCTTGAACGATCTTATTCAAATCGTCACGTTTCTTCTTCATATCTTCAAGATCACCAGAGTCTTGAGCTTTCTTCAAAGCATCACGAGCATCTTCTGCTTTCTTGACTTCATCATCAGAAACTTTACCCTTAATATCCTTAAGAGTCTTATCAGTAGCAAACAATGTTTGTTCAACATCATTCTTAACGTCTACTTCTTCTTTACGTTTGTTATCTTCGTCTTCGTGTTCCTTAGCTTCTTTCATCATCTTATCAATTTCTTCATCACTTAGACCTGATGAACTCTTGATAGTGATCTTTTGTTCCTTGTTAGTACCAAGGTCTTTAGCCGAAACGTTAACGATACCGTTCTTATCAATATCGAATTTAACTTCGATCTGAGGTACACCACGAGGTGCAGCAGGAATATCTGTTAATTGGAAACGACCTAAGGTCTTGTTATCAGCAGCCATTGGACGTTCACCTTGAAGAACATGAATATCAACAGCACTTTGATTGTCTGCAGCAGTTGAGAATGTTTGTGATTTACTTGTTGGGATAGTTGTATTTCTATCGATCAACTTAGTAAATACTCCACCCATTGTTTCAATACCTAATGACAATGGTGTAACATCAAGCAAAACAACATCCTTAACATCACCAGAGATAACACCACCTTGAATAGCAGCACCTAAAGCAACGGCTTCATCAGGGTTGATTGAGTGATCTGGTTCTTTGTTTGTCCAGTTCTTAACGGCTTCTTGAACAGCAGGAATACGTGTTGAACCACCATTTAAGATAACTTTATCAAGATCTGCAGCACTAAGGTTAGCATCTTGCAAAGCCTTATCAACTGGGATTCTTGTTCTTTCAACTAATTCTGATGTTAATTCATCAAACTTAGCACGTGTTAATGTTTCTTCCAAGTGAAGTGGACCATTATCACCAGATGAAATAAATGGCAAACTAATAGATGTTTGGCTAACACCTGATAGATCCTTCTTAGCCTTTTCAGCGGCATCCTTCAATCTTTGAAGAGCCATCTTATCTTGTGACAAGTCAACGCCGTTCTTATTCTTAAATTGTTCAACTAGCCAGTCGATGATCTTTTGGTCAAAGTCATCACCACCAAGATGTGTATCACCATTTGTTGAAAGTACTTCAAAGACACCGTCACCTAATTCAAGGATCGAAACATCAAATGTACCACCACCAAGGTCATAAACAAGAATCTTTTCATCACCCTTGTCATTATCAAGACCATAAGCAAGTGCTGAAGCTGTTGGTTCGTTAACAATACGTTGAACATTTAAACCAGCAATTTTACCAGCATCTTTAGTAGCTTGTCTTTGTGAATCGTTAAAGTATGCAGGAACTGTGATAACAGCATCTGTAACTTCTTCACCAAGATATTCTTCTGAGAACTTCTTGATATGTTGCAAGATCATAGCTGAAATTTCTTGTGGTGTGTATGACTTACCAGCAACAGTTACTTTGTAACCTGCTTCACCGATATGTCTCTTGATTGATGAAACTGTATCAGGGTTAGTGATTGCTTGTCTCTTTGCAACTTCACCAACTTGAATTTCACCATCTTTGAAGGCAACAACAGAAGGAGTAGTTCTTGCACCTTCTTTATTAGCAATAATCTTTGGTGAGCCACCTTCAAGTACCGCAACAGCTGAGTTTGTAGTACCTAAATCAATACCAATAACTTTTGACATAAATTAAAACCTCTTTTTAAAATTTTATATTACTGAGCAACAACGACCATTGCGGGACGCAATACACGGTCTTCTAATTTATAACCCTTTTGTAAAACCTGAACGATAGTATCTTTAGGATGATCATCATCAGCCGGAACAGTTTGAACTGCTTGGCTATCTGTCGGATCAAATTTATCGCCAACACCATCGATAACAGTTACCTTATTATCTTTTAAGGCTTTTACCATATGTTGTTGGACCATTTCGATACCCTTCTTCAATTGCTTGCCGGCATCGTCGTCGACTTCAACTGTCAAAGCACGTTCTAGATTATCTAAAACTGGAAGTATTTCAGTTGCCAATTTTTGACCATCATACTTAAGAATTCCTGAAACTTCTTTTTTATGACGATTATTCATATTTTGAATTTCGGCTTGGCTTCTAAGAAATTTATCTTCCAGCTCTTCATTCTTAGCTTTTAGATCTTTTAAAGCTGCATCTTTTGAATCAACTTTTTCTTTTTGACTTTCCTTTGAAGAATCTTTTTTAGCTGAAGTATCTTTAGCTTGTTCTTCTGGTTTTTGAGGATCGTCTACATTCTTCTTTGTTTCATCTTTATCTGCCATTACTTCCTCCTAAGTATCAAGAATCATCATACCGTGAATAATAATCAATCAATCTCTTAGCTAACTCCTGACGGAATTCTCCTAACAATCCGATCAATTGTGAATAATGCATCGTAGTTGGACCTAATAGAGCAATAACACCTTTTCCGTGATGACCAACATCGTAATTAGCAGTAATAATACTGTAATTCTTAAATGCATCTGAACCTAATTCACTACCTAGACGAACACGAATGCCGTCATCAGCAATATCAGGATCAAGTAACTTCTTTAAATCATTACTTTCATTAATAATTGAGAAAAGCGATTGTACTTCTGAAAGATCTTCATTATTCGCATAATTCAATAAATTAAGTTGGCCGTCAACAAAATACTTTTCTGAACCTGCTTTTTTAAATAATTGATCGATCATATCGATCAAACCATCATTTGAGTACATATATTCAGATAAAATTGCAGGTACATCATTATGTAGCATTTGAATGACCCTAGGTAATGGTTGCCCAACTAATTTATCATTAACAACTCTAACGATTTTTTCAATTAATTCTGTATCAAATTCTTCATTTATCGTATAAATATTACTTTCAACATTATTATCGCTCGTAACAATGATTGCCATTATTTGACGATCATTAAGTGGCACAATTCTAAATCCTGTTAATAAAAGTGCATTACTTTCAGGACCTAATGTAATTGCCGTATAACTAGTTAAATGAGAAAGAATCTTAGCTGACTGTTCAATAATGTCATCTATTTGATGATAAGTTTTACCAAAATCTTCATCGATTCTTTGAGCAATATTTTGAGGTACTGACATAGGTCGAACCAAATGATCAAGATAATAACGATATCCCATTGCAGATGGAATACGACCGGAAGAAAGATGAGTTTTTTCAAGATAACCTATCTCTTCCAACGTTGCCATTTCATTTCTGATTGTTGCCGAACTGACATGAAAAGTCAACGCATTCATCAATGTCTTTGAACCAACCGGCTGGCCGGTATCTGTAAAAATGCGCACGACCTCTTTCAAGATAGCATCTTGACGTTCCGATAACATTATACCGTCCTCCTTTTAGCACTAATCAACTATGAGTGCTAACAATGTAAAATATAACAATCTCTCCCTTTAGTGTCAAGTGTTGAACTCTAGAAACTAAAAAGAATTTACAGAAAATGAAATCAGAAAAATAGAGCTAGAACTTTTAAGGTCCTATCTCTTTATTTATGTTCCCGAAAATATTTTAATGAATTATCTTTATCCAAATGTAGTTGTTGAACTAAGCCGTCTGCGCCGTCAAACTTAACTTCCCCTCGAAGATAATGAAGCCATTCAACTCTGACTGGTTGATCATAGATATCTTCATCAAAATCAAAAATATTAGCTTCTATAGTAACGCCTGTATCTTCTTTAAAGGTAACGTTATACCCTACAGAGGTCATTGCTGGATACCACTTTCCGTTAACTTCTACACGAGTGACATAGACACCAATTGAAGGCTTTACTTGATCAGGTGTTGTAAGAATATTAGCCGTCGGATAACCAAGTGTTCTACCTCTTTGCAGGCCATGTATCACTACACCTTGATTTTGATAACTATATCCTAAAACCTTATTAGCTAAATCTACTTGATTATTAGCAATCAATTCCTTAATAGAACTGGAACCAATCTTTTTACCATCGTACATTTGTTCAGGAATTGTAACTACCTCAAAACGTCCCTTAGCATATTTAGGTAGGTTTTCCATATTAGCAATGTCTCGCTTGCCATAAGTATAATCGAAACCTGCAACAACGTATTTAGCCCTCATTTGAACCATATATTGATCAACAAACTCTTGTGGTAATAATTTAGAAAATAACTTACTAAATTCCATCACATATAAATAATCAACACCTAATTTAGCAACTAATTCAGCCTTTCTCGAAACAGTTGAAAGATACTGATAGTTTTTTTCATGTTGGTAAACTTCTCTAGGAGAGCGATCAAAAGTAAGTAAGACAGATTTTAATCCCTTTTCTTTAGCTAAATTTACACCCTTATTGATGACCTTTTGATGACCTTCATGTACACCATCAAAGTATCCCATTATTAAAACTGTATCCTCATTAGGAAATTGATCAGATTGCAGTGGATGCTTTACATTTAAAATCTTCATAATCAATCTTTTCTACTCATTGTTTAGTAACATTGTATCGGGCTTCCACATCGAATCCTTTGGATCATACTTATAAATCGCCTTAGTAATGTTATTCTTGGTAACTCTGAGATTATTTTTAGTATCATATTGTGAAAGCTCCAAGAAGCCTCCGTGTTGCACATTTATTTCCCATTCCTCATTCGTCAATTCATGAGCCTGCATATCAGACAATACCTCGTCAATGCTTATTAAGAAACTATAGTCATCTTCATTGATCATAGATTCTATGTCTGACAATTTAAATGTATTTTCTAAGTTAAATCCTGCACTCTGAGTTCTTGTTAACTCAGACATATATGAAGGAACGCCCAGCAGTGATCCAAATTCAACTGCCAAAGTTCTTACATATGTTCCTTTAGAACATCTAACATGGAATTTTACCGTTTGTAATCCCTTTTCAGAATCAAATTTCGGTTCCCCCATAAGATAAAAATCATATAAGTGGATTTCTCTTTTTGGACGCTCTACTTCTAGACCAGCACGAGCGTATTCATAAAGTTTTTTACCATTAACTTTCACAGCCGAATACATTGGTGGAATTTGTGTTAAGTCGCCAATCATACTTTTAAAAGTCTCATTCAATTTTTCAGTTTTAAAGGGAGATTCTAATTTGATTTTATCAACAACATCCCCCTCACGGTCTTCTGTTGTTGTTGAAACACCTAGCGTTATTTCACCTTCATACTCTTTGGGTGAACCTGTCAATCGATTAACTAATTTTGTAGACTGACCCACACAAATAGGCAAAACACCATCTACTAATGGATCCAGTGTTCCTGTGTGTCCAATTTTTTTAGTATGTAAAATTTTTCTTAATTTGTATACATAATCGGAACTGGTTAAACCGATTTCTTTATGTAAAGGAATTACACCATTCATGAATTTATCTCCGTACCTATTAATAAACAACTTTATTAATTATAACAAAAAAACTCCCACTGAATTGGAAGTTTTACTTACTGTTATTATTAAAGTACTTATTTGAAACCTTCAATAGAGGATTGATCTAATTCTGGAGCATTACTATCATAAAGATTCGTACTGGAATTATCACCATTTTGTGAATAAAGACTGGTTGAACTATTTCCCAAATTATCACGAGTCTTGAGCAGTCTATCCAATTGAGTTTGATAATTATACTTTTTATCATTTGGATCAACTGGGGTGAATCCTATCGGAGTATAAAATCTCAGCAAATTTTGATTATTGATCTTATCAGAGATTTTCAAACGTTGATCTACTTGCTTTCCCCACTCATTTACATCACTAGATAGTCCAGAATTCTCAGATAAATCTATCTTACTACCATCACTATTAGAATAAACATCATAAATAGCCTTCCCCTTTTTTATGGCAGTATATTCTGGTGTAACAAAACTACCATCCCTAAAAGGTACGATTTGACTATGTTCTGAAGATAATAAATCTTGCCCTAATTGAAGGTATTTTTTTGAATTAATTCCGGCCAGATGAAGAATCGTCGGTAAAACATCTATCTCTCCACCATAGGTATCTTTAACACCGCCCTTTAACCCTTTCATATGCATCATGAAAGGTACTCTTTGCAGTTGTGTATTATTAAATTCATTCCATTCAGTATCTGAATACCCTAATAATGGTGCTAAATCTGGATTTTTATCATTGGAAATACCATAGTGATCACCATACAAAACAATCATTGATTTATTATACAGTCCACTTTTCTTTAAATAATCAAAAAACTCTCTTAACGCATTGTCCAAATAATGTGCAGTTAGGAAATAATTATTTATAACATTATTATTTGTATTTGTAGTAATAAATTCATCATTATCTTCAGAAGGAAGATCAAATGGATAATGATTAGTTACAGTAATATATTTTGCATAAAATGGCTGCTGTAACTGTTCCAAATATTTGATGCTCTGTGCAAACATCAACTTGTCTTTTAGCCCAAAACCAATATTACTATTACCTGAAGTAACAAAAGACTTTTGATCAAAAAAGTAATTATAGCCAAAATTAGGATATACCTTATCTCTCGAATAAAAACTAGAGACATTACCATGAAAAACAGCACTAGTGTAGTCTTGTTTTTGACTTAAAATTGCAGGAGCTGCTTGGAATGTGTTGTTAGGACCCAATTGAGGGAAAAATGACCCTTCAGGTAAACCAAATAGTCCCGTCTCTAACATAGTTTCTGCATCACTAGTTTTACCTTGACCTACCTGATGAAAAAAGTTCTTATAGGCTAATGTATTATCATCACTATATAAAGAATTCAAAAATGGCGTTACCTCTTGATCATTAACTTTAAAGTTAATTAAAAACTGCTGAAAACTTTCAAGATGAATAATTATTATGTTTTTCTTTTTTGCTACACCAAAATATTTAGCATTAGGTTTTGCATAATACTCTTGCTGGTATTCTAAAGGCACATCAATACTATTGGACCTTGTATTTTTTCTAACTCTATCTGAATTAACAGTTTTAATTGAATCATAGACAAAAAATGTATTTAATCCTAGATACTTTACGATATATGTCTGATCAAACAAGCGTCCTAATAGTTGTGGACGATTCATCTCAGAAATTGCTAAGTTAAAAGTAAACAACATTAAACCAAAACTTGTCCACGCAACGGCACTTAACTTTCTCCATACGAATAGTTTGCTTTTAGAAAACATTATAAAAATGACAATTGCTACAACCAAAAAATCAGCCAAATATATAAAGTCGTAGTATTTAATAGAGTTAAGAATACTAGGTCCCAGACTTTTAATAGCTTTTAAAGAGCTAAGAATAGTGTTTAAAGAAATAAAATTTGTGAATTCTCTATAGTACAGAACGTTACTATATAAAAAAATAGAATCGATAAAATAAATTGCTGTCATCACGAGACAAGCAACTCTAGTATTACGAAAATAGAGTCCCAAACTCAACAATAAAATAATTGTCGCCAAGGGATTAAATAATAGAATTAAATTTTGTAAAAGCCCATTGGCACCTAAATTGAAATCTAAATAATATGAAAAAATACATTTTATCCAAAAAGCAAAAATCAAAAAAAGCATATATTTAAATATATTGTTTATTTTGGTCAAACTTTTTAATAGCACGTAGTAACACACTCCAATCTGAAATTATAAAAACAGATCAGTTTCTCAAATATTATTATGATTGTAGCATGTATAACAACTCATTAAGTATTTGTTTAGTCATATCAATTATTTATATAATCATATATCGTACGTTAAAGCAGTAAAAAAAGTCATATTGATCAATGTAACAATCAATATGACTTAAGTTTAAATTAACGATGAATCCACAGAATCTGAATCCGTTGAATTCAATTTATCGGAATCTTTTTCTTTATTTAAATTATCTTCTAATACTTTATCATGTGCTTTAGTACCGGCATATACAGAATCTTTTAATGGATTTCTGTGTAACTTGATTACGCGATAGACATGTAATACAAGTACCAAAACATTGGCCAATAAGGCAATTGCACTAACTGTCATCAAAGCAGTACTATTATGAGAACTTTGAACTGCAAATTGAGAATCTGTTACGAATGCTGGAAAACTCATGGTAAACATCATCCAAAATGCCAAAGTTTGTGCACGTGCTTGAAGCCAAGATCCTTTTTTAATAAAGAATGCTGCAAATGTACATGATAATAATAAAGCAGCACCTGCGTAGAATGAATGATCACCTACACAATTATAAACATATGCAAAATTCCAAAGATCATAAGCAATGATCCATGGCCAAATTTGATCAGGCCAGATCATATCCTTTTGCTTATCACGACTGACAATAATACCCATCCAGCCAGTAATAGTAATTATGTTAATGATACCTGCAATACCGTTCATGATATTCCAGGCACCTCCATTCATGAATACTCCATCAACCATACCGTGTAGTCCATATACTTGAAAATCTCTAAATACTGCCTCCATGATATTAACTGAAAGAATAATTGGTGGGAACATCAACATCCACTTGTTATTTTGCAACTTTGGTATAAATCTTAATGCCATAAATCCTAGACATCCCGCTAAGGCTGAATATACTTTGACCCAATGAAACCAAGTTCCGGTACTACTACCAGCACCTGCTGTACGTGGCCAAACAAATATCGTTAAAATGATTGGAACAGCAACAAAAAGTGTCAATCCTACCCACTTATTTGCTCTTGCGGCTTCATTTAATAACATCAATGCAGCAATGACCGCAATCCACATTACCCAATCAATAGCTGTAATGTTTTGAAATAAGAACATTATGATCGCCTCCATTCACATTAAATACTTCTTTATATATATTATCGTAAACGGTTTCACTAGACGTTCATATGGTCAATAATACTCAGTTGACCAAACTTTAAGAATTTCTCTTAATTACAGCTTCTATAGTTCCTCCAAGCATCCTTTCCATACGATCAACAAACTCTTCTTTTGACTCACGCATATCGGTCACCAACCATTGAATGACCTGGCTAGTTAAAGCTCGCCCATAAAAATTACTTATTTCATCACGTAATTTATTACTACACTCAGGTTTTAAATCTACAACAACACCTGAAACCATATCAAATGCTAATCTATATAAAAAGTGTTCAAGAAACGAACGATTAGTTGAATGAAAAGTATTCAAGCAAAACTTACGATTTTCTTCTATATAATTCAATAATGTTTTAAATCCATCATTCCAATTCATCTGACTTTGAAATGAGGCTAATTGTACGACTATTTCTCTAGCATATATCCATTCTAAAATTGATTTAATATCTTCAAAATGATAATAAAAGGTATTCCTAGCAACATTAGATTCACTGGTTAACATATTTATAGTGATCTTATCAACTGATGTACTATCCATTAACTTTTTTAAGGTTTGAGCAAGTATTTCCTTTGTATCCATAGTTGTTTCCCCCACGTTATATAAAGATAGTACCATTGATTATTAACTAATATCTCTTTTGATTGTAACGATAATTTGGTTGTTGATCACCAATTGTAGGAACTCTCCAATTATTGTCAACTTTAGATCTTCCGATTGCGTAATCAAACTTGACCTTATCTTGAACATTCCACAAATAACGATTTATTTTCAAACTACCATCTAACGACGAAGCTTGGACCCAGACACCACGCGCCATTAATTCTTTCCCGTAGAAAATTGGAGTTACTTTATAAATTACTTTTTTATTCTTAACTAAAGCATCTCTAACCTTTTGCTCAACTTGAGTCATTGTTTTTTGATTGCAAAATTCTGTCTGTGTAAATAAATTATAAGGATTATCAATACTTCCTAACTCACCTTGTTTAGGTTGACCCGATTTATTCAAATTAAATGTCATAGTATATGCAATTAGATGACCACGATTTTGAGGAATAACTCGAATGCCATCGATATACTTTGGTTGATTATGCCACCCAGTTGGACGCCAAATTTGTTCAGTTCGCGTATTTGAACGTCCTAAATTATTTTTTGTTAGATATGCTGTTGCCGTTTTTGTACGGTTCAAATCGTCTAATCCACCATATTTAATATGTGGGCGATCAAATTTCTCTTCTTTGATCTCAGTTGGCTTGTCATTATTCAGAATTTTGATTGAATCATCACCTGATTTATAAGTCCATTTACTAATAGCTTTTGATGTTATATGGTCACTCGTGGCCGCATGACTTACAGTGATTGGACCAGTACAAAATAAAAATGGTACCAATAGAAGTAATAAAAGTTTTTTACGCAATTTTTTCTCCAGTTAAAATTAATCTTAGAACAAATTCTACTTGATAAATTTGGAAATAGATATCGCCTCTTTTAAATAAAGTAAGATTTTTATTTTGATAATTAATAATACACAAAACAAAAAAATAGCCGTTGAAATTTTTATTTCAACGGCTACTAGTTTAACGATTTGCTTCGTCTTGATGTAATTTAGCAATTAATCGGTCAATCTTTTCACCATAGCGAATAGATTGATCTTGTTTAAATTCTAATTCTGGAACCTTATATAGTGTTAAACGTGAACCAAGTTCTTTTCTGATCAAGCCCTTAGCTTTGTCCAAACCAGCTTGAGTTTTTTCAACGTCGCTGGCTTTTTCAGAAAGAATACTGTAGTAGATTGTGGCTTGTTGCAAGTCACCTGTCATTTCAACACCAGTTACAGTTACACCTTGAACTCGTGGATCTCGAATACGCTTAAGTAAAATATCATTTACTTCTTTTTGTATTTCTTGTTCCACACGACCAATTCGATGTTTTACCATATTATCATCTCCTATTTGACTGGAACTTCTTCCATCACATAGGCTTCAATTTCGTCGCCAATCTTAATGTCATTGTAGTTTTCGATTGTAACACCACATTCGAATCCTGCTTTAACTTCTTTGGCATCGTCTTTGAAACGTTTAAGTGAAGCAAGTTTTCCTTCGTAGACAACGATACCGTCTCTGATCAAACGTACACCTGACTCACGAGTGATTTTACCAGTATTTACATAACAACCGGCAATTGTACCAATCTTAGAAACATTGTATGTTTCACGAACTGATAAGTTACCAGTAATTTTTTCTTCATATACTGGTTCAAGCATACCTTTCATAGCAGCTTCGATTTCATCGATTGCTTGATAGATAACTCTATGCAAGCGAATATCAACATTTTCATCTTTAGCTTGAACACGAGCTTGTGCAGTAGGACGAACATTAAATCCAATGATGATAGCATTACTTGCGGCAGCTAAGTTAACATCACTTTCAGTAATTGCACCTACGGCTTGATGAATAATATTTACACGAACGCCCTCAACTTCGATCTTCTTCAAACTTCCGGCAATAGCTTCAACAGAACCTTGTACATCGGCCTTAATAATAACGTCGACCTTCTTTAGTTCTCCCTCTTTCATTGTCTCGAACAAGTTATCAAGTGTCACAGGGTTTGTGTTTTGACGTTCCTTTTGAAGGGCACGACTTGCACGCTCTTCACCAGCAGCACGAGCAGTTTTTTCATCTTCAAAGACAACAAACTTATCAGCTGATTCTGGAACATCATTCAAACCAGTAATCTCAACTGGTTCTGATGGCGTAGCTTTTTTAACTTCTTTACCATTGTAGTTAGTCATAGTTCTGACACGACCAAATGTATTACCAACAACAACTGGATCTCCAACATGAAGTGTACCTTGTTGTACTAATAGTGATGCAACAGGTCCACGACCCTTATCAAGTTTAGCTTCGATAACTGTACCGACAGCTTTTTGATCAGGGTTAGCTTTAAGTTCAAGAACATCAGCTTGTAATAGAACCATTTCTAGTAATTGATCAATGTTTGTTCCTTCCTTAGCGGAAATTTCAACAAAGATCGTATCACCACCGTAACTTTCAGGAATGAGTTCATATTCCATCAATTGTTCAATTACGTGTTGTGGGTTAGCACCCGGTTTATCAATCTTATTAACAGCAACGATAATAGGGTCATTTGCGGCTTTAGCATGGTTAATAGCTTCAATAGTCTGAGGCATAACACCATCATCAGCTGCAACAACTAAGATAACGATATCAGTAATATCAGCACCACGAGCACGCATATTTGTAAAGGCAGCATGTCCTGGAGTATCCAAGAATGTAATTAAACGATCTTGTAGTCTTACTTGATAAGCACCAATATGTTGAGTAATACCACCAGCTTCACTAGCTGTAACATGGGTGTGTCTCAAATGATCCAATAGTGTTGTCTTACCATGGTCAACGTGTCCCATGATTGTAACAACTGGAGGTCTTGGAACTAAGTGTTTTGTACTCTTAGTTTCTGCTTCAAAGTATTGGTCAATATCAGCAATATCTTCTTCAACTTTTTCTTCAGCATTGATTCCATAATCTGTAGCTAATAGTTCAATAGTATCTTTATCCAAAGATTGATTTTGATTGATCATGATTCCAAGCATAAATAGCTTCTTAACGATTTCTGCTGGTTCACGATGCAATAATTTACCAATATCTTGAGCATTCATACCAACTGTATAAACAAGTGTTTCTGGTAATGGACGTTCTTTTCTTTGTGGCATGACCTTCTTAGGTTCATTGTTACGTTGACGTTGTTGTCTCTTTCTTTCCTTCTTCTTCTTACGAGATCCGAAAGGATTAGCCAAGTTTTGTTTATGACCGAAATCACGATTATTTGTTGCTTTTGGCTTCTTATATTCTGGCTTTGGAACTTCAACTGGAGGTACAGTTGCCTTTGGAGCAGATTGTGCTTTGTTAGCCTCAACAGGTTTTCTAACATTATTGTTATGATTATTGTTGTTGTTTGGACGATTATTATTGTTATTAAAACGTCTGTTATTGTTGTTAGGACGGCTATTGTTACTATTGTTGTGATTATTACGGTTATTATTGTTACCGTTATGGTTGTTATTATTTCTAGGACGACTAGGTGTTGTTGCACGACTAGCATCTTGAATATTTGTCTTATATTGTTCTAGATACTTATTTCCAGCACTTTGTCTTGGTCTAGGAGCTTGTTGTGTTTGATTATTTCTAACACTTCTATTATTACGATTATCGCGTGATTGATTATTGCGACGATCATTGTTTGGTCGATTGTTGTTTGGACGACCATTATTAGTACGGTTATTACCATTGTTTGAACGGTTATTAAATGTACTATTGTTGTTATTAGTACGGTTACCGTTCTGATTACTATTGTTTGTATTATGTCTACTATTACTTGAATTTACCGAACCATGATTATTTGCATGGTGATTATTATTACGGTTGTTATGATCAAAGTGACCATTATTACCCTTGGTAGCATCTCTTCTCACAGCTGTAATTTTAATCTTAGTTTTATGTTGTCCATTACTGTTATTATTTGAAGAAGCCGTGCCTTCTTTTTTAGCAGTATTTGCATGGGCGTTATTAGAACTACTTGTCTTAGCACCTGTATTATTCTTCTTAAGACTGTTAACAATCTTTGATTCACTTGTTTCGTCAACAGATGACATATGATTCTTTACATCCATTCCTAATTTCTCGGCAACGTCAATGACAACTTGATTGTCCACGTTATTTTCTTTTGCAATAGTATAGATTCGTTTTTTGGCCATCCTATCACTCTCCTTAGTTTTCCATAAGTTCACTCAACCTTTTAGCCATTTTTAAGTCTGTTATTCCAATAACTTTTCTATCTTTTCCAATAGACTTTTTAATTTTATAACTTGTAAACTCTGTTATTAGTGGTACTTTATAATATTCTGTTTTATTAGTTAAATCCTTTTTAGTTCTGTCACTACAATCATTAGCCATCACTACTAGTTTAACACTCTTGTTACGAATTCCTTGTAATGTTAAATCTGTGCCACTGACCATATTACCAGATCTTAGAACTATTCCTAAAAAACCTAAAAACTTGTTTCTCAATGTTTCTTACCCAAATCCCCAAATAAATCCATTCTGGCTTTTTGATGATCTACAAAATCGAATAATTCATCATAGAATTCACTTGGTACTGCATGTGAAAATACTTTTTCCAAAATCTTTTGTGACTTGGCTTTCTTCACAGCTTCTGGATCTAGGCCAACGTAAGCACCTCTTCCAGCTTTTTTTCCAGTTGGATCAATGGAAATAACGCCTTCTTTGTTCTTTACGATTCGGACCATTTCTCTTTTTGGATACATTTTTCCAGTTAAAATATCTTTACGCATGGGTATTTTACGAGTTGCCAAATCAATCACCCCCTAATTATTCAGAATCACTATCACTATCATCTTTATTAATGTCGTCTTTGTTAATATCATCGATATCGACATCTTGATCATTATCATCAACAAATTCAACTTGTGATTCCGGCTTAATATCAATCTTATAACCAGTTAATTTAGCTGCCAAACGAGCATTTTGGCCTTTTTTACCAATTGCTAATGATAAGTGATAATCTGGAACGATTACCATACATTGTTTCTTATTATCATCATCAAATTGAACCGCAATAACCTCGGCAGGATTTAATGCATTAGCAATAAAATCAATTGGGTCATCAACATATGGTACAACATCGATATTTTCACCGTTAAGTTCATCAACTACGGCTTGAACACGAGCACCCTTAGGTCCAACACATGTACCAACTGGGTCAACATCCGCATTATCTGACTTAACCGCAATTTTAGTTCTATCTCCAGCTTCTCTTGCGATAGAAACAATTTCAACTGTTCCATCATATATTTCAGGAACTTCTTGTTCAAACAATCTCTTAACTAAACCTGGATCCGTTCTTGAAACAAATACTTGTGGTCCTTTTGTAGCATTTTCTACCTTTGTAACATAAACTCTTATTCTATCTCTTGGATTATATGTTTCACCAGGCATTTGATCTGCTTTTGACATTACAGCTTCAATTTTACCAAAGTTGATATAAACAAAACGATTATCACTTCGTTCAACAATACCTTGAATAATTTCATGTTCATATTGACTATACTCATTATAGATTACATCTCGTTCAGCTTCACGAACACGTTGCATTATAACTTGTTTAGCAGTTTGAGCGGCGATTCTTCCAAAGTCTTTTGGAGTAACTTCTTCTTTGATATGATCTCCGATTTCGTAACCTTTACTCTTCTTTTGTGCATCAGCAAGACTAATTTCTAATCTATCATCAACTGATTCTTCAACAACTTCTTTAACAGCATATACGTGGATGTTACCTTTTTTAGCATCAAACTCAACATCAACATTTTGAGCTTGATTATAGTTACGCTTATAAGCTGCAACTAAAGCTGCTTCTAAAGATTCGATCACGTATTCTTTTTTAATACCTTTTTCGGATTCCAACGCATCAAGTGCATCGATCATTTCTTTACTCATGCTATTTCTCCTTAACGAGTTTTTAAGTTTCTAAAAACTCTCAATCTTAGAATTCAATTGCAAGTCGAATCTTAGCAATTTTATCTCGACTTATCTCAACTTGCTTATGAAGATTTTTAATTTTAACATCTAAAGTTATTTGTTCTGCGGTTACCTTTGTTAAAGTTCCTTCAAAAGCTTTTTCTCCATCTTGCTTTTGGTATAAAGAGACATGAACATAGTCAGTTTCATAGTTAGAAAGACTATCATCATTTTTCAAAGGACGTTCCGCACCTGGTGAAGATACCTCTAAATAATAAGCTGGATCTATCGGATCTAATTCGTCCAATTTTTCCCCATATTCCTCACTAATCAAGGCGCAATCATCAATACTGATTCCGCCCTTTTTGTCTGCATAAACTCTTAAATACCAATCGCCATGCTCATGTACAAACTCTAAATCAACTAAAAAGAAATCATGTTGATCTAGTATTGGTTGCAAAATGGCTTTTAATTCATCAACTTTTGTATTCAAAAACACTCCTCCAAAGTAATCGGCAATAAAAAGAGTGAGCATTGCTGCTCACTCAAATCAATAATTAACTAGTAGTAACTTAACACATTTGTGAAACAAAATCAACCTGAAGCCTTGATACTAGAAGAGCGATAGTTGATTTTCATCTGGCATTCCATCTAAGACATGATTATCTGTCATATATTCAATGATAGTTTTTGAAACCTTACCACGAGTTCCCAAATCTTCCTTAGAAAGGAATGGTTGTTCCTCACGAGCAGCAACGATCTGTTTAGCAACGTTATCACCCAACCCAGGTATGGCATTGAATGGTGCTAACAAGGTCTTATCATCAATAATCTTAAATTCAAATGCATCGGATTTTTCCAAGTCTACCATTTTAATAGTAAATCCACGCTCAACACATTCATTAGCTAATTCCAAAACTGTTAATAGATTCTTCTCTTTAGTAGAAGCGTCCATTCCCTTATCATTAATTGCTTTCATTGCATCTTTGATTGCTTGTTTACCGGTTGTCATAGCAACAAGATCAAAATCATCCGCACGAACTGAGAAGTATGCACTGTAATAATATAAAGGATAATGAACTTTGAAATAAGCAATACGCAATGCCATCAAAATATATGCAGTGGCATGGGCCTTAGGGAACATATACTTAATCTTTAGACAAGATTCAATATACCAATCAGGAACATCGGCGTCTTTCATCTGTTGTTTCCATTCATCTGGAATACCACGTCCCTTACGAACATGTTCCATAATTTGGAAAGCAATTTGAGAATCCATACCCCAATGAATCAAATCCATCATGATATTATCACGACATCCAATAACTTCTTTCAATGTAACTATTCCTTTATCAATCAACTCTTCTGCATTTCCCAGCCAAACATCAGTACCATGAGATAGTCCTGAAATTTGAAGTAATTCAGCAAATGTCGTTGGATGAGTTTTTTCTAACATTCCCCGAACAAATCTTGTTCCAAACTCAGGTACTCCAAGGGTACCTGTTTTTGAAAAGATTTGCTCCGGTGTGACACCTAGTGATTCAGTACCTGAAAACAGTGCCATAACATCTTTATCATCAACCGGAATAGTCTTAGGATCTATACCTGACAAATCTTGTAAAGTACGAATCATAGTAGGATCATCATGACCCAAAATATCAAGTTTTAAAATATTATCATGGATCGAATGGAAATCAAAATGGGTAGTTTTCCAAGCGGCATTTTGATCATCAGCTGGATATTGGATTGGTGTGAAATCAAAAATATCCATATAATCCGGAACAACAATAATACCAGCGGGATGCTGTCCAGTGGTTCTTTTAACCCCTGTTGATCCCATAGCTAAACGTTCTTCTTCTGCATTTCTAAATTGTTGTTCGGTAAGTTCTTCATAATTTTTAACATAACCAAAAGCTGTTCTATCGGCAATCGTACCAATAGTACCAGCTCTAAATACGTGATCCTCACCAAACAATACTTTTGTATAGTTATGTGCAACTGGTTGGTAGTCACCAGAGAAGTTCAAATCAATATCAGGAACCTTATCACCTTTAAAACCTAAGAATGTTTCAAACGGAATATCTTGCCCATCCTTCTTTAATTCAGTTCCACATTTAGGACACTTTTTATCTGGCAAATCAAATCCCGAACCAACTTCACCTTTAGTAAAGAATTCAGAATACTTGCACTTAGGGCAACGATAATGTGGCGGAAGTGGATTAACCTCAGTTATACCCGTCATTGTGGCAACAAAACTAGACCCAACGGAACCACGAGAACCAACTAAATACCCATCTTTATTTGATTTGTAAACTAAACGTTGAGAAATTAAATAAATAACCGAGAATCCGTTACCAATAATACTTTTAAGCTCTTTATCCATACGTTCTTGAACGATTTCAGGAAGATCATCTCCGTAAAGCTCATGTGCTTTATTCATAGTCAAACTACGAATTTCTTCTTCAGCACCATCCATTTTTGGAGTATACAGCTTATCTTTAACTGGTGAAATTTCATCAATTAAATCCATTATTTTTGCAGGATTATCAACAATGATTTCTTGTTTTGTTTGGTCATCTAAGAATTCAAATTCATCAAACATTTCATTTGTAGTTCTGAATTGAACATCTGGTAAGTTTTGCCTTGCTAAAGGATTACTTTTAACAGCCTTTATAACGATTTCTCTATAGACTTTATCATGTGGATCTAGATAATGAACATCCCCTGTTGCAACTACAGGTTTATTAATTTCTTTACCTAGTTTGACAATATTCTTTAAAATCTCTTCAAGACCAGCTTCATCTTTGATCAACTTTATATCTAATAAATGCTGATAAACTGGCTTTGGCATAACTTCAAGATAATCATAATACTGAGCAACTTCTCTAGTATCTTCATATCCTTTTTGCATCATGGTATTGAATACTTCACCATCTTTACATGCTGATCCAACCAATATTCCTTTACGATATTTGTTAAGAAGTCTTCTTGGAACACGTGCGGTTCGGTAATAATATTCTGTCATTGAATATGAAACTATCTTAAACATATTCTTCAAACCTTCTTGGGTTTGAGCTAACAAGATAGCATGACTAGGACGTGCCTGCTTGTATGCCTCATCTCCACCAACATGATCGTTTAATTGAGAGATATTTGTAGTATCAAATTTAGATTCCATCTCTTCAAATAATTTATACATTAAATAACCAGTAGTTTCGGCATCCGCATTAGCACGATGGTGGTGTTCCAAAACGATATTATATCTTTTCGCTAATGAATCTAATTTATGGTTTCTATACTCAGAATGAAGAGTACGAGACATTTCCAAAGTATCAATAACAGGAACTGACACACGGTCATGACCCATTCTCGTTAAAGCAGAATTTAAGAATCCAATATCAAAAGTAACATTATGACCGGCTAATACATCATCACCCACGAACTCAATGAACTTTTGAATAATAGTTTTTTCATCTGGTGCATTCTTAACCATATCATTCGTAATACTAGTTAAATTAGTTGTAAATTCAGACAACTCTTGACCAGGATTAATAAATTCATCAAATGAATCGACCACCTCGCCATCTTTCATCTTTGTGGCAGCTAGCTCAATGATACTATCATAAACAGCTGATAAGCCTGTGGTTTCCACGTCAAAGATTACATATTCTGCATCTTGTAGATTCTCATCTCGAAGATTATATGCAATTGGGTTACCCTCATCGACCAAATCAACCTCAACACCATAAGCAATTTTTACACCAAATTTTTTACCTGCACTATATGCCTCAGGGAAAGCCTGTAAAGCTCTATGATCAGTGATAGCAATTGCTTTTTGTCCCCACTGACTTGCACGTTTGATCAAATCTGTAGCGCTAGGGATTGCGTCCATTTGACTCATATTTGTATGGGCATGAAGTTCAATACGTTTATTGTCATCTTCTGCGGTATCTTGTCGTTCTTGATGTTTAATAATATTAATATCATTAGCCATAATCACAAGTTCACGGGAAAAATTATCTTCTTGAACACTACCACGTACTCTTATCCAAGATCCCTCACTTAATTCTTCAAAGAATGCCTCATCATCTTCACCATTTGAGAACTTCTTGATACTAAAAGAAGAGGTATAATCGGTTACCTTTAAAATCAATAAGGAACGTCCTGATTTTAACTTTCTAACATCCTTATCAAAGATATTTCCTTCAACTACTTTTCCACGATCTTCTTCAATAATATCGACCATTTGGGTTATTTCTTGATCATCTGGAATTTTACGACCAACTTTAGAAATATTACTTGGTGTCTTTTTGGCTTTAGTTTGGCTAATTTCTTTAACCTTAGTTTGAAATTGCTTAGTCTTTTCGTCATTAGCATTATGAAGTGCTTCTAAGCTTTTTTTAGATTTTTCTTCATCAACATTGATATGAAGTTTAAAATCAGGGAATCCAAGATTTTGATACTTATCTTGAATTTGTTTTGTTAAATCTCCATTCATGAAATCGGCGATAAATCCATTAGAGACTGACAAAAATAATTGCCCATTTTCCATTGTAGGAGGTGTTTGTTTCATTAATTGCGATACTACCGGAGAATTCAGCTCAGCAGTTTGTAAAACAAATTCCCAATAATCACGAATTTTCTTTTCATCAAGATGTGCTTTAGTTGTACTAATTTCCCAATCAATCGAAGCAATCCCCTTAAATGATTCTTTTAATGATTCCGTAAAAATTTTAAATTCGTTGAATGGTAAGACATCTTCAAACTCGAAGAAAAACACCCATTTTTTGGAAACTTTATGGACATCTAATTTATTTAAATTGGCACTAGCAAACAACGGTTCTTCATCTAAAAAGTTTTCTAGTTTAATTTGTTTAATTAAAATTTTAAAAAGTTGGTTTTTGTCTGACATATTTTATCCTTTAAAAATAAAAAAAGGCCTAAGCCTCATTTACTGATTCTTAAGCAATATTTTTACTGAATTTACTAATTCATCTTTATTAACTTCAATAGTTTCAGCAGTACTTCTGATTTTCAATTCTACAATTGAGTCTGCTGCTTTTTTACCAACAGTAACTCTAATAGGTATTCCAATTAAATCAGAATCTGCAAACTTAACTCCAGGACGTTCTTTTCGGTCATCTAATAAAACGTCAAAGTTTTCATCCTTTAATATTTTTACAACATCATCACTCAATTTCTTTTGGGTGTCATCATCGTAATTTATTGGAATAACGTGGACTTGGTATGGGGCTATACTTGCAGGCCATACTATACCATTTTCATCATTATGTTGCTCTATTACTGCCGAAAGTAATCTGGAAATGCTAATTCCATATGAACCCATAATAATAGGTTCAGATTTACCATCTTCATTTAAAAAATTAGCCCCAAAATCTTCTGAGAATTTTGTACCTAACTTGTAAATATTAGCAACTCTAATGCCATTTGTAAACTTAATTACACCATGTCCATCCGGAGAAGCTTCCCCTTCTTTTACAACTCGAAAGTCATGAAATTCGATTTCACTATCGGATAAATCCTCGAAGTTTGCATTAACAAGATGTTTATTTCTAATATTGGGTCCAACCGCAAAATTAGTCAAACCTTCTAATGAGCTATCATAAAGTACTGTCACATCAGGATTTAATCCCTTTGGACCAATGAATCCGGGTATACTACCAAATTCTTCAGTAACTTGATCAGGAGTAGCTACAGTCAACAAGTCTGCATCCAAAAAGTTTTTAACTTTTACATCATTTACTTCATAGTCTCCACGAATCATGACCAGAATAGGTTTATCATCAGCCATATATGCTACAGCCTTCATAATTTTAGAACTTGCTATATTTAAGAATGACGCCAATGCAGCAATAGTATGTACATCAGGTGTTTTTATCAACTCAGATTTCTTTTTTTCTTCAGTTGGATTATCAGGTAATTTACTTGACGCCATCTCCAAATTAGCAGAATAATCACTATCATCTGAGTAAGCAATAGTGTCTGATCCAATATTTGCCAGTGCGGAAAACTCTTTTGATTCCGTACCACCCATTAGATCGGCACTTCCATAAATAGCCCTAAAATCCAGACCAATTTCGTCAAAAATATTTCTATATGCTTGTTCCATTTGACTATAAATTATATCTAATTGTTCTGAGTTAGAACTAAACGAATATGCATCTGCCATCAAGAACTCTCTACTTCTTAGCAATCCATATTTTGTAGAGGTTACATCTCGATATTTATTTTGCATCTGATAAAGTACCATAGGTAATTTTTTATAACTATTTAGGTACTCTTTTACGACCGTTGTTATTGTCTCTTCATGTGTTGGTCCCAGAATGAACTCTCTTTTATGACGATCTTCCAACTTAAAAACATCATCACCATAAGTATTGATACGACCACTTTCTTCCCACAATTCTGCAGGCAATAATGACGGAAGCTGCATTTCTGCAGCTTCAATTTTATCCATCTCTTGACGAATAATCGTTTCAATTTTATTGATTACTGATAAAGCTAGTGGCAAGTATGCATATATCCCCGTTGATACTTGTCTAACATACCCAGCACGTAGCATTAATTGATGACTAACTGAATCTGCGTCATTAGGAATTTGCTTTAAAGTTGGAATATAGAGTCTCGATTGTTTCATATCTGATTCTCCCCACCTATTTTATAAAGAAACGTTGAATATCATTCCATGTTACGGCAACCATTAATAGTACTAAGATGCCGACCCCTACCAAAGTAATGATATTTTCATACTCTTCAGGAATTGGTTTACGTCTAATTATTTCGATTATATTCAATAGGATTTTCCCACCATCCAAAGCAGGAATAGGTATCAAATTAACAATTCCTAAGTTAAGTGAAAGCATCGACATAAACAAAATAATATTGATTATGCCTTGCGATGCTACTTGTGAAGTCATTGAATAGATTCCGACTGGACCAGATAATTGATTAATATTAAATCCACCTGAAGCCATTTTACCTAAAACTTGAAAAATAGATACTGTAGTCTGCCAGCTAGATGTAAAGCCGTATTTTATCTTTGCACCTAGACTATAATCTCTTTTAGCCATAATACCCAATTGTCCATATTTCTGACCTGAGACCTTAATAATTTTAGGCACTACTGTGACATGCTTTATATTACCTTTAGACTCAACTTTTAAATCAACCTTTTTACCTGGATTATCTCTAATTGTTTCAGTCAAAGTAGTCCAATTTGAAGTCGTTTTATTACCGACAGCCAAAATTTTATCATTGCTCTTTAGTCCAGCAGATTTTGCAACACTGTTACTTTCAATGTGTCCCAATTGATTTGTTTGCATTGGGATACCATTCATCATAAATGCTGCAATAATTGCACAAACAATTGCTAGAATAAAATTATTAAAGGGTCCGGCAAAATTTGTGATCATTCTTTTCCAAACTGATACTGACTGTAACTGAACGTCTCGTGGCGCTATTTGTACTTCAGTTCCATCTTCTTCAACAATAGTCGCATCATGATCTACATCATAATGCTTAATTTCTGATTCATCACCATTTTCGTAACCTTCTATTGTTAAATCATCGACCAAATCTGCTTTAGAGATTTGAACTGGAACCGCTTGTGCATCATAAACTTTACTTGAAGTAATTATTTTTGTAACTTTGTCGCCTGTTATTAATAGTGAAGCCATTGTTCCTGGCTTTATCTCAGAATCGTCTTCTTGAGATCCAGCCATTCTAACATAGCCACCTAACGGTAAAAGCCGCAATGTGTATGTTGTATTATTCTTCCGATATGCATAAAGCTTTGGGCCCATACCAACTGAAAACTCACGTACCAAGATACCTGACTTTTTAGCTGCATAATAATGTCCAAATTCATGAACAACCACCAATATCCCAAAGACAATAATAAATGTAATTATTGCGGTCATTTTAACCTCCACAAACCTTTAAACTAAACCAAAAACATGTAATAGTGGCAATACGATCAACATACTGTCAAATCTATCTAAGATTCCACCATGTCCCGGTAAAATATTTCCAGAATCTTTAACCTTATAATATCTCTTATAAGCAGATTCAATTAAATCACCCATTTGTCCAAACGCAGATAGGACTAGAGCAATCAAAAGCATTGTTACCATAGAGTATTTTTGAGGAACAAAGTACATATATACTCCTGATAATACTAACGCAGAAATAACTCCTGCAATTGTACCTTCCCATGTCTTATTAGGACTAATTGCTGGCCATAATTTATGTTTACCAATTTTTCTACCAAATGTATAAGCAAAAATATCAGTTGACCACACAACAATTAATGCGAACATTAATAAACCAAGACCACCACTTGAGTTTCTAACCGATGCTAGATAATGAAATCCAGTACCGATATATATCATTGAAATAACTGAAACGGCTGCATCTTCAAAATTAAATTTATTTTTAGTCAACACCGTAACAATCATTAAAAGCACAGCGAAGATATAAAAAATATCCAATCTTGAAAAACTATTTGGAGTCCATCCACGATAGAAATTAACAGGTACAGCTAAAGCCAAAGTACCTAGTATAGTAAGTATAAAATCAATTGAGACGATAATTCTCTTTCTCATAATATATATTTCAAATACACCGACTGCTGCAAGTACGGCAGCAGCAACTTCCAACCAAATACCGCCAAAGTATAAGATTGGTATAAAAATTGCTAACGCTATTACCGCAGTAATTACACGTTGTTTCATAATATTCCCCCAGTTAAACAGACCCGAATCTTCTGTCTCTGTCATTAAAGATCTTAATATCATTAACTAAATTATCAGATGTAAAATCTGGCCAGTATGTTTCATCAAAAACCATTTCAGTATATGCCAGTTGCCATAACATGAAATTAGAAATACGTTCCTCACCACTGGTTCTGATCAATAGATCAGGATCAGACAATTCACCTAACGGGCTAGTCAACAATTGTTTAGAAAAAATTGAATCGTCAATATTTTCAGGATCAATCTTTCCATCTTTTGCTTGATTCGCCAACATTTTGGCAGCATTAACTATTTCAGCTCGTCCTCCATAGTTAAAGGCAAAGTTTAAAATCATTCCAGTATTTTGCTTAGTATCTTCCACCGCGTCCAAAACAGCTTTTTTAGTTTTAGATGGAAGTTTTTCAGTAAAACCTGTTACCATAACTCGAATATTTTCTTCAATCAAATCAGGCATAAAAGTACCGAAAAAGTCTACTGGTAAACGCATTAAAAAGTTTACTTCTTTGCTAGGACGAGTCCAATTTTCAGTAGAAAAAGCATAGAGGCTTAAAACATTTACCCCGAGATTATTTGCGGCGATCGCAATACGTTTGACATTATTCATGCCCTCTTTATGTCCAGCAATTCTTGGTTGCCCTAATCTCTTAGCCCAACGTCCATTACCATCCATAATGATTGCAATATGCTTTGGAACCCTCAAATCAGAATTTTGTTTACTATTATTTAGATCTGCCATAAATAATAAACTGAAGGTTACCCTTCAGTAATTTCCTTTTCTTTAGCTTCGGCAAGTTTGTTAATTTCTGAAACAGCATTATCAGTGGCTTTTTGGATTTGATCTTCTAAATCATGTAATCCATCTTCTGTTATGTCACCATTTTTTTGTTGTTTCTTGATATCGTCCATTGCATCTCTTCTTACATTTCTGACAGCAATACGTGTTTCTTCTGCTTCTTTACCTACTTGCTTTGCAATCTCTTGTCTGCGTTCACCTGTAAGTTGTGGAATAACTAATCGAATAACATCACCGTCATTTGCAGGATTTAATCCTAAATCAGATGCATTGATAGCATGTTCGATATCATCCAAAGCAGTCTTGTCATATGGAGAAATCAAAAGAACACGTGCCTCAGGAATATTGATTGAAGCAACTTGATTTAATGGAACTTCAGTACCATAGTAGAATACTTTAATATTATTTAGAATTGAAGCATTTGCCTTTCCGGCACGAATATTAGCAAGTTCTCTATTCAAAACTTCAATTGATTTTGTCATATTTTCTTTTGCTTTTGAAAGCGCTACATTATCAGTCATCATTACCACCCTTTATAATTGTTCCAATATTTTCACCTTGAATAACACGTTTGATGTTTTCAGGTTTATTCAAATTAAACACGATCAATGGAATATTGTTATCCATTGATAATGATGAAGCAGTTGAATCCATTACACCCAAGTTCTTATTAATAATATCAAGTTGTGATAATTCATCATATTTCTTAGCATTAGGATCTTTCTTAGGATCGGCTGAATATACACCATCAACATTATTCTTAGCCATTAAAATAACATCAGCTTCAATTTCAGCTGCACGTAAAACAGAAGTAGTATCAGTTGAGAAGTAAGGATTACCTGTACCACCAGCAAAGATCACAACACGACCTTTTTCTAGATGTCTAACAGCTCTTCTTCTAATGTATGGTTCTGCAACTTGGCGCATTTCAATTGATGTTTGTACGCGTGTTGGAACGTTTAATTGCTCCAATCCATCTTGCAATGCTAAACCGTTCATAACGGTAGCCATCATACCCATATAATCAGCCTGAGCACGATCCATTCCCATTTCAGCGCCGGTTTCTCCACGCCAAATGTTACCGCCACCACAAACTATAGCAATTTCTACTCCTAATTCGTGAATGCTTTTGATTTGTTCAGCAATCTTCTTTATAACAGGTGGGTTAATTCCAAAACCTTTCTCACCCGCTAAAGCCTCACCAGAAACTTTTAAAATTATTCTTTTATACTTGATATCAGGCATAGTACTCTCCTTTAAATTTGCTACTAAACATTTTAACATAATCAATTAAGCTAAATTATATTAATCAGTATTTTTCATTAAAAAATAGCTGATTATACAAGAAAAGACCGTTTAATTCATAAGAATTAAGCGATCCCCTCTCAAAAAAATTAATTACTTAATTTGATTCATAACTTCGTCAACAAAGTTATCTTGAGCTTTTTCGATTCCTTCACCAACTTCAAAGCGAACGAATGATACCAATGAGCTCTTCTTTGATTCAACATATTGTTGAACTGTCATGTCTGAATCTTTAACAAATTCTTGATCAGCCAAACTAATTTCTGATAAGTACTTGTTTAGACGTCCTTCAACGATTCTAGGAATAATCTTTTCAGGTTTACCTTCAGCCTTTGTTTCTTCTGTGAAAATCTTCTTTTCATGTTCCAAAATATCAGCAGGTACGTCATCACGGTTAAGATATGTTGGATTGATAGCAGCAACGTGCATAGCAACATCCTTAGCAGCTTCTTCATCAGAACCGTTAAGAAGTGTAAGTGCGGCAATTAAACCACCATTATGTAGATATGAACCGAATACTTGTGAATCACTCTTTTCAACAATGTGGAAACGTCTCAAAGTGATTTTTTCACCAATAACGGCAGTCAAACCTGTAATAGCATCATTAATTGTTTCGCCATCACTTGTCTTAAGTGCCAAAGCTTCATCCATTGATTTTGGTTCATTTTCAACAAGAGCTTTACCAATCTTAGCAACTAAATCTTTGAACTTATCATTTGATGAAACAAAATCTGTTTCTGAGTTAACTTCATAGATAGCAGCTTTGTTACCAGAAATAACAATTTCAGCTAAACCTTCAGCGGCGATACGATCATTTTTCTTGGCAGCCTTAGCAATACCCTTTTCACGTAATTCGTCAATAGCCTTTTGCATGTCACCATCAGCAGCAACCAAAGCCTTTTTAGCGTCCATCATACCAACACTTGTTTTATCACGTAATTCCTTAACTTGAGCAGCAGTTATTTTAGCCATCAATTATCCTCCAGTCGTAAAATAAAGCCATCTTATTCAGATGACTCTATTCACAGTTATTAATTTTTAGTTTTCGTTATTATTATCTGATGATTCGGCTACATTTTCAATAGATTTATCATCTTGTGCTTGATCATTATTGAAATCATCGCTTGAAATGTCATCTTCACCTTGGCGACCTTCAACAATAGCATCAGCCATCTTAGAAACAATCAAACGAACGGCACGAATAGCGTCATCATTTGAAGGAATGATAACATCGATATCGTCAGGGTCAGTATTTGTATCAACCATAGCAACGATAGGAATGTTAAGTTTCTTAGCTTCGTTAACAGCAATATTTTCTTTATGTGGATCAACAATAAACATAACATCAGGAATTCTTGGCATATCTTCGATACCACCAAGGAACTTCTCTAACTTAGCTTGTTGTTTTGTTAATAAGGCAACTTCTTTCTTAGGTAGGCGTTCAAATGTTCCATCTTCAGCCATTGCCTTAAGATCCTTTAATCTCTTAATACGTTTTTGGATTGTGTTCCAGTTAGTCAAAGTACCACCTAACCAACGATGGTTAACGTAGAATTGACCTGCACGTTTTGCTTCTTCTTCAATAGAATCTTGTGCTTGCTTCTTTGTACCAACAAACAAGAAGATACCATCATCACCAGCAACGGCCTTCATATAGTTGTAAGCATCGTCGATCATGCGAACTGTTTTTTGTAAATCAATGATGTAAATACCATTTCTTTGTGTAAAGATAAATGGCTTCATCTTAGGGTTCCAACGTCTTGTTTGGTGTCCAAAATGTACACCGGCTTCAAGTAGTTGTTTCATAGAAATAACTGACATAAAAAATTCCTCCTGGTTTTTACCTCCACTTAAGTCGTGTCCCATTGATACGCCTTAGCGCACCATCAACAGAATCGTTAAGTGTGTGTATTCAATACAAGCAAATATTATATAGAAAAAAACTCATTTAATCAAGTAGTTACGCCAATTTATTCCCGCATTAGACAACAATTTTTCTTTTTTAGCACGAGTAAACTTTTTTAATTCAATTTCTCTTTTCAAGGCTTCAGATTTATTAGGTAATGTTTCTGTATAAAGTAATTTTACTGGTCTTCTTACTTTAGTATACTTGGCACCTTTACCTAAATTATGAGTTTTAACACGTTTTTCTACATTATTACTAGTACCTATATAAAATGTACTGTCAGCGCAAAGTAATATGTAAACATAATAATTATTATCCAAGAATATCTTTTGCCTCCTGAGTCAATACATTATTTTCATACATAATCAAATCCGGTTCAACGATCATCGAAGACTCATTTACCGTTTTAACTGCATCAACTAACAATAAATTTGCATTCTTATTAACTGAAGTTCTGACAAATCTAATTCTCTTTGGTCTTAATTTATTTTCTAACAAACATTTTATTAATTCATCCATTCTTTCTGGTCTATAAACCATATACAAATGAGAATTTTCCTTTAATAACACCTTAGATATGTACAATATTTTTGATAAATTAGTTTTTAATTCATGTCTAGCTATTGCAAGAACTGGATTGTCTTTTATTTGTTTATGACTTTCAATAGGAAAATAGGGTGGATTGCATACAATTGTATCAATAGTATCATGTGTAATATATTCTTGAACGTTACTAATATCATCGTTGATCAATTCCACTTGATCACTCAAATTATTTTCGATGATACCTTTTTGAGCTAAATCAGCCAATTGCTTTTGTATTTCTACTAGATATATTTTTGCTTTTGTTTTAGCAGTTAAAGACAAACCTATTGCTCCATTTCCTGCACACAAGTCCACTATTGAACCTTTCTTTGCGGGTTTTGCAAAATTATATAGTAGAATGGTATCTAAATTAAATGAATAGAGTTCTTTATCTTGATATATTTTAACTCCACTATTGGAAATTATATCTTGAGACAAATTGGACATTACGCACCTACTTTATGGTATTTTATTTAAGTAAAATTAATTTTAGGGAGAATGATAACTTTATGTTTTACAAATTTATCCGAGCTTTGGTTAAAGGTCTAGTCTTTATTTTAAATGGTAGATTTAATGTTGTTGGTAAAGAAAATCTACCTGACGGGCCATACATTATCGTAGCACCACATAGAACATGGTGGGAGCCAGTTTTCTTTGCACTTGTTATTGCCCCACGAGAAGCGACTTTCATGGCAAAACAAGAATTATTTAAAAACCCAATTATTCGTTTTATTCTAAATCACTCACATGCCTTCCCTGTAGACAGAAAACACCCTGGCCCATCAGTTATCAAAACACCCGTTAAGGCTTTGAAGAATAAAGGACAAGTTTTGATCATGTTCCCTTCAGGAACACGCTACTCTGAAGAATTAAAGGGTGGTGCATCATTGATTGCAAAATTATCAAAAGCACCGTTAGTCCCATTTGTATATCAAGGACCATTAAAGTTCTCAGGTTTATTAAGACATCAACAAATAACAATTGGAATTGGTCCAGAAATCGATTTTGATTTTAAAGCAAAATTAGATGACGAGCAAACAAAAAAAGTAAACGAAGATATGGAAAAAGGCTGGAAGAAAATAGACAACGAAATAGATCCAAGCTTCGTATATATACCAACTAAGAAAAAATAAAAAAACTAGACATGACGTCTAGTTTTTTTATTTTTTCTTTTTTTGTTGGGCTTTCATTGAGCTCATCACTTGATTCAATTTCTTTTGTGAAGGCTTTTGTCCCATTTGTGCCATCATTTGTTTGATCATATCTGGACTGATTGGTGGGTTTTCTTCAAAGTACTTTTTCATGTACCATCTAGCAATAAAGAAACCTGCAGCCAATCCCGCTAATAAAGCAATGATTGCGACAAGAATTATTGTCAACATATATTGTTCACCCTTTCTATACAACTAATAATATTACAAAAAAAAACATAAAATTAAAAGGCTAATCGTCACGCAACCCCTTTTTACGTTGAATTTCTTTAACCTTATTAGGTGTTACTTCCTTACCCTCTTTATTGTAAACTTTCATCATTTCAATTTGTGAACGGAAACTAGCACGAAAATTCTCCAAATACTTTTCACGTAATGCGGCTTGTTGCTTCTCTTCTTCGTGTGTAATTGTACCTGCTTTGGCCTTGTGGGCCAATTCATTTATCTTAGCAATTAGTTCTTCTTGCTCTTTCATTAATAAACACCCCTGTGTAGCGAACACTTGTTTGAATTTGTACCACTATTTTGATACAATCTAATTAAGATACTAACAATGAGGTGTTTTAATGTCAAAAGTCGAGATTTCTAAACAATCCCAAATTCTACAATGTATCCACGATTATTTAGATGATCATGGATATCCTCCAACAGTCAGAGAAATCTGTGAAGCTGTCGATCTTTCATCGACATCAACAGTTCATGGTCATTTATCCAGATTGGAGAAAAAAGGTTTTATTCAACGTGATCCCACTAAGCCAAGAGCAATAGAATTGACAACAGCAGGCTTAAATTCCATTGGAATAAAGTCAAAGCAAATTCCTATTCTTGGTGCAGTAGCGGCAGGACAACCTATAACCGCTGAAAGAAATCCGGATGGATATTTCCCTGTTCCACCTGATTTGAATCGTGATTCTGGTGAATTATTTATGCTAGAGGTACACGGTGAAAGTATGATAAATATCGGTATCTTTGATGGTGACTATGTAATTGTGCACTCACAAAATACTGCTAATAATGGTGAAATCGTTATTGCAATGACTGAAGATATTGAAGCAACTTGCAAGCGATTCTACCAAGAAGAAGATCATTACAGACTACAACCAGAGAACGACACTATGGACCCCATTATTCTCGACAACGTTGAAATATTAGGAAAAGTAGTTGGATTATACCGTTCCGAAATATTCTAAAATATTCAAAAAAATCTTATGTTAATCGTAAAAATTCGATTTAACATAAGATTTTTTATTTTAAACTTCAATTATTGCAGGAACATGATTAGATTTTGGCAACACCTTATCGATGATATCTCTGGTTCTAATTTTCATATAACCTGTAGTAGTACCATCTGAACAACCATACCATTCTTCATCTGCCACTTCTTTATCAATGACTATTTTCACTTCATTAGTCTTATCTATTAAAGAACTATAAACCGTTGCGGCACCTATTTTGGTTCCTAACATTTTATCCATCAATTCTTTAGGTGCAAATGAAACACGTGAAATATCTAATGCATGACTAAAATCTTTTGACTTAAATTTCTTATTGCCTGTTGTTATGAACAAATAAAAAGATGTCCTTTTTTGATTACATAAAAATAGTGTTTTGACCATTTTCATATTCAATTTATCATCAATCAAAGTACAGTCATCCATTGTTATGGCTTCGTCAGTATCAACTCTTTCATATGATAAATCTAGATCGTCTAATGTAGTATAAACTTCTTGTTGCAGTGGTGTTAAATATTTTCCCGGTTTTGATTTTTTTATTTCACTAATATAGAACAATTTACCCATCTCACTTCTTTAAATGTTTTCAAAAAAAGCGTAACATTCAAACTAACATTACAAAAGTGAATATATGTAATGTAGTTAATTACAAAATCAGATGACAAGGAAAATAACTTGGATACTAATATACAAAAATACATAGCATTTATAGAAACTGTTGATCTTGGTAGTTTCACTAAAGCTGCTGACAAATTAAACTACTCTCAATCAGGAATTAGCAGAATGATAAACGATTTAGAAAAAGAATGGAATGTGTCTTTAATAGAAAGAAATAATTCCGGTTTAACTTTAACTTCAGATGGAAAATTCCTTTATTCATACATCAAAAATCTAGATAATAGCTACTTAAAATTAGCCTCCGCCGTTGACAATTTAAACGGATTACAATCTGGAACTATTAGAATTGGAACTTTTTCAAGCGTAGCGACTCATTGGCTGCCCAAAATTATAACTGCTTTCAAAAACGATTATCCAAAAATTGACTTTGAACTACTTCTGGGCGATTATCATGAAATTGAAAATTGGATTTCAACGGGAAGAGTTGATCTAGGATTTGTTAAAAGTCCAACATTAGACAAATTTGATACTATCGAAATTGAAAGTGATCCATTAATGGCAATCTTGCCTCAAAATCATCCCACAAAGCATTTAGAAATATTCCCGATTGAAGATTTTGATAACTCTAATTTTATTCTATTAGATAAAAACGGAAATTCAGATATATCTAATTTTTTGTCCAAAAATAAGATTCATCAAAATATCAATTTTATCACTTGGGACGATTACGCAATTATGTCAATGGTAGAAAACAACTTAGGTATCAGCATCCTTCCTAAATTAATTTTACAAAGAAACCCCTATAATATCTTAGTTAAGCCGCTTTCAATACCATTCGATAGGAAAATAATTTTGGCTATGAAAAATAAACAAACTTTATCGTTGGCAAGTAAAAAATTCTTAAATTATTTAACTTACAGAAGCAAAAAAGAAGATCTCTAGTTGCAGAGATCTTCTTTTTGCGCATTTTTGCCAATATCCTTTCGATAGAAAACATGTCTGGTATCAATTTTATCTAAAAATTCATAAATGTTCTTTTTGGCTTCTTTAATATTTACTCCGTGTGAGTTTACACAGTACAATCTTCCACCATTACTGATAATACTTTCATTTTGAACTTTAACACTGGCAAAGTTTATTCCATATTGATACTTTTTAAATTGTTCTAAATTACCAATATCTTTTTCAATAAGTGGTTGCTTAGGATATCCCTGACTAGCTACAAAAACCCCTAAATCAATACCATTATCTTGCCATTCAATTCGACTGATATCTTTTTTATTTAACAAATTTAATATAATATCTGACAAATCAGATTTTAACCTAGGCAATACGACTTCTGTTTCAGGATCACCAAATCTAACGTTAAATTCAATTACTTTTACACCATCTTTAGTTAATATCAATCCTGCGTACAAGATACCGATATAATCTACACCTTGATTATTCATCTCATTTATAAACGGTTTTAAGACTTTTTCATAAGCACTATCTATCGTATCTTGACCAATATTAGCAACAGGACATATGGCACCCATTCCACCAGTATTTGGACCTTTATCTTCATCAAATGCACGCTTATAATCTTGTGCAATTGGCATTGGATAAAACTTATTTCCAGAAACAAATGACATTAAGGAAAATTCTTCACCCTCTAGATATTCTTCAATAATGACTTTTTTTGTTTCAAACTGATGATCCAACAAAAGATCCTGTAAGATCTTCTTCCCATCCGTCAAATCATCGACAATATAAACTCCTTTGCCACTAGCTAACCCATCTGCCTTTATGACAATAGGAAAATCTAAATTTAATAAACTTTGATATGCTAAATCAAAATTAGTAAATTCTTCATAAAAGGCAGTTGGAACTCCTGCATTTTTCATTATTTTCTTTGTGAATGACTTGGAACCTTCAATACATGCAGATGACTTATTGGGACCAAATATCTTTAAATTTTTAGATTCAAAATAATCAACAATTCCTGCAACCAAGGGCTTTTCGGGTCCAACAATCGTAAAATCAATTTTATTATTTATCGCAAAGTCAGAAAGTTCTTCAAAGTTCATTTCATCTAAATCTACTGTTTTTATGCCAAAAAGATTCATTCCTGAATTACCTGGGGCACAAAAAACATCATTAGAATCACTAATTTGTAAAGACTTACAAATAGCATCTTCTCTTGCACCAGAACCTATCACTAAAATTTTCATAAACAGCTCCTAATGCTTAAAATGTCTACGTCCTGTGCAGACCATAGCAATCCCATATTTATTAGCCATGTCGATTGAATCTTGATCATGAATAGATCCACCCGGTTGAATAATTGCCGTTATACCATGTTCTGCAGCATATTTTACGCAATCATCCATTGGGAAAAATGCATCAGAAGCCATGATAAATGGAGTCTTTTTATTGTTTTCAAATGTTTCTTCTGCTTGATTTATGGCAATTTTTACTGATCCAATACGATTCATTTGACCTGCGCCAATTCCCAAAGTCATATCTTTTGTCGTAACTACGATTGCATTACTCTTAACATGTTTCACCACGGTTTGACCAAATATTAAAGCTTCCATTTCTTCTTTGGTTGGTTTTTTTGTCGTTACGACTTGTAACTCATCAATCGAATCAACTTTTGTGTCACGCTCTTGTATCAACATCCCACCAAGTACTGAAGTATAGTCAAATTTATCAGCTTCTTTAGCTTTAGTAAAATCTAGAGTTAATAAACGAATATTCTTCTTACTTTCAAGAATCTCTAGTGCTTCTTTTGAAAAGCTTGGAGCTATAACAATTTCTAAGAAAATTTTATGCATTTCATTAGCAATACGTTCATCCACTTCACGGTTTACAACAACTATCCCACCAAAAATGGACATAGTATCCGCTTCATACGCTTTCTTCCAAGCTGAATATATATCTTTATCATCAATACCGATTCCACAAGGATTCATGTGTTTTAAAGCGACTACACACGGTGTATCAAAATCTGAAACGATTCTAATAGCTGCATCAGCATCTCGAATATTGTTAAATGATAATTCCTTTCCATGCAACTGATCTGCAGAAGCAATTGAGTAAGCAGACTCCATTGAATTCTTGTAGAACGCTGCTTCTTGATGAGAATTCTCACCATATCTTAATGATTGTTTAAACTCTAAAGGAAGAGTTTTAGATTCAGGAAATTCATTATCAGATATCTTCGTCAAATAATTTGAAATTATTCCATCATATTCTGCAGTATGTCTAAATGCCTTAGCAGCTAATGATCTTCTAAATGAAACCTGATCATCAGAACCACTAGCTATATTAGATAAAACATTTTCATAGTCATTCTTATCAGTTACAACATATACACTCTCACAGTTTTTTGAAGCAGATCTAAGCATTGATGGTCCACCAATATCAATTTGTTCAATTGCATCAGGTAGTTCAACATTCTTTTTAGAAATAGTTTCTTTGAATGGATATAAATTTACACAAACTAAATCAATTGTCTCGATGTTCATTTGTTTAAGAGTATCCATATGTTTTGCATCTGAGCGTCTTGCTAATAGTCCTGCATGTACTTTTGGATGTAAAGTTTTAACGCGCCCATCAAGTATTTCGGGAAAACCAGTTACTTCATCGATCTCGGTAACTGCAACTCCATTTTCTTGTAGTTTTTTAAATGTTCCACCAGTCGAGATTATTGAATAACCCAGACTTACTAAACCCTTTGCAAATTCTACAATTCCTGTTTTATCTGAAACGCTGATAAGCGCATTTTTCATTTTTTTACCCACCTATTGATATTTTTTTAATAAATTCAAAACAACTTCTGGATAAACCTCATGTTCTTTATCGTGTACACGTTGCTCAAGTATATCGACAGTATCCGATTTATAAATAGAAACAATTTCTTGTCTTATTATCGGACCCGTATCCACGCCTTCATCAATATAATGTATCGTCACGCCTGTATGATTCTCACCTGCTTCAAAGGCACGTTCAATTGCATTTAATCCTGAATAACTTGGTAAATAAGATGGATGGATATTTACTATTTTCCCAGTATATTTAGATAGTAATGTCTTCGTTACTACTCTCATATACCCAGCCAACAAAATATATCCCACATCAAGAGGTTTTAAATAATCTACAATTACCTTTTCATATTCTGATCGACTTTTATATTCACTCAACTTATTTATAAAAATTGGAATATTTCGAGACTTTGCTTTGTTAATTACCGGAGCATTGGGTTGATCACAAACTAATGTAACTATCTCTAGACCATTTGATTTCAAAGTTTCATCATCGGCTAAGGCCTCAAAATTTGTTCCATTACCTGATGCAAATATTGCTACTCTCATCTTTTACATCCCACCATTTCAATCGGCTCTTCTCTTCTAGTTACAACTTCTCCAATAACAAAACTTAATTGCCCAGTTTCACTGAGAATATCTAAAACAGAACTTTCATCCTTAGGATCAATAGCAAGCACCATCCCTATACCCATGTTGAAAATATTGAACATATCGGTATCCGATATTTTCCCATATTTTTGAACAACTTTAAAAACTTTGGGGATTGGCCAACTATTTGTATAAATTCTTGCGGTTAAATTATCAGGTAACATTCGAGGTATATTCTCAACAAAACCTCCTCCAGTAATATGCGAAGCTGAATTGATCATTTTCTTCTTTAAAAGAGGCATTAGTTGTTTCGTATAAATATGAGTGGGTTCAAGTAAAACTTCGGATAATGCTCTACCCGAAAGTTCTGGAATTTTTGAATTACAATCAAAATCATTGTCTTTAAAGAAGATTTTCCTTACCAAGGAGAATCCATTTGAATGTAAACCACTTGAAGCTATACCCACTAATTTATCCCCCTCTTTGACATTATCAGAACTTAAGAGGTCCTTTTTTTCAGCTATACCTGTAACAAATCCAGCTAAGTCAAAAGTTTCATTGGGATACATATCTGGCATTTCAGCGGTTTCTCCGCCTATTAGATCTAGTTCACCTAATCTACAACCTTCAATAACTCCAGATATAATCTTTTGAATACTCGAATCTATTTTTCCAGCTGCAATATAATCTAAAAAATATAATGGTGTCGCACCTTGCGCTAAAATGTCATTTACACACATTGCAACGCAATCTATTCCCACTGTGTCATAGATTTTACTTTCAGTTGCCAATAAAAGCTTCGTCCCCACTCCATCGTTACCTGAAATAAGTACTGGTTCTTTATACCCTGAAGGAATTTGGAATATACCGCCAAAGTTTCCAATATTATCTTGGCTCTTTTTTGACACATTTTGTTTTACATATTTTGAAATCTCGTATCCAGAATTTACGTTAACGCCAGCTTTTTGATAAGGATTCATTTATTAATTCCCTTCTAGAATAATCACTAAATCTTTGAAACCATACTTTCATAATCAAATAGCGGTGTCGGGTAATCACCATTAAAATATGAAAGATCCAATCCACCGTATGGAAGATTATTTTTCAAACCAATGGCGGAAACTAATCCTTGCTCACTTAAAAATTCCAATGAATCAGCCCCAAATTGTTCTCTCATCTCTTCATTAGTTTTATGAGCTGCCAATAATTCTCTTGAATTTTGAATATCTATTCCATAAAAGCTTGGATATTTAAACGGTGGTGACGCAACTCTCAAATGTACCTCTGTCGCCCCAGCTTTCTTCAAAAGATGAACTATATAGGCACATGTTGTTCCTCTAACAATTGAATCATCAACTAATACTACCCGTTTACCATCAACAACACTTTTAACGGCTGCTAATTTCTGTCGAACACTTTTTTCTCGCAATTCTTGATTGGGTTGAATAAACTCTCTACCCATATATTGATTTTTAATTAATCCCATCTCATATGGAATACCGCTTGCTTCAACATAACCATTTACCGCAGATAATGAGGAATTAGGGACACCAATTACTATATCTGCATCCACTGGCTTTTCATTGGCCAAATTCATTCCCATTCTTTTTCTAGCCAAATGAACATTTACGCCCAAAATATTCGAATCTGGTCTTGCAAAATAAATATATTCCATAGAACAAATAGCCAAATTAACATCCTTTGTCCAACTGTCTATTTTCATACCTTTTTTACTGATTGTGATCAATTCACCGGGCTTTACATCTCTAACAAATTCAGCTTCAACCGCATTTAAAGCACAAGTTTCACTAGCAACAACATAGCCGCCATTAGACAATTTTCCAATTGATAATGGTCTAAATCCATTTGAATCTAGTGCAACAAATAATTTATCAGCAGTTAATAAAATATATGCAAATCCACCCTTAATTTGTTTCAGAGCGTCTTTTAATTTATCTTCAAAATCTTTTTTAGATGAGTGTCGAATTAGATGCATTAAAATTTCAGAATCAGAACTTGATTTAAAAATATCTCCTAACATTTCTAGCTGACTCTTTAAGGTGGTGGCATTAGTCAAATTTCCATTATGTGCTAAAGCAATTTGTTCATCTGTAAAATCAAATAATAACGGTTGAACATTCTCAATTTTATTTTCACCAGCAGTTGAATATCTAACATGTCCAATTGCTGAATTTCCAGATAAACTATTTAAATTCTCTGGATCATCAAAAACTTGGGATAATAAGCCTAGATTTCTGTGACCTCTAAGCATGCCTTCGTTATTACTAACAATTCCTGCTCCCTCTTGACCTCTATGTTGCAAACTATGCAATCCAAAATAAGTTAAATATTGCGCATCATTCGAACCAAAAACTCCAAAAATCCCACATTCTTCATTTATTCCGTTTTCATCAAACAAGGTATGGCCTCTTTCCAGCTAGACAATGCTTCGTTTAAATTAATTTTTACTTCAGAATCAACTGTTTGAATATCCATAAAATCGTCATTTGCAACAAAACCAATTTGTTTTCCTTCATCACCAACAGCATCTTCAAATTTATCTCTGTCATCTTTAGAAACTGATACCAAGAACCTAGCAGGAGTTTCCGAAAATAATTGTTTTGTAGTCATATTTAAATTGATTTTGAATCCCAGTTTCTTTTCAAATGCAGCCTCCGATAGAGCAACTGCTAATCCTCCCTCTGATACATCATGGCAGCTTTTAATAAGTCCTTTATCAATGAAACTCAATACTTTTTGATATCGTTTGGATATAACATCTAAATCTAACTTATTTAATCTGCCCTCAACCTTATTGATCTGCATCTGTTGGATTTCTGATCCATTATAATCATCACACGTTTCACCGATTAAATAGATCAAGTCACCAGCATCTTTAAATCCCTGCGTGGTGGCTTTTGAACTATCTTCCAATAAACCAGTCATCCCTATCATAGGACTAGGGAAAATTGCCTTGTCGTTATATTCGTTGTATAAAGACACATTCCCAGAAATAACCGGAATATCAAATTTCTCGCATACAGATGCAATTCCTTCGACACTTTGCTCAAACTCCCAAAAAATTTCTGATTTTTCCGGATTACCGTAATTTAAGCAATCTGTTATTCCTATCGGTGTTGCACCAGATGCAACTATATTACTTGCTGCTTCAATGACGGTTAATTGTCCTCCAATGTATGGATCAACATAAACGAACCTTGAATTACCATCATTTGTAAGTGCAATTGCTTTATTTGTATTCCTAATTCTTACAACTGCAGAGTCACTCCCCGATTTCACAATGGTATTAGCTTTAATTTGAGAATCATATGTATTATAAAAATATTCTTTAGAAGACACAGTTGGTTGTTTTAATATACTTAGCCAAACACTTTTTAAATCCTCTACGTTTGGTTCGAACTGCTTATCTGATATATCTAATCTCTTTGGCCTTGATCCAGTGTGTTTATATTCTGGAGAGTCATCAACCAATCCAGATACCGGAATGTCACATACCAATTTTTTATGATGATAAATCTTATACTGTCTATCATCTGTCACTTTACCTATTATTACGGCATCCAACAATTTATCTGTAAAGAAGTCTAAAACATCATTCTTAAACTCAGGATGTATACACAAAACCATTCTTTCTTGAGATTCAGACAGCATTATTTCATATGGTGACATTTCGGTTTCTCTTTGTGGTACTTCATCTAATTCTATAATTAATCCACTGCCCGCTTTTGAAGCCATTTCAGCTGTCGATGAAACTAAACCAGCAGCACCCATATCTTGTATCCCCATGATCCATTCAGAATGCTCATGTACCAATTCAATACATGCATCCATCAACAGTTTTTCCATGAATGGATCTCCAACTTGCACTGCTGAACGTTGAGTCTCTTTGTCATCAGCAAATTCATCAGAAGCAAAAGTAGCACCATGTATGCCGTCACGGCCTGTTTTAGCACCAACATAAACAATTAAATTACCGTCTCCTGATGCTTTCCCATATTTAACATCACTATGATTGATTACCCCAACGCACATTGCATTAACTAGTGGATTGTTACTATATCTCTCTTGAAAAGCTATTTCACCACCAACTGTTGGAATACCAATACAATTGCCATATCCTCCAATACCAGCGACTATTTCTTCAGCCAAGTATTTTGTATGTTCACCATCTAATTCACCAAATTTTAAACTGTTCAATAAAGCAATTGGTGTAGCTCCCATAGAAAAGATATCTCTGATAATTCCACCAACACCAGTTGCAGCACCTTGATAAGGTTCAACGGCAGATGGATGATTGTGACTTTCAGCTTTAAATACAATTGCTTGCCCATCACCAATATCCAAAATACCGGCATCTTCTCCTGGTCCAGCTAATACTCGTTTACTCTTATTTGGTAACTTTCTAAGTACATTTTTAGAATTTTTATACGAACAATGTTCACTCCACATTACTGAAAAAAGTCCTGTTTCAGTATAATTAGGTAATCTATTCAAAACTTTGTCAGTTATTATTTTATATTCTTGTTCACTCAATCCCCATGCTTTATAAAGTTTGGTTTCTCTTATTACTTCGGCAGTTGGCTCAGTCATTTATAGATTCACCCTATCCATATGTGATTTTAAAATTGATTGAAACATCTTTAGACCATCATCAGATCCAACAATTTCCTCTAAAGCTCGTTCTGGATGTGGCATCATCCCTAAAACATTTCCTTTTTTGTTTGAAATACCGGCAATATTTTCAACACTGCCATTTATATTTGAACAATACTTAAAAACAATTTGATTATTTTTATTTAATTCATTTAAAGTACTTTCATCACAGTAATAATTACCTTCACCATGAGCTACTGGTATCTTGAGAATTTGTCGATAATTATAATCACTAGTAAAAACGGTTTGATTATTTTCTACTGACAACTCTACGTCTTCGCAAATAAATTTATTTTGCTGATTTTTCATTAAACAACCAGGCAATAATCCTATTTCCGTCAAAATCTGAAATCCATTACAAATACCTAAGATTGGTACATCTAAATTGGCTACTCTTTTTATTTCGTTAATAATGGGTGCATGTGCTGCGATAGCTCCACTACGTAAGTAATCCCCATATGAAAAACCTCCAGGAATCAAAATTGCATCGAAGCCTTCAAGTGAATTTTCTCTATAATCAACCATTTTTACATCAGCATTGATGCCATCTTTAACCGCATAATATAAATCTTTGTCGCAATTGGATCCTGGAAAGACTATTACGGCAAATCTCATTTGTTTTCCTCCATAACCTCATATCGATAAGATTCCATATTAGGATTTGCTAACAATTGATCACAAACTTCATTTATTTCAGCATCAATATTTTGAGCATTATCACTCACCGTTAATTCAAAATACTTACCCATTCGGACATTTTGAATAATTGTATGACCCATTCCATGCACTGCTTTTTTAATAGCTTCACCTTGAGGATCTAAAATAGATTTCTTATAAGTTACGTATACCTTTACTAAGGTCATATTATTGAACTCCTTCTAATCTCTCTAATACTTTTTTATACGTTGTCACAAGATCTGCTTCGTTTTTTCTAAATACATCTTTATCTAAAGATTGATGCGTTTTTTTGTCCCAAAGTCGACAATTATCTGGTGAAAATTCGTCAATTAAAATAATTTTCCCATCAATTCGACCAAATTCTAATTTGAAATCTATTAAATCCAATCCATCTAAATCAAACATTTTTTTTAGAAGATCATTTATGATCAGCGTTTTTTCATTTATAGAAGCAAGCTCTTCTCCAGTAGCAATACCAATTGATTCAATTTGGGATGTATTTATGGCTGGATCATCTAGCTCATCACTTTTAAAGTAATATTCGATCACAGGTGGATTAAGTTGTTTTCCTTCTTCTAATCCAAATTTTCTAGCAAAGCTGCCAGCAATTTTATTTCGTAAAACAACTTCAATTGGTATTAATTCCGTTTTCTTAACTAATTGCTCGCTATCAGAAACATTTTCCAATAAATGCGTCTCTATTCCATTTTTTATCAAATATTTAAAGATCAAAGTCGATATTCGACAATTTAAAGTTCCCTTACCTTCAATATGTTCCTTACGACCACCATTAAGTGCTGTTGCTTGATCTTTATAAACCATCAATATTTGATCTTCATTATCAGTGGAATAGACATCCTTAGCCTTACCAGAATACAAAAGTTTCCCTCTCATCAAATTTCTCCTAGTCATTCCAAATTGGATTATTTTTAAGCTTTAAAATTTCATTATCAATATCGTCAGTTAATATAGTTATATGTCCCATCTTACGATCCAATTTGCATTGGTATTTTCCATAATCATGGAAATTCCAATCTGAATGCTCAATTAACTTGTTTTTTGATTTATTAAGATGTTGTCCCAAAAGGTTAACCATAATAGCTGGGCTGAATTGCTTTACTTGAGGCATTTTCCACCCACAGATTCCTCTTATATGAGCATCAAATTGAGAAATATTACATGATTCAATAGTTAGATGACCTGAATTGTGTGGTCGAGGAGCAATTTCATTTACAAATAATTCATTATTTTCTGAAACAAAAAATTCAATACACATAGTTCCGACTAAACTAAGTTTTTTTGCAATACTTCGAGATATTTCATAAGCTTGTGTTTTTATCTCTTCACTTACTCGAGCTGGACAATTACTAATATGCAAGATATTATTTCTATGTTCATTTTCAATAATTGGAAATACTGAATGTTGATCCTTCGAATTCGAAGAAATAACAACCGAGACTTCTTTTTTTAAAACGATCTTGGATTCTAAAATACAAATACTTGATTTAATCAACTGATGGACTAACTCTTTGTCATATTCATCATCTTGAATCAAAATCTGTCCTTTACCGTCATATCCACCTTCGACAGTCTTTAAAATTGAAGGGTATCCCAGTTGATTTAATGCTTTTAAAAAATCATCTTCATTTCTCACGATAATATTAGCAACAACTGGAAATTCATTTTCCATTAAAAAATCTTTTTCAGATCTTCTATTCTGAGTAATTGTTAATGCTCTTGTTCCTTGTGGTACATCTGTATATTTTTTGATTTCTTCAATCGTTTCAGCATCGACATTTTCAAATTCATACGTTAAAACATCGCATTTTTCAGCTAATTCTTTTAAAGAATCAAAATCATCATATTCTGCAATAATTTGTTCATCTGAAACTTGAGCAGCAGGGCAATCACTTGTTGGATCTAAGATTATAACCTTATACCCTTTTTCTTTGGCAGTTGACGACATCATTTGACCCAGTTGGCCACCACCAATAATTCCTATCGTTTCTCCAGGTAAGTGATATTTACTCAAAACGTTTCCCACTTTCTACTGAATTATCGTGCATTTCTTTTTTAAAATCTAAAAGTGATTTTGAATATTGTTCATTATTTATTGCACAAATTTTAGTAGCCATAATTGCTGCATTTACTGCTCCTGCTTTACCAATAGACATTGTTGCTACAGGAACACCCCCTGGCATTTGTACGATCGACAACAGTGAATCCATTCCACTTAAAGACTTAGATTCAACCGGAACACCAATTACCGGTAAAATTGTTGAAGCAGCAATCATACCTGGTAAGTGAGCAGCACCACCTGCTCCGGCAATTATTACTTTAAATCCATTATCAATTGCGTTTTCACTGAAATATATCATTTCACGAGGCATCCTATGTGCTGATATTACAAATCTTTCATAGCTGACGCCCAATTGTTGAAGTATATCAATTGAATTTTGCATTGTTGGTAAATCTGAAATCGAACCCATAACAATTGCTACATCCTTCATAATTCACCTTCTCCTTAAAGTATGTCATCAGTTTATCAATCTAATAAGTTTTTTTCAATCAAATTACGTACAAAAAATAATCTCGCATTTTTAAATGTTCGTGTATAAATATATTTAAAAGTGTTTTTAACACATATTCAAATAATTATACGTGTTTACATAAATTTGAGTAAAAAAAAAGCAGATATCTAATTTATGATATCTGCTCAAATAAAAAAAGACACCTAAGTGTCTTTTAATTAAACTACTATTTTTCAATACGACGTTCTTTGATACGTGCAGCCTTACCTTTACGATCACGTAGATAGTAAAGTTTGCTACGACGAACAAGACCATGTCTTACAACGTCAATCTTTTCAACACGTGGTGTGTTTAGTGGGAATGTTCTTTCCACACCAACACCGCTACTCATCTTACGAACAGTATATGTAGCACTAACACCTGAACCACGTCTCTTAATTACAACGCCTTCAAACAACTGGATACGTTCACGTGAACCTTCAACAACCTTAGCATGTACACGAACAGTGTCACCAGGGCGGAAGTCAGGGATATCAGAACGTAATTGTTCTTTAGTAATATCTTGAATTAATGGTTTCATAAATAATTTCTCCTAATTCGACACTCTTATATATCTTATTTAATACACAGCGGAATATCGTTAATATGTGTTCAAGCACTCTTACAATATTACAATATTGCATTCTATTTGTAAACTAATTTTCAGAACGAATTTCACGAATCAACTTTTTCTCTTCATCAGTTAATTCTATATTTTCAAGCAGATCAGGGCGTCTATCTAAAGTTTTTCTTAGAGATTCTTTTAAACGCCAGACTCGAATTTTCTCATGATTACCACTTGTTAAGACTTCAGGTACCTTTTTACCTCTAAAATCTGCTGGTCGTGAATATTGAGGGTATTCTAAAAGTCCATGTGAAAATGATTCATCTTCAGCGGAAAACGAATTCCCTAAAACCCCTGGAACAAATCTTAACGTAGCATCTATCATGTTCATTGTTGGCAATTCGCCACCAGTTAAAATGTAATCTCCAATAGAAACTTCATCAGTAACTAAGTCCTTGACTCTCTCATCAAAGCCTTCATAATGTCCACAAATAAAAACCAGCTGATCTTCTTTAGCAAAATCTCTCGCCATTTTTGTATTAAATGTTTTACCTGCTGGATCCAATAAGATCACTCTTTTTTTACCAGGTTTATTCTTTTCGACACTATCCATAGCATCATAAATGGGTTGTGCTTGTAATAACATCCCAGCACCACCACCATATGGAGCGTCGTCTACGTGATTTTGTTTATCAGTAGTAAAGTCTCTAAAATCAACTACATCTAAATTAACAAGTCCCTTTTCTTGTGCCTTACCAATCAGTGACTCATTTAAAGCCTGAAACATTTTTGGGAAAATACTCAATACAGTTATATCCATTAGTCTATCAATCCATCCGGGATCTCTACATTAACTATCTCATTTTCAAGATCCACTTTTTTTACCACATCGTCAATATAAGGAATTAAAACTTCATCATACTTAGGACTTTTTACTACCCAAACATCATTTGGACCTAATTCCATTATTTCTTTTATTTTTCCTATTTCTCCAAGTTTATTATCAACCACTTTTAGTCCAATAATTTGACTATAGAAAAATTCTCCATTATCTAATTTGGGTTTCACTTCATTGTCAGAAAATAATTCAGATTTAACATATTGTTCTACATCATTAATATTATCGTAGCCTTTAAATTTTATTAAAATAAAATTCTTATGCTTACGCGATGATTCCACAATAAACTCTTTTGAGTTGTTGGCTTTTTTTAAATAAAGTTTGGCGCCCTTTTTAAAACGTTCTTCAGGGAAATCTGTAATTGGAATGATTCGCAACTCACCTTTAATACCATGTGTATTAACTATTGTTCCAACTCGATATAAATTATCAGCCATTTATTCCTCCACATAAATAAATAGGACCACGACAAAACAAAGTTTTATCTGATCCCATTTTAATTATTCATTATTTTGAATATTTGCTTTCATGATACTTTTGCATAATACCATGTGTCTTAAGTAAGTTACGAACTGTATCTGAAGGTTGTGCACCTTTTTGTAACCAATCCATAATCTTGTCATCGTCCAACTTGATTTCTTCTGGTTGAGCGATTGGGTTGTAATAACCAACTTGTTCGATGAAGCGACCATCACGTGGTGCACGTGAATCAGCAACAACGATTCTGTAGAAAGGTCTTAATTTACTACCCATACGTTTCATTCTAATCTTAACTGACATATTTTGTTTCCTCCTAAATACTTAACTTTGTTAGTATACACAAAAAATAAAGAGGTGTAAAGTTTTTTTCTTTACACCTCTTTATTTTCTTATGATTTAAATCGTTTGATCTTCTTTAAACGTTTCTTTTTACGTTTCTTTTGTTTTTTCACCATTGAGTGCATAGCCATCTTGCCTAGCTTACCAGACATTCCGCCACCCATCATTTGATCCAAACCAGACATATTACCTTTACTCATTTGCTTCATCATATCTCGTGATTGCTTAAATTGCTTTATCATGCGGTTGACTTCTTGAACGCTTCTTCCAGAACCACTCGCAATACGACGACGTCTTGAAGGATTTAATAAATCTGGATTCTCACGTTCTTTAGGAGTCATCGAGTAAACAATTGCCTTTAAATGGTCAATATCTTTTTCACCAATATTAACATTAGCCATAGCTGGGTTATTGGCCATTCCTGGAATCATTTTCATTAACTCATCCATTGGACCCATTTTTTGAATTTGATCCATTTGATCGATGAAATCATTAAAATCAAAACTATTCTCACGGATCTTTTCAGCCATATCTTTGGCTTGTTTTTCATCGTAATCATTTTGAGCCTTCTCAATAAGAGTAAGCATGTCACCCATACCAAGAATACGATTTGCCATACGATCAGGATGGAAAACATCTAATTGATCTAATTTTTCACCTTGTCCGATAAACTTAATAGGTTTACCAGTAACAGAACGAATCGATAAAGCGGCACCACCACGGGTATCACCATCTAACTTAGTTAAGACAACACCAGTTATATCTAATTGTTCATCAAATCCGTGCGCTACTTTTGCAGCAACTTGACCAGTCATCGAATCAGCGACAAACAAGATTTCATTTGGATGTGCTAATTCTTTAATTCTAGATAATTCATCCATCAATTTATCGTCAATTTCAAGACGACCTGCAGTATCGATGATTACATAATCATTTTTATTTTCTGCAGCTTGTGCTAAACCATTCTTAACGATCTCAACTGGATCTTTATCAGTACCCTCTTCATATACTGGGGCACCAACCTGTTGAGCAACAGTTTTTAACTGCTCAATAGCAGCCGGACGATAAACGTCTCCAGCGATAAACATAGGTCTAGCTTTATCATTATTAATAAGATACTTGGCTAGTTTACCAGCTGTTGTTGTTTTACCAGCACCTTGAAGACCAACCATCATAATAATCGTTGGTATATGTGGGGCCTTATTTAATGGAACGGCTTCTTCACCCATTAATTTAGTTAATTCATCATCAACGATTTTAATAACTTGTTGTGATGGACTTAAACTATCCATTACTTCGGCGCCTAAAGCACGTTCTCTAACTTGTTTAACAAAACCCTTAACAACGTCAAAGTTAACATCGGCTTCGAGTAAAGCCATTCTAACTTCACGCATTACTTTACGAACATCATCTTCTGAAAGTTTCCCCTTACCTCTTAGCGTGGAAAAAACTTTTTGAAGTCGTTCACTTAATCCTTCAAAAGCCATCTCTTACTCCTACATTTCATTTATTTTAGAAATACGTTTTACTAGCTCACTTAATTCCTTGTCATCCGGATACCTGTTCAAAGCTATTTGACCAAGTTTACTAGAAATATCATCAATTTCTTTTGTTTTCTTGATCAATCCTAATTCTTTTTCAAATAATTCCAGTGAACTTACAGAACGGTGCAAATTATCCAAAACTGCTTGTCTGGACACTTTTAACTGCTCCGAAATTTCACCAAGAGAAAAATCTTCGACATAATATAAATCTAAATATTGACTTTGCTTTTTAGTCAATAAAGAATGATAAAAATTATACAACAAATTTACTTTTGTTGTCTCATCAATTTCCATATTATTCTCCAGAACCGACAATTAACTCTTTAAATAATCCATAAATAAATTTCTCAGGATCAAAGTCCCGTAAATCGTCCATTTGCTCACCTAGACCAACTAATTTAACAGGAATATGTAACTCATTTCTAATGGCTAAAACAATACCACCTTGTGAGCTTCCGTCAATCTTTGTTAAGACAATACCTGAAACATCAGTTGTCTCATTAAATTGTTTGGCCTGACTCAAGGCATTTTGTCCAGTAGATCCATCTAGGACTAATAAAACTTCTTGTGGTGCATCGGGTAATTCTCGAGTAATAACACGCTTGATTTTCTCTAACTCACGCATTAGACCCTCTTTATTTTGTAATCTACCCGCTGTATCAACTAAAAGTATATCAAAATCTTCATTTACTGCACGATGGACAGCGTCAAACACTACAGAAGCAGGATCAGTTTGCGCTTTACTTGCTTGAACTGGAACATTTACACGTTTACCCCAAACTTGAAGTTGTTCAATTGCTCCGGCTCTAAAAGTATCTCCTGCTGCCAAGAGAACTTTTTTGCCTTCTTGTTGATAACGATGAGCTAATTTACCAATAGTTGTAGTCTTTCCGGCACCATTGACACCAACGAATAAAAATACAGTAGGAGTCTTGTCTTTACTGAATTTAAGAGTATTGTCTTCCTCTTTGCCTTCTTCATCATACATATCGACTAATTTTCTAACAATTACATCTGAAACATCTGAACGTTTCTTAACGTTCTCCAATTTAACTTCTTCTCTTAATTCATCGGATAAACGCATTGCTGTCTCATAGCCAACATCAGATTCAATCAATAATTCTTCAAGATCGTCAAAAAATTCTTCGTCTACACTTCTAAAATTAGCTAAAAAGCGATTGAATCTAGCGCCAAATGAATTACGACTTTTCTTTAAACCTTCATCGTATTCTTTAATATCATCTTTATCTGATTCTTCACTTTGTTCTATATCAGAATCTGATTCCTTTGAATCTGTATCAGTAGCATCTTCAGTTTCCTTTTCTTCAACAGAATCTTCAGAAACCTCTGCTTTATCTGAATCAGAATTATCAGATACTTCACTGGTATTATTCTCAGGTTCAACATTTTCTGTTTTCTCAGTAGAATTTTCAGAATCTTCTTCAGGTACATCAGCTTGTTCTTGTTCAGGCTCTTCACTCTCAGAACTTACTTCAGCTTCTTCTGAATTAGAAACATCTTCTTCATTAAACTCTTTATCATGACTTATTTCTTCATGCTCAGACTCTTTTGATTCTTTTTTTTCTTCTTCTACTTTTTCAGATTTCTTTGGCTCATCTTCTTTGCCCGTAAAGGCTCTCTTAATTCGATCAAAAAGTCCCATATATTAATCTCCTTGTTTTTCTACTTTAACTGATAGCATCTTCGAAACACCGGATTCTTCCATAGTAACACCATAAAGTCGGTTTACATTCATCATTGTACCCTTACGATGAGTAATAACGATAAACTCTGTATTATCATCATATTTATTCAAGTAATTTGCAAATCGATAAACATTAGCATCATCAAGTGAAGCCTCGACTTCATCCAAGATACAAAATGGTACTGGATTCACTTTAATTATTGCAAACAGTAAAGTTATTGCTGTTAAAGCTTTTTCTCCTCCGGACAAAAGACTTAATCTTTGGAATTTCTTCCCCGGTGGTTGAGCGATAATTTCAATACCTGTTTCTAAAAGATTACCCGGATCAGTTAGAACTAACTTTGCTCTACCTCCAGAAAACATCTCTGGAAAGATAGTTTCAAAAGCTGCGGCAACATTATCAAATGTCTTTTTAAAGCGAGTCATTACTTCATTATTCATATCAGACATCGTATCAAGTAATTGCTTTCTAGCAGTGATCAAATCATCTTGTTGTTGAGTTAAAAATTCATATCTATCTTTTACCTTGTCGTATTCGGTAATGGCTGACAAATTCACTGGACCTAACTCATCAATTCCCATTTTCAATAGATTAGCTTTTTTCTTTAAATCGTCAGGATCTGCATCCTGCTTTTTCAAATTGACCATTGCAGCTTCATAAGTTAATTGATAATCATTTGCTAAAATGTCCAAACGACTATCAATTTTATTAGTTAATTTAGTAACTTGAATAGCCAAGCTTTCTTGTTGATCAGATGCTGACTTTTGTAAGTCGAAATTACGTTGCGCCAACTCATTTAAATCTTTGGCTTTTGATTCTTCATCTGAACGATTCTCTTGCAATTTATTTAATACATCTTTTATTTCAGCTATTTCAACATCAAGATTTTTAATTTTTTCTTTGATCTCTGAATTACTAAGATCCAAATTACTTTTCTCGCTATTTAACTGATCTAATCTTATTCGTAATTCTTTTACTTGTTCATCATTAGAACTTATTTCTTCTAATAAACGATTATATTGAGAATTTTCATTTGAAAAATTACTTTTCACAACAGCTAAATCTGTCTGATATTTTTGAATTCTCTCATTTGTTGAAGCTATTTTTGAATCAAAATCTTTCAAGGTTTTCTGCTTATTATCAATCTTTTCTTGGACCGCAGTTAATTTATTAGCTAAATCATCAGCAATTTGCAATTGCTTCTCTAAATTGTCAGATAATTCTTTCTTCTCATTTTGAGTCTTAGTTTGATTATACGTATAAGCAGACTGCTGACTTTCAAAATGTTTTAATTCATTTTGTTGAGTTAATAAGGTATTGCTCAATTCACTTTTATTTTTGTTAAATTCATCTAATTCTTTATCAACACTGGACTTTTCTTGACGCAAGTCGATCAACTTTTTACGCAATTCCTCAACGGATTTTTGTTTTTGATCTAATGTAGCTTCTTTCTTAGACAAACTTGCGACTAATTCTTTCAGGTCTTCTTTTCTACTTAGAAGACTCGAATTAACACGTCGCCTTTGTCCACCGGTCAAAGATCCTCCAGCATTGACAACATTTCCATCAAGAGTCACTACCCGATATTTACGATTTACAGCTGCTGACACTTTAGTTGCAGCATCGATATCAGTAGCAATTAATAAATTACCCAAAATATTTTTAACTATATTTTCAACATCTGAATCAAATTCAACCAAATTACTAGCAACATCAATAAAACCAACAATATTGTGTGCTGAATTTAGATCCGTTGAATAAATATTTCTAGGTTGAATAATATTTTTTGGCAAAAATGTAGCTCGACCAGCATTTTTTTGACGCAAAAACGAAATTGCCATTTTTGCAGATGATTCATCGATAGTTACAATGGATTGAAGTTGATTACTAACTACTGTTTCAATTGCAAATTGATATTTCTTAGGAACAGTAATCAATTCGGCAACGGCACCAACAATCCCATTCAATGATTGCTGATTATTTAAGACATTTTTAGTTCCCTCATAAAATCCAGCATGTTCTTGTTCCATATTTTCAAGAACTGTTTTTCTGGCTTTTATTTCTTGAAGACTCTCTAATTCCTTAAGATAAGCTTGGTTTTCACTTTGACCTTGTGTAGTAACATCCTCAATATCAGAGGCAATATGTTGGCTCTTTTTAATTAAACCTTGGTTTTCCTCTACAAGCTTATTGATAGATGTATTAACTTCCACTATGTTTTGTTTCAAATCAGCAATTTTTATAGAAACCGTGTCGGTACTCTTATTTTGTTCTTGTTCTTGTTGAGATATTCTATCTAATTGTCTTTGACTGAATTTTTGTTCATTATTATTTGAAACTTGTTCTTGTAGCGTATTAACATATTGGTCTCTTAATTTGTTTATTTCATTTTGAAGATCTTCTGGGGTCTGTTCTTTAAGATGTTGTATTTCTTTTAGTTTATTTTGATAATCACTAATACTATTTTGATAATCATCTAATTTTTTCTTGGATTCAGATAGTTTTTGATTAATAACTTTTTTATCAGATAAAAGTCTTTCCAATCGATCATTTAATGATTTTTGATTGCTAGAATTGAACCCATTTCGCTCATCTGAAACGGCAATTTGACCATTCAAAATCTCTAATGACCTAGTTTTTTCCACCAATTCATTTTGTTTAGAGTCAATTTCTTTAGCGAAATTACTTATTTTATTACTATTTTCATTTAAACTGGCAGTCGATTCTTTAACTTTTTTCTCGATCTCTTTTAAGCTTAGCTTAACTTCACGTAACTCATTGTTAGTCTTACGTTTAATTGCAGAAGCGTCTTTTATTTCAAGAGTTAACAATTGCTGATAAATGGCATCATATTGTCCTTTTTGTAGTTGATAATCTTTAGCTATACTAGCTTGTTCTTTTAAAGGTTCAACCTGTTTAGCAAGCTCTGAAACAATGTCTGATACTCTATGCAAATTATCTGTAGTTTCAGACAATTTATTCTCAGCTTGTATTTTTTTCTGCTTAAATAAAGCAATTCCTGCTGATTCTTCAATAATTGATCGTCTTTGTATAGGTTTACTGTTAAATATTTCTTCAACTCTACCTTGTGAAATTATTGAAAAGGATTGCTTTCCCATACCTGAATCCATAAATAATTCAGTTATATCTTTTAAACGACATTCTTTATTATTAATTGAAAATTCAGTATCACCATTACGATATAATTTTCTCTTAATTGAAATATTTTCTTGATCTGTTTTTAATTCCTTTTTAGAATTATCAAACTCTAAAACAACTTCTGCATGATTCATTTGTGAACGAGTATCACTACCAGCAAAAATAATATCAGCCATTTTGTCACCACGTAAACTTTTTGCTGACTGCTCGCCCATAACCCAACGAATTGCTTCTGTTATATTTGATTTACCACTACCGTTTGGTCCAACGATACCAGTAATTCCACTTGTAAAATCAATCTTTGTTTTATCAGCAAAAGATTTGAATCCATTTATTGTTAATGATTTTAATGGCATAAAATACAAACTCCTATAATTCTTCTAACGCTTTCTTAGCGGCCATTTGTTCTGCATGTTTCTTGCTGTAACCAAAGCCTTTAGATAAGAACTTTCCATTTACTAATAGTTCAACTTCAAATTTTTTATCATGATCGGGTCCTTCTTCGTCAATAACCTCATAATCAATTTCAACTTCACCTGATTGTTGAAGTCTTTCTTGAATATGAGTCTTGAAATCAGTATCTTCTGAAAATTCCCCTGAATCAATATGAGGATAGACAACGCGTTGTAAGAACTTGTCTACTGTTTCGTTTCCTTGATCCAAGTAAAGTGCCCCATTGAATGCTTCAAAAATATCCTCAAGCAGAGTATGTCTTTGACGTGCTCCTTGTTTTTCTTCACCTTTACCAATTAATAAATATTTATCTATTTGAATTTCTTTAGCAAATCTGGCAAAACTATCTGTTCTTACAATATCTGAACGTAATCTTGTCAGCTTTCCTTCAGGTAATTGTGGAAATTTTTCAAAAAGGTACTTTGAAATATTTATTTCCAAAACAGCATCTCCTAAAAATTCCAAACGTTCATAATCACCAATACCTAATTCTTTATGTTCATTGTCAAATGAGGAATGTGTCATCGCACGTTCCACCAATTTTTTATCATTGAAAGTTATTCCATAGTTTTCACTTAAGTAACTCAAAAATTTCGGATCTAACATGATATGCCCCTTTCCGATAATATTAATTATACTAAATTTTTTGGCTTAAATATTTATTAAACCAAAAAAATAAGACCTATTGGCCTTATTTTTGATGATCTTTAATATAACTAACAGCTTGTCCTACTGTTGTAATTTTTTCTGCATCTTCATCAGGAATCTCTTGGCCAAATTCTTCTTCAAGTTCTAGTACAAATTCAACTAAGTCAATTGAGTCGGCATCTAAATCATCTACAAAAGATGTCTCATTTTTTACTGTATCTGAATCAACCTCAAATTTATCGACAATCATAGCTTTAATTTTTTCAAAAATATCTTGTTCTGACATTTAAATAACTCTCCTGTTTTCACCAAGTTGGTTTAAATTATTTTTTTTCTTCCATTTGTTCAAAGTACTTATTTGATTTATTAATTGTGTCGTTAAGCAACATACCATAAATTTGTTTTACTGTATAGAAAACAGTCTTAGCATCAGCCGCACCATGGGCTTTTACAACAGGTGATTTCAATCCTAACAGAACAGCTCCACCTGCTTTAGAAGTATCAAACATATCCTTTAATGATTTCAATGAAGGTGCAACAATAGCGGCGCCCATTTTAGTAAAGAATCCATTGTTAAGTAATGCATTCTTCAACTGACTCAAAAGAATAGTGGCAGTCCCTTCAGTAGCCTTTAAAGCAGCATTTCCAGTAAACCCATCTGTAACAATAACATCTGCTACTCCTGCTAATATATCATTTGATTCAACATTTCCAATAAAATTGATTCCTTCAGTATTTTTAAGCAAGTCATAAGCTTCTTTATGAAGTGGATCACCCTTGTCTGATTCAGTACCATTATTTAATAAAGCAACTCTTGGTTCTTCAATTTGTTTAATGTCATGAGCATAAATTGAACCCATAATGGCCCATTGTTGCAAATAAGTGGCCTTAGCTTCAGCATTCGCACCGACGTCTAAGACATTAACTCCTAGAGAGGAGTTAGTAACTGGCAGCGTTGGCATCAAAGCTGGACGAGAAACCTGTTTTATACGTCCGACAATGAAAATACCAGCGGCTAATAACGCACCAGTATTACCCAAAGACAACATTGCATCTGCTTCTTTATTTTTAACAGATTTAGCAGCTAAAACCATTGAAGAATTTTTCTTTGAACGAATGGCCTTTACTGGTTCATCTGTACCTAGAATTTCTTCATCAGTATTAACAATTTTAATTCTTTTATCGTCTTTTAAATACTCTTTTATTTTTGTTTCATCACCATAGAGAACAAATTCTAAATCTGTCCACTCATCACGTGCTTTTTCAATTCCTTCGACAATAACCTGGGGTGCATTATCTCCACCCATTGCATCTACAGCAATTTTCATCATATTTCCTCACTAATCAAAATTATTTAACTGTTCAAATTCATCACTCAAGAAAGATTTTAACACTTTATTTTCCGGTTTAGCTATAGCTTCATTCTTAAAAATCTCTTCAGCTTCAATTTGTGCCACTTCTAAGATATTAATATCAGCTACCGGGTCACCGACTTTGAATTCTGGTAACCCCGACTGGCGATTACCTAAAACATCCCCCGCTCCACGCATCTTTAAATCTTCCTCAGCCAAAACAAAGCCATCATTTGTAGATGTCAAAATCTTCATTCTTTCTAAAGCTGTTTCGTTTTTAGGATCAGCTATCAAGATACAATACGACTGCTTCTCACCTCGACCAACTCGACCTCTTAATTGATGCAGTTGAGAAAGTCCAAAGCGGTTTGCATCATATATGACCATTACAGAAGCATTAGGAACATCCACTCCTACTTCAATTACAGTCGTCGAAACTAGTACGTCAATTTTTTGATGACTAAATTGATTCATGACATCTTCTTTTTCATCATTTGACATCTGACCATGCAAAAGACCTATCTTATACTTTGGAGCAAATAATTCATTAAATTTATCAAAAATAAGCTCAGCATTTTTCAAATCTATTTTTTCAGACTCCGAAATTAACGGTGTTACCACATAAACTTGAGCTTTATCTGCTAATTCTTTAGTAACAAAACGATACATCTGCTCAATTTTGGTACTTCTTATCCAATAAGTCTCGATTTTTTTCCTACCAGCTGGTAATTCATCAATTCTTGAAACATCCATATCTCCGTAAGTAGTGATTGCAAGTGTTCTAGGAATTGGCGTTGCAGTCATTGCTAAAACATCGGGATTAGTTCCTTTTTCACGTAAATTTTTACGTTGATTAACACCAAATCTGTGTTGCTCATCAATGACGATCAACCCTAAATCTTTAAATTGGACACTATCTTGGATCAAAGCATGGGTACCAACAATTATATTAGTTTTACCTTCACGTACATTTTCAGCTATTGCGTCATGCTCTTTTTTAGTTTGTGAACCAGTTAAAATACTTGTTCTAATTTTCAATGGTGATAATAACTTACCGATTTTTTCAAAATGTTGCTGAGCAAGAATTTCAGTTGGTGCCATAATAGCAGCTTGATATCCGGCTGTAACTGAAGCTAACATCGCAATAACGGCGACGATTGTTTTTCCAGATCCAACATCCCCTTGAAGAAGTCGATTCATATGATGATTGGAGTTCATATCTTCTAGAATTTCATTAGTAACTTTTGCTTGAGCACTAGTTAATTCAAAAGGTAAAGAATCAATGAATTGTTTTATGTATTTTTCGTCATACTTTTCAAGTAAACCAACATTTTGCTCTTTATCACGATATTTCATATTTTGAATACCACATTCAAATAAAAAGAACTCTCTAAATTTGGCACTTCGTCTAGCTTCTTCATTTTGTTCATCTGATTTTGGAAAATGCATTCCTTCAACCATATCATGGTCATTCATTAGATGATATTTTTCAATTAAATTATCAGGTATTACCGTATTGATTTGGTCAGAATATTTTTCAAATGCTATTTTGATCAAATTGATCAATGTTTTTTGATGAATATTCTTATTTACTGAATAAACCGAATCGATTGAATCTTCAGCGTGACCATCACCAATGACTTTCATACCCGTAATTGCACGTCTATTTTCATTCCATTTACCATAAACAGCCACTTCATTACCAGTTATAAATTTATCCTTTAACCAAGGCTGATTAAAAAAAGTCACCATGATCGATTCATTTTCGACCATTATTCTGACATTTAAGCGATTCTTTTTATATCCGAATCTAGCTACAACAGGATCACTGGCAACTATACCCTTCAATAAAATCTTTTCTTGATCAACAGCGTCATTAAGTGACTTTACTTCCATATCTTCATATCGAAAGGGAAAATAAAATAATAAGTCATAAATATTTTTAATACCCAACGACTCGATTGCTTCTAGTCGTTTTGCCCCAACTCCTGGCAAAGTCGATACTGAAACTTTCCTTAAATCCATTTTCCCTCCTAAATAAAACAAGTTTGGAACAAAAAAGTCCCAAACTTTGTATTAGTTATTCTACAGCGATTAAGTATGGATAAACTGGTTGATCACCTTGATGAATTTCTGTCTCTAAATCTGCATATTTATCATCAAGATAGTCAACAAGTTTTTGAGCATCTGATTCATTACCATCTTGACCAATCAAAATAGTTATAACTTCACTATCTTCATCAATCATTTTATCTAAGGTTTTTTCTGCGCCTGAAATAATGTCTTCAGAATCCACTAAGATCTTACCATCAACGATTCCCATGTAATGACCCTTAGTGATTTTAAGGCCATCGATCTCAGTATCACGAATTGCCTTAGTAATTTGTCCACTCTTAACGGTATCAAGTGAATCTTCCATATTTTCTTTATTTTCATCTAGTTTTGCTTCAGGGTTAAATGACAACATTGCTGTCATACCTTGAGAAATTGTCTTAGATGCTACGATTGCCACTGGAATTTTAACCAATTCTGCTGCCTGCTTAGCGGCCATAATTATATTACCGTTATTAGGTAAGATTATCGCACGTTTGGCATTTGAAGCATTTATAGCATCAACAATATCATTAGTTGACGGATTCATTGTCTGTCCACCACTAATAACATGAGTAACACCAAGGCTCTCAAATAAGGTAGACAATCCATCACCTGATGACACAGCAATAACTGCATAATCAATCGGTTGATTGCTTACCGGAGTGGCAATTTCGTCATCATCAATAATAGTCTCATGTTGAATACGCATGTTATCTATTTTGATTTTAGTTAAAGCACCAAACTTTCTACCAGCTTCCCAAACTTTATATGGGTAGTTAGTATGAACGTGGACCTTGACCACTTCATCATCAGAAACGACTAATAGAGAATCACCAATTTCACTTAAGTATTGACGAAACTTCTCATAATCGAATTTTTCATTTGATGTGGGATCTTGACCTAGTTCAACCATCATTTCAGTACAATAACCATTTTCAATAGAATCTGTATTAAATTGACTTTGGACTGATTCTTGATGATGAGTAGCATTGATCATTTCATCCATTTCAGCTTCATCAGGAGTATATGCTTCATCACTAGCAGCTTCCCCTGATAAACCTTCAAGAAAACCTTCATAGATAAATACTAATCCTTGACCACCTGAATCAACAACGCCAACTTCTTTTAAAACTGGCAATAATGATGGTGTCTTTTCTAATCCGATCTTTGCGCCCTTTACAACCGCAGACATAACTTCTGATGTGTCTTTAGTTTCTTTAGCCTTCTTCATTCCGGCTTCAGCACCAAATCTTGCAACTGTAAGAATAGTTCCCTCTACAGGTTTCATAACAGCTTTATATGCTGTTTTTACACCATCATCAAAGGCTGTTGCTAAATCATTAGCATTTAAAGATTCCTTTTTCTCGATGCTCTTAGAAAAGCCTCTAAATAATTGAGATGTTATAACACCTGAATTACCTCTAGCACCCATTAAAAGACCTTTTGCTAAAGCCTTACCTAATGTTCCTACGTGAGTACTCTCAGATTCATTTACTGCCTTAAATCCACTTTGAATAGTAAGACTCATGTTTGTTCCTGTGTCCCCATCTGGAACTGGAAAAACATTCAGTGAATTAACAAATTTAGCATTTTTTTCTAGACGATGTGATGCGACACGCACCATATCAGAAAATTCATTTTTGGTAATAAGTTCTTTGCTCAAAAAAATTCCCTCCAACCAGCTTAATACCTATTTAATGTCGTCCAAAACTTTAATTCCTTGAACATACACATTAACAGTGCCGGCTGGTGTTCCGAGCATTGTCTCTAGGTTATATTTAACTTTCGCTTTTAAATTTTTAGCAACTTCAGATATTTTAATCCCATATCCTACTATGATATATACATCAACGGCAAGTTTACCGTCTTTTTGATCAACAACTACACCACGAGAAAAATCCTCACGGTTTAAAATTGTATTAACTCCATCTCGCAATTGATTCTTGCTAGCCATACCTACAATACCGTATATGTCTGATGCAGCTCCACCAACAATTGTAGAAACAGTATTGGTAGACACGACGATCTCGCCATGTTTTGTCTTAATTGTAACTGCCATTCTGGATCCTCCTATCTTTGGACCTTATCTATCCTATCATAACCATAAAAATTTTATCATAGCAACTTTTTGAATTAAAGATTTAAGACCAATATTATTACTCTATTGCTTTCAATGCAATGTTATGGTAAATTAGTCAGGTGATATTTTAAAAGAAAACATGTAGCCAAAGGAGGTCGGTCCCATGGCAAAAGATATTATTACAGGCCGTAAGACAGTGTTTGGTAACAAACGTTCTCACGCTCTTAATCAATCAAAACGTTCTTGGAAGCCAAACTTGCAAAAAGTTCGCATCATGGTTGATGGTAAACCTAAACGTGTTTGGGTTTCTGCTAGAGCTTTGAAATCAGGAAAAGTTACCCGCGTATAATTTTAAAATGCTAAAAAGGACTAACGATTAATTTCGTTAGTCCTTTTTATTTTATCTATTTTTTATCGGCACTTTGAATGACTGCAATCACTCCGCTACCAAAATTGAAATCAATTGAATCACCAATAAATTCATTACTTGCCCAACTTACTGGATGATCTGCACTGTAATCTTTTAATTTATATTTTGCATTAACCAAATTCAATCTGGTAACTGGACCTAAATTAATAAATCCAATGTATTTCATGCCGTGCTCATGATAAACCGTATAACTACCAGGTTTAAAAAATCTAATAGTATTATTAGCTGATTTGAAATAAAGTTTATCGTAAAAATCAAAGAATCTTTTATCAAATGGTAAGAATAAGTTAACCAAGAAATGATCAATACGACCACCTGTACCACCATAAATGATGTATTCTTGAGCGTTAAATTTTTCTCTTGCTGCTAATAAGCAAAGTTCAGAATCGGTATCATTCTTTTCTGGAGGAAACTTGTAAAAGTTAGAAATATTATCTTTCAAAAACTTTTGTTCTTTTTTGTTTATCGAATCAAAATCTCCAATAGCAACCTCTGGGATCACGCCATTTTGAACCAAATAAAGATTTCCTCTATCTGCACCAACCCAAGGCCCAGGGATGGCTTTGATACTATTCATTTCCTCAGGATATTCGCTTTTTGGACCACCTAATAAAATATTAACTCGTTTCATTAGTCTTCTACTAAGTCCTTTAGTTTATTGATTCTGCCCTCAAAATCATCACTACCAAAGAGATATGAACCAGCAACGAAAATATCTGCTCCGGCATCCGCACATTTTGTAATTGTTTCATCATTAATTCCACCATCAACTTCAATTTGGAAATCATTAGTAGCTGATGTTTGTCTTAATTGATCCAATCTTTGAATTTTCTTGGTCATACCTGGTAAGAACTCTTGTCCACCAAAACCAGGGTTAACTGTCATAACTAAAATTTGGTCAATAATTGGAAATAATTCTTTGACATTTTCAAGTGCTGTACCAGGATTAACTACAATTCCAGCTTTTGCACCTAATTGTTTGATCATTTGAATTGATCTATATGTGTGATGTGTACTTTCCGCATGAACCAAGACCGTATCGGTACCAGCTTCTACTACTGGTTTAATATATTCTTCAGGATTATCGATCATCAAATGAACATCTAGAGGTTTGTCAGTAACTCTATTCATACCCTCAACAACACTTGGACTAAAAGACATATTTGGTACAAAATGTCCGTCCATGATGTCAATATGAAATAGGTCGGCACCAGCATTTTCAGCCATCTTCACATCCCTCTCCAGATTCATGATATCTGCAGAAAGAATTGATGGAGCTATCTTATTTGTCATTCAAAACACTCCTTAATATTTTTTCTTATAGGAATTTATTTCATTTAAAAAATATAAATAATTGTCATAACGACTCTTCATTATTGTACCATTCTCAACCATTTCCTTAACTTTACAGTTAGGCTCGTTGACATGGTGACAACCACGAAATTGACATTCATTACTATATTTAACAAACTCAGGGAAAAGATTTGGTAATTCATCTTTATCGATTTCAATTAATTCTAAAGAGGAAAAACCTGGGGTATCTGCAACTAACCCACCTTCTATATCAAAAAGTGATACTTGTCGCGTCGTATGTTTCCCACGATTCAAGGTTTGAGATATCTCTGCAGTTGCCAATCCTAGTTCTGGATCAATATGATTCAATAACGTTGACTTTCCAGCTCCTGACTGACCAGTAAATACAGTAACTTTATCTGAAAAATGTTTCATTAAATCATTAACTTGTTCTCTACTATAGCTGTCTCGACCATCAAACACGGTATATGAAGCTTCACGATAACCATTCAAAGTCATCTTAAGTTCGTTATAGTGTTCGTCATCTAACAAATCAGTTTTAGTTAGATAAATTAAAGGTTCAATATCATTATGCTCAATATTAACCAAAATCTTATCCAGTAAATTACTTGAAAAGTTAGGTTCAACTGATGAAGTAACTACAATTGCCTGATCAATATTTGCTATTGGAGGACGAACTAAACTATTTTCACGATCTTCAATTTCCAGAATATAACCAAGATCGCCGCTGGCCTCATATGTAACCATATCTCCAACAATTGGTTTGATTTTTCTCTTTCTAAAATTGCCTCGTGCTCTAGTTCTTATCAATTCATGGCTTTCATGGTCTAAAACATCATAAAATCCGCTGATCGATTTAATAATTCTTCCTTCTCTTTTCATTCACTACCCGCTTACTGAGCCGGTCACGACCGTTTGATTGTCTCTAACGATATTGTATGTACCTGTTTGACCACTCTTTAAATTAAAACTTAATGTTACTGGTGTTGTCTGTGTTATCGTCATTGTCTTATAAGGATTGCTAATATTATGGTTAGCATCACCAATATAAATTGTAACTGAATTAGAAGTTCCGCCACCATCATCATATGGTATGCTTACTTCTTTTGTAACAGTCTTTGTTCCAGAATCATTGTTATTATCATTGTCCTTATCTGAATCCGAAGAATTACTATCACTTTCTTCTTTTCCTTTGGACATAACGACTGTTAAAGTTGCACCTTGACTAATACTGCTTCCTGCTGAAGGATTTTGAGATATCAACATACCTGATGTGACTGTATCTGAATATTGATAAGTAACATCAAGTACAGCATCGATCTCATCTGCATAATCTTGAATGCTCTTTAAATTGTATCCCGTTAAATCACGTACTTTGTATGTCTTCTTTTTAACAGTAGGTGTTTTAGCAATAGTCAAAACTAGACGTTTCTTTTTTGCAACTACTTTACTACCAGCTTTTATACTCTGCTTCATAACCACACCAGCAGAATATTCATTTGTTTCTTTATATTTCAGATGAATAGTAAATCCTCGCTTCTTCAAGCCGTCAGACACTTCATCATACTGTTTACCGGTTACTTTTGGCATCTTGTAATATCTTGCACCCAAACTGACAACCAAATTAACTTTAGCATTATTCTTCAGTTTGAGCCCTTTTGCCGGAATTGACTTAATAACATGTCCAGCAATCACATCGTCATCGTTTTCTTTTGAAATGGATCCAACTTGAAGATTAGATCCCTTTAACATTACTGTAGCCTGTTTAATAGTTAAGTTACTCAAATCAGGAACAGACGTCTCTGCACTACCTCTTACAATTGCAAATATCAAAAATAATAGTAGCAACAAAGGAATCAATGACATCCAAATTATCTTATTACGTTTACTTTTCTTTTTATTAGCAGACTTATCTTGATCATCTTCACGAAGAGGCTGCATAACTTTTGTTTCTTCAAGGTCATTATGAGATATCGGTACAAATTTAGGTTCACTAGCACGCTCTGGCAAAAGACAAGTATCAATATCTTCACACATTTCTCTAACTGTTTGATAACGTTCTTCAGGATCTTTTGCTGTGGCTCTCAAAACAACGTTTTCAAGAGGCTGAGGAATATTGTGATCAATTGCATGTAAATCAGGAATATCTTCTTTAGAATGCTTAAGAGCAACAGATACAGCTGTATCTCCAGTAAATGGAACATGTTTCGTTAATAATTCAAACAAAATAATTCCAAGAGCATAAATATCAGATAAAACTGTCGCAGATTTACCACGAATCTGTTCTGGAGACATATAGTGTACTGATCCCAAAAGTGAATTAGTTCTTGTGATCGATTGGTCACTTAGTGCAAGTGCGATTCCAAAATCTGAAACCTTTACTTGTATTGGATCCTTAGAATCATCAACTAAAATGTTTTCCGGTTTTAAATCACGATGAATAATTCCATGTTCATGCGCAGTTGTAACTGCTGAACAAATTTGTTCCATTATATCAACGACTTCATGATATGGAATTGGAAAGTGAGTTTTTAAATATCTTTTTAAATTAGGGCCGTCAACATATTCAATTACGATAAATTGAATCCCATTATCATTGCCAACGTCTAAAACATTAACAATATTAGGGCTTGAAAGACCACTGGTAGCTTTAGCTTCACGTCCGAATCTTCTTTTAACTGATTCGTCATCTTGAAGATCATATCTTAAAGCCTTAACAGCAACTTTTCTGTTGAGTCTTATATCTTTTGCTAAATACACATTAGCCATTCCGCCTTCGCCAAGCGTACCTAAGATCTCATAACGGCCACCAACAAGGTAACCTTTGTCCATTTACTTAATACCTCCATTTCCTGAGGCAAAAAGTAATGCGGTGATATTATCTCTTCCACCGGCTTGATTAGCTTTATCAATTAAGATATGGCATTTAGCATCTAAACTAATCTTCTCACCTAAAACTTTCTTCATTTCATCTTCTGAAACCATATTAGTGAGACCGTCAGTACATAAAAGAATAATAGCATCATCAACAAGGTCAAAATTTTTAATACGGGGTTGCACTGTTTGAGAAACACCCAATGTTTGAGTAATTATATTTTTTTGCGGATGATTTTCAGCTTCCTCTGGACTAATTTGTCCAGTTTCCAACAATTCATGTACTAATGAATGATCCACACTAAGTTGTTCTAATTTCTTCTTATGATAAATATAACAACGTGAGTCGCCAACATTTACCACCATCATTGTTTTACCAGAGAAGAAAACACCGACCATAGTTGTTCCCATACCATTTAGATCATCAAATTGATTTGAAACAGAAACAATTCGATCGTTTTCTTTACTGATTTCTTTAATGATCCATTCGCGCAGATCGTCTAATTCATCAATATTTGATTGTTCAAAGGTGTGTCCCAAGTGAGAAACTGCCATATCAGAGGCAACATCCCCACCACGGTGTCCTCCCATACCATCAGCGACGATACCGAAAATAACACCTTTTTTATTTTTAAATACATTTACATAATCTTGATTATTTTTTCTTAATTTACCGACGTCGGTCAATAACGCGTAATCCATATCCAACTTTACCTCATTATTTTTTTCGCCTAAAAGCTGCTATAAAGAATCCATCGGTGAAATAGTCACTTGGGAATAATTTTATAGTATCTTCATTTGAAAGATCATTTTTTATTGGTGTCAATTCATAGTTTTCGTGATTTTTTAAAAATTCAGCAACAACCGCTTCATTTTCTTCATCATCAAAAGTACAGGTACTAAAAACTAATCTACCATCTACTTTTAACAAATCACTAATACTATCTAGGATATCTAGTTGAATCTTTTGCAAGTTCATTAGATCCTCAAATTCTCTAAAATAGCGCAACTCTGGCTTTCTTCTTATCAAGCCGAGTCCAGAACATGGAGCATCTACAAGAATCTTATCAAAGCTTTGGGCTGGAAAATGGTCTTTCGCATTTCTAGCGTCCATAGCTTTCGTCTGTATTATATCCTTATATCCCAGTCTCTGACCATTTTCACGAATTAATTTTGTTTTACGCTCATGAATATCCAGAGCAGTAACATGACCCTTCTTTAAATAACTAGCAATATGAGTTGTTTTTCCGCCTGGTGCTGCACAAGTATCCAAAACCAAATCATCTGGTTTTAAATCCAAAGCAGGAGCAACAAGCATTGAGCTTTCATCTTGAATTGTAAATAGTCCATCATTAAATTCATCTGTATCAAACAAACTACCACTATTTAAGACCAGTCCAACTGGAGAAATGTGACTATTCTTGATTTCGAATCCTTGATCTTCGAGACGTTCCTTTAAATCAGAAACGCTTATTTTATTAGTATTAACTCTAATAGACACATGTGAGGGTTGATTTATAGACTCCAAAACTTCCACAGCTTTATTAATTCCTTGCTGTTTTATCAATAGTTTTACTAACCAAAGTGGCGTACTGTAACGAATACTTAGATCTTTTTCACCTTGACCAGTTGGCAACTCTCTAAAACCGTTACGTTGGTAATTTCTCAAAACACCTGTAACTAATTTAGACAGACCGATACTTCCATTTTGTTTAGCAATTTCAGTAGATTCATTCAAAACTGCATGATCTGGAATTTTATCTAAATAATGCATTTGATAAATAGCAGTCATCAACAAATTCATGATCCAAGGCTTTATTTTTTTACCCTTAATATAAGGTCCTAATTGATATTCAAGTACATACATATTTTGCAAAACACCATAAACAATATTAGTCATTAATCTTGAATCAGCATTCGACAGATCCGATCGCTTTAATAGATTATTTATTTCGATATTTGAATATGCCTTATTTTGCAAAATACGTGTCAATGCTTCAACTGATACCGCACGAGGATTATTTTTCATTTGTATTAACCACTACTTGTCCCTTTTTTAAATTATTTCCTAAACCATTCATATAATTGGCGATATCCATAACTTTTTTACCAGCTGGTTGAATCTTCTTGATTGAAAGACCCTTTTTATCACCAGCAACAATAACCAATTTCCTTTTGCCAGTTTCATAAACTGTTCCTGCTGATTGATCTGTATCAATATCGACAACTTCACTCTTATAAAACTTAGTTCTTTGTCCATTGAACATTTCCCATGCACCAGGTTCGGGACTTAGTGCTCTTATATGGTTAAATATTTGTTCAGCTGATTGATTAAAATCTAACTTCTCTTGTTCTTTAGAAATATTTGGTGAAAATACAACCTTATCTTCATCTTGTTTAATAGGCTTAATTGTATCATCTAAAATATGAGGAATAGTTTCTATCAACAAGTCACGACCAGCGATTGCCATTTTGTCAAAGACAGAACCATTATCATCGTCCAATGTGATTGGAACTTTAACTTGACTAATAATGTCTCCAGCATCCATAGCTTTAACCATATACATAATGGTAATACCAGTTTCTTTGTCACCATTCATAATTGACCATTGAATAGGCGCTCCACCACGATACTTAGGCAGTAATGATCCATGAACATTAATTGCCGCAACTTTTGCTGAATTTAAAAATGATGTAGGCAAAAATTGACCAAATGCAGCTGTAATAATTAAATCTACATTTAAAGCCTTTAGTTCTTCAACTTCTTCACTTCCAGAAAGCTTAGCTGGTTGATAAAGTTTAATATTTTCTTGTTCGGCAATAAGTTTTACCGGACTTTTTTGAAGTTTTTGCTTTCTACCAACAGGTTTATCTGGTTGAGTCACGATTGCTTTAATATCATAGTTTGCTTTCAAAAGTCCATTTAATACAGTTGCGGAAAAATCAGGTGTTCCTAAAAATATTACGCTTGTCATTTAATAGTTCTCCTTAATCAATATGTTGCGGCTCATTATCAATAGCGATAGTGAAGCCTTTTTTTGTATCAGCTTGTGTATCATTTAAAATATCAAGTAATTTTTGATGTAATTTTGGCTCATGTTTATATTTTACAATAATTTGATAATAATACTTATTTTGTTTTCTAGAAATCATCGTTGGACTTGGGCCTAATAAAATTGAATTATTTGATAAAACTGTACTCAATTGTTTTTTTAACCAGTATGCTTGTTTCAAAGTTTGGCCTTCGTCTTTATGAGAAATACTAATCAAGGTAGTGAAGTAATATGGAGTGTAATTGGCCTGATGGCGCAAATACATCTCTTGATTATAAAAAGTTTCATAATCTTGAACGGCTGCATCCTTAATTGCATAATGATCTGGATTAAAAGTTTGAATAATAACATTACCTGATTTATCAGCTCTACCTGCTCGCCCGCTAGCTTGGGTCAATAATTGGAATGTCCTTTCACTAGCTCGATAATCAGAAAGACTCAATGTAGTATCAGCATTTACTATGCCAACGAGTGTAACATCTGGAAAATCCAAGCCTTTAGCGATCATCTGTGTTCCCAATAAAATATCAGCTTTTCGATCTCCAAATTGTTTTAGAATTTTTGCATGAGCACCTTTTCTACGGGTCGTGTCAACATCCATTCTTAATACTCTAGCATCTGGAAATAATTCATTTAACTGACGTTCTATATTTTGAGTACCTGTACCATAAAAGCCAATCTTTTTACTATGACATTGAGGACATATTTGAGGTACATTTTCTTCATGACCACAATAATGGCATTTCATTTTACCCAGATCTTTATGATAAGTCAGAGAAACATCACAATTAGGACACTTCAAAACAAAACCACATTCTCTACACATCATGAACGAAGAATACCCACGACGATTTAGTAAAATAATTGCCTGCTCTTTCCTCTTTAACACTCGCCACAGCTTATCCTGCAATAATGGTGACAAGTCACCTTTGGCGGCTGAATTTTCAGTATCACGCATATCAACGATTTGAACGTGCGGCAAAGGTTGCTTATTTATTCTTTCTTTCATTCTGATTAACTTATAAACACCCTTTTGGGCTCTAGCTCGTGACTCTAAGCTAGGTGTTGCACTTCCCAAAACAACAGGACACTTATGTCTTTTAGCTCTCCATAAAGCAACGTCTCTAGCATGATATCTTGGATTATCATCTTGCTTATAGCTAGCTTCATGTTCTTCATCAATTATTATCAAACCAATATTCTTTAATGGTGCAAATACAGCACTACGAGCACCTACAACAACTTGAACACTACCATTCTCAATTCTAGTCCATTCGTCATACCGTTCACCACTTGACAAACCACTATGTAAAACAGCGACCTTATTACCAAAGCGTCCTGTTACACGATTTACCATTTGTGGAGTTAAAGATATTTCAGGTACCAACATTAAAGCAGTTTTATTTTCATTTATAGCGCGGTCAATAGTTTGTAGGTAAACCTCAGTTTTCCCACTTCCAGTTACACCTTCTATTAAAAAGGTCTCGTTTTTTGCGTTATCAATTGCCTGATTAATTTGTTCAACGGCTTGAGCCTGTTCTTTTGATAAATGCATCTTAGTTGTTTTATCTGGAGTTATACCAACCGGCTTTCGTCTCTTTGTAACCTCTATAATAGATAGAATGTTATTCTTCTCAGCAGTTTTGATTGCTGCACGATTGACTCCTACTTTAGTTAAATCACTTAGTTCAATAGGCATATTATTTAAATTGTCTATTATAAAATTTATTAATTTCAACTGAGCTTTTGCATTGGAACGTAATTCACTGCGTTTTTCTCTTAATTGAATAGTATTTAATGTTGTAGTTATCGCCTGTCGTTTAAGTTGATTAGCTTTATTTTCAACAGTATATTCAATTTCAATTTTATTATTTTTCTTAAGCCGATTGATCAAATTTATTGTTTCATCACTCATTTGACTTGTTACTTCTATACTATCTTGTCCTTGAAATAACTGTTCAACTTCTTTATCTTCAACATCAACAGGTTTGACGATTTGATGATATTTTGCTCTCATAACACTTGGTAACATAGTTTGTAGACATGATATTTGAAAAGAATAAGTTCTATCAGCAAGCCAAGATGATAAATCCAACATTTCATCCGACAAAACAGGCCGAAGATCAATAACTCGATCAATCGGCTTTAACTTACCTTTAAAACTACTAGTATCCTTTAGCTTCATTACAAATCCTTGAATTTTACGCTTGCCACGTCCAAATGGGACTTCAACTCGCATCCCTGGCTCAACAACCTCTGACAAGCTGCTTGGGACATCATATTCAAAAGGACGATTAGTTTGCATTGTTGGAACATCCACAATAACTTCTGCAACTGTCATATAAATAAATCACCTACACAATAAATAAAAAACCCTCACAATTATCATTTAGACAATCAGTGAAGGAATTTTAAAACTATTTTTCTTCTTTTTTCTCTTCCTCAACTCGTTCAGCTTCTTTTTCAAGAAGAATTGAATTAGGATCAATTTCAATTTTATCGTCAGCAATTTCTTCGAAAGCTTTTCCGATAGTTCTTGGTGATTCATATTTATTAAGTAGTTCTACATCACCATCTTCAAGTTGATGAGCACGCTTTGCTGCTAAGACAGCTAAAGAGTATCTTGAATCAACTTGGTCTAACAATTTGTCGATTGATGGATAAATAATCATATTATCATTCTCCTATTATTTTTTTATATTTATCAATTACTCGTGGCACTCTTAAGTGTTCACTTCTTATTATACCTTCAATTTTTTTGACTGCATTAGGTATTTTATCATTAACTACGGCATAGTCATAGTTTGACATCATTTCAATTTCTTTTTTTGCCTGTTCCATTCGTTTATCAATAGTCTTAACATCGTCAGTTCCACGATGTGTAATGCGACGACGAAGACTAGGTAAATCTGGTGGTGTTAAGAAAATAAAGACGCCATCTGGCATTTTTTCTCTAACTTGCATAGCACCATTTACTTCGATTTCCAATAGAACATCAATACCAGCATCAAGTTTTTGATTTACATATTTTAATGGTGTTCCATAATAATGGTCAACATATTTGGCATATTCAAGCATTCCACCATTTGCAATCTCTTCTTCGAACTCTTCATTGGTTCGGAAATAATAATCGACTCCGTCTTCTTCTCCAGGTCTCATATTTCTTGTTGTCATTGAAACAGAATAATCAAATCTGATTGAAGACTTCTTTACCATTGCTTTTCTAACAGTTCCTTTACCCACACCGGATGGACCTGATAGAACGATTAACATTCCCCTTGTTGACATATCACTTATCCCTACTTATTCTTATTTTCTTATAATTAAAAACTTTTCACACACAAATAAATATTAAGAAATACTAAAATAAAGTTGCTTATACGAACAAAGGTTCGTATAATAAAGACACAAACAAGCGTTCGGGGGAATTGAAGTATGCAACTAAAACAACAATATTTATCAAATACCTTCACTAAAAATATCATTAACAATACTGCTAAATTTATCGATAGGAACTTCGATTTTAACATGGACAGTAAAAGTATTTCCCAAATCAAGCAAATGCCTATTAAACAACTGTTTATCTTTGCTAAACAAAGTTTTCAAAAACAATATTATATTAATGTAACTATGGTAAACGAAGAATCTATGCAAGGCAAGTTGATTAAAAGAATTAATTCAAATAAATATATTTTAGAAGTTAATAAAAGCTTCTTCAAAATAATTGATATTAAGGATTTGAAATCAATAAATTTAATCTAATCTTTTTTGTTCGCCCTGAGCTAGTTCTAATAATTCTTGGGCGTGTTCTCTAGTTAAATCTGTTATCTTTGTTCCGGCCAACATAAGTGAAACAGCTTCTATTCTATCTTGATCGTTAAGTAATGAGACTTTAGTTTGTGTCTTATTCTTAACGGTCTCTTTTTTTATTTCAAATTGTTGATCACTCATAGCGGCAACTTGAGGTAAATGTGTAATACACAATACTTGAACTGATTGTGCAACTCGATAAATTTTATCACCAATTGCTTGTGCGACACGACCACTTACCCCTGTGTCGATTTCATCAAAAATAATCGTATCGACATTCATTTTTTCAGCAATAATGGCTTCAAAAGCCAAAATAACACGTGAAAGTTCACCACCAGATGCGACTCTGACCAGAGGTTTGAAATCTTCGCCAACATTAGTTTTTAAGTTAAATATAACTTGGTCTATTCCCTTTTCGGTTAAAGAATCTCCGTCTAATGTCTTAAACTGAACACTAAATTTAGCATTCTTCATGAAAAGTTCTTTTAGTTGTTTATTGATCGATTTTTCTAATTCATTAGCGGTCGTATGTCTTTTATCAGATAGTGATTTTCCTAAAATTAATAATTTGGCTTTATCTTTTTCAATTGATTCTACTAATTTGTCTTCAGTTGTATCATCAATGTCAATCTTATCAAGTTCGTCATGCGCATTTTGACCATACTGAATCACTTCATCCAATGTCGGACCATATTTCTTCTCTAAGCCATCTATTACATTTAGACGCTTTTGAATATCATCCAACCGATCCTCATCAAAATCCAAATTTTCAAGTGCGTCAGATATCGTAGCCGCATCGTCTTGAATTTGATAGTACGCACCATTTATAGAGTCATATAGCTCTTGATAAGTTTTATCGAATCCCTTTATATCATCTAAGCTATCTCGAACATTTCCTAAAGAATCAACCGACCCAATATTATTTTCAGACAAAATACGATAGCTTTCTTGTAGTCTACTATTTATTTTTTCAAAGTTAGCAAGATGATTTTTTTCTGTTTCTAGTTCTTCATCCTCGCCCTTTCTTAATTGAGCACTGTCTATTTCTTCAATTTGAAATTTAAGCATATCAATTCTTTGGACAATATTTTGTGAATCTTTTTGAATTGCTCTCAAACGAGCTGTCTTCTCTTGATATTGATGGAATAATTCTTGATACTTAGAAAAATCTTTTTGGAATTCATCATCTGAATATCTATCTAAAATATCTATATGATTATCTTCGTCCATTAATTCTTGTTGCTGATTTTGACCATGAATTTCTACTAAAAATCTTCCAACATCTTTTAAGGTATTTGTTTTCACCAATTCGTTATTGATCCGACAAACATTTCGTCCCTTACGATTGATTTCTCTATTTATAATTATTGAGTTATCTGAATGATCAATTCCATAATGGTCTAAAATAGCAAAAACAGGACTATCCGAATTGACTTCAAATAATCCTTGAACTTTAAGCTTATCTTTTCCAGTTCGAATGAAATCGATTGATGAACGACTACCGACTAAAAGGCCTAGTGCATCAATAATAATAGACTTACCAGCACCCGTTTCACCCGTAAGTGCTGTCATCCCTTTATTGAAATCAAGTCGTAATTCATTAATAATTGCAAAATTATTGATTATTAATTCCTTTAACATTCAATCACCTATTTATTAAGACTTGCGTACGCTTCATTCATAGTATTTTCGATGGAAACATTATCTAAGATCTCACCAGCTTGTTGTTTTTCTGGCTTTTGAATTTGAACTAGAAATTCAATATTTCCTTCTCCACCCTTAATAGGAGAGAAATCTAATCCCTTAACAATAAATCCTGTTTCTTTAGCGAAATTCAAGATTTTTTCCAATACCATTTGATGTACTTTATGGTCACGAACAATCCCATGTTTTCCAACATTTTCAGGACCAGCTTCAAATTGTGGCTTAATTAAACAAACGGCTTGAGATCCTGGCAAAATAATATTAAACATTGGTGGCAAAATAAGCTCCAAAGAGATAAATGAAACATCAGTCATTGCAAATTCTGGAAGTCCTTGATGGAAATCTTCTGATTTGCTGTAACGGAAATTAACACGTTCCATAACAACTACTCTATCATCACTACGCAGTTTCCATGCCAATTGATTATAGCCAACGTCTAATGCATAAACCATTTTAGCACCATTTTGTAATGCAACATCAGTAAAACCACCTGTTGATGAACCAATATCCAAACAGACCTTATCTTTTAAATCGATTCCAAATGATTCAACAGCTTTTTCAAGCTTATAACCACCACGACTAACATATTTACTGTGTGCACCTTCTACAACATGAAAAATAGTATCAGGGTCGACTTTTTCTCCTGGTTTATCAAAACGTAAATTATCCTGATTATAAACCTCACCAGCCATAACTGATCTTTTTGCTTGTTCACGCGACTCAAATAAATTTTGCTCAACTAATAATACATCTACTCTTTTTTTTGCCAATAAATTTCACCTGTCTATTTGAAATAGTCTAAAAAACTGACCATTAAATTCTTATCAAATCTTTCTTCTTTTAATACTGCATTCAAAGCATCTTTAACTAGATTACGCAATTTTTCTTCAGTTGCAGACTTTCCTATTAAATTAGGAAATGTGTTTTTATCTACATCTTCACCGTCATCACTATCGTCAAGATCATCCTTTAGTTGAAATGCTAATCCAACTTTTTGGGCATACTCAACTAGGTTACTTGATAATTCATGATCAGCACAAAAGGCACCAATAGTTATAGCAGCAACTAACAAATCAGCAGTTTTATGTTGATGGAGTTCTGTTAACTCTTCTTCATTTAACTTTTTTCCACTGATATCTGTCATTTGTCCAGCAACCATCCCCATTGGACCCGCATTATGACTTAGGATTCGAACGGCAGCCATTCGCTTAGATGCATCTAGACTAGATTTAGCTATCCAATAAAATGCTTGTGTTAACAATCCATCTCCTGCTAAAACAGCAGAGCCAGTACCGAATTTCTTATGGCTAGTCAATTTACCACGACGATAATCATCATTGTCCATCTCGGGAAGATCATCATGAATCAATGAATATGTGTGTATTAATTCAATTGCTCCTGCAATATCATAATAATCCTTCAAATCTTCAAGTTTAACTCCGCAAGAATAAATGACTGCTAACATCAATACTGGACGTACTCTCTTACCACCAGAATTTAGTGAATATAACATTGCTTCTCTTAATTTAGGTTGTTTGATTTCTTTAGTTAACTTTTCAGTTAGAAATTTATCAAAGTCCGGTAAGACTTTTTCATGAAAGTCTAAAAAATTCTTTATATCCATGTCTATTCATTACCTTCGTTATCTTTATCTTCCAAAGTAGATTCAGAACCGTCTTTTTGCATGATTTTTGTAACAGTTGTTTCAGCATCACTTAGTGTTTTTTCAAGCTTTTTACTTAATGAAACACCCTTTTTGAAATTTTCCATAGCTTCTTCTAAAGGAACGTTACCATTTTCAAGATTAGTTACAATGTCTTCTAGATCTTTCAAATTATCTTCAAATGATTTTTTATCTTCAGCCATTATTTTCCTCGCTTATTTCCTTTGTTATCAATTTAATATTACCATCAGTGATTTTAAGATTAACTTCTTTATCTACTTTATAATCAGCGGCTTGCTTCAATATTTTACCATTTTCATCAGTAGCAATTGCATAGCCTCGACTTAGAGTTTTAAGGGGACTCAGTGAATCCAATGAAGCAACATCTTTACTAAATGAATTCCTACTACTATTAATAATTTTCGTAGTCGAATTTAATATTCTTTGTTGATAACTATTTACGATCGTATCGTAATAATGTAGTTGTCCCATTGGAGATTGATTATTTAATCTACCACGAATATCCCACAACGATTGTCTCTGATTATATATCATTTCAGAAAGAACTTTATTTAGTCTAGAAGTTAAATTATCTACCTTCTGTAAATAAACCTCATATATTCTTTCAGGATGTTGTAAGAACGTATTTTGAGCATAATTTCTTACTCGATCACGATAATTTTGAATCAATTTAACTTGAGCATTAGCAAGACGTGCTTTTAAATCTTGAATATGCATCAAAACATCCCTCAAAACAGGAGTTGCCAATTCCGCTGCTGCTGTTGGAGTTGCGGCCCTAAGATCTGCGACCATATCAGCAATTGTAGTATCAGTCTCATGTCCTACAGATGAGATGATTGGAATCTGACTCTCTACAATAGCTTGAGCAACAATTTCTTCGTTAAATGGCCATAAATCTTCAATAGAACCACCACCACGACCAATAATTATTGTGTCAAAATTTCCAATCTCGTTAATTCTCTTCAATTGTTGGACTATTGTCGCTGCAGCGGTATCTCCTTGAACTTGTGCAGGGAACAAAACTAATTGGACAATCGGATAACGTCTTTGAACAGTCGTCATAATATCATGAATAACAGCACCAGAAGAACTAGTAACAACAGCTATTCTTTTAGGAAATTGTGGAATGTCTCTTTTAGGTAAATCAAATACACCTTGTTGAGATAGCTTTTTCTTCAATTGTTCAAATGCCAAATACAAGGCACCTAAACCATCGGGTTCCATTGACTCTACATATATTTGATAAGTACCACTTGGCTCATATAAAGAGATTCTTCCCTTTACAAGAACTTTCATACCTTCTTCAGGCTTAAATTTTACTTTACTGAAATTAGATTTAAACATAACCGCGGAAATTTTGGCTTTGTCATCTTTTAAAGAAAAATATTGATGTGATGGTCTTAAACGAAAATTAGAAATTTCCCCCATTAAATAAACGTGACCTAAATAAGGGTCAACATCAAATTTTCTTTTCAGATATTGTGTTAATGCTGTAACCGTTAAATATTGAGAATTATCCATTTGCTCGACCTTCAGCAAGGGTTATAACTTGATCAACTAATGCTGTGATAGTCATAGGACCAACTCCACCAGGAACTGGGCTTATCATGCTAACTGTATCTTTTACATTATCAAAGTCAACATCACCACACAACTTACCGTTTTCATCATGATCCATACCCACATCAACAACCACTGCACCATCTTTAACAAAATCTTTATTAACAAATTTTGCTTGTCCGATTGCAACAACTAAAACATCAGCTCTTTTAGCAATTTCTGACAAGTTCTTAGTATGTGAATGTGTTATAGTAACTGTTGCATTTTTAGCCAACATCATTGCTGCCACTGGCTTACCAACAATATTACTACGGCCAATAATAACCACATTCTTACCATCTAAATCAACGTTATAAAAATCAAGCATCATTAAAATACCTGATGCAGTCGCAGGTAAAGTATGTGGTTCACCTATCCAAAGGCTACCAACATTATTTGGTGCAAATCCATCAACATCTTTTTTGGAATCAATTGCATCAATGACCTTATCTTCATCGATATGATCAGGTAGAGGCAACTGCACAATAAAACCATCAATGGAATCATCATGATTTAATTGATCGATTTTTTCTAATAGTTCATTTTCAGTTACTGATGCATCAAAATGAATCAGTTGAAAATTGATACCTAGCTTTTCAGCTCGACGTTTTTTATTTCTTACATAGATAGAACTGGCTTTATTGTCACCAACCAAAATTACGGCTAGACCTGGAGTTATATTTTGTTTTTTTAAATTGGCAACTCGGTCAGTCATTTTCTCATCTAATGCACTAGCTACTTTTTTACCATCTAAAATTTCCATCTCATTCACCATAAAAAGGCTGGTACAAAGTACCAGCCTTACCCTTCAACAAAGTTAGATAAAATACCATTAACAAATGACTTTGAATCTTTGTCACCGTATTCACCGGCTAATTCGATTGCTTCATCAATTGCTACTTTTTTTGGAACTTCTAAACTATTTTCCATCTCAAACAATCCCATACGTAAAATAACCCGATCAATTCGGGATAAACGTTGAACTGTCCACTTTTTCTTTAAGTGCTCGGCAATTTCCTTATCCAATTCATCTTGTTTTTCTAAAGATCCTGATACTAAGAATTCCAAATAATCAGGCGCTTCTTCTTCTCCAAGATCGGCTAATTTCATAACAGAATCAATTGCCGCTTGTGAATCGTCTTTTGTCGTTTCAATAGAAAAAAGTGATTGAATTGCAAGTTCTCTGATTTTATGTCTATTCATACTCACTAATTATCCTTTTTTCCCGTTGTTACACGTTCTATCTCGCCATCTTCTTTTTTAGCAATCAAACCTACAACATGTACATTGATCTCATCTAAAGTCAAATCGGTCATGAATTCAAGTTGTTCAATGGCTGACTTTTGAATTTCCAAAGATACTTTGGGAATTGATACACCATATTCTAGATAAACAAATACGTCAGCAGAAACTCGATTGTCTCTTAAAACTACGTCTACACCCTTGCCATGATTGATTATTCCAAACAAAGAATCCAATCGACTGGATAGACTTCCTCTCATTTCATAAACGCCTTCGACCTGACTAGTAGCGATCCCTAAAAGAATCTCAATAACTTGATGTGAGATTTCAACGTTTCCATTTATTTTTCCACTATCTTGTTTTAGAGAAACATATTTTTGTTCAGCCATAAACTTATCTCCATAATCAAAAATTAGTTAGCACGTGAAATATATGTACCATCTTGTGTATTAATTGTTAACATATCACCTTGGTTAACAAAGAATGGAACTTGCACTACAAGGCCAGTTTCCATAGTAGCTGGTTTTGAACCACCTGATTGTGTATCACCCTTAATTGATGCTTCAGTTTCTTTAACCTCAAGATCAACAGTATTAGGAATATCAACACCTAGTGTTTCACCACCATACATCATAATGTTAACTTCCATATTTTCCTTAAGATACTTAAGTTCTTCTTGGATTTGTTCTTGTGGAAGTGATAGTTGCTCATATGTGTTCATATCCATGAAGACGTGGTTAGTACCGTCAGCGTATAGATATTGCATCTTTTTGTTTTCAATTTGAGCCTTTTCAACTTTAGCAGTTGATCTGAAAGTCATTTCTTGAACTGCACCTGTTCTCAAGTTCTTTAACTTTGAACGAACAAAGGCACTACCCTTACCTGGTTTAACATGTTGAAACTCAATAACACGCCAGATACCATCTTTAACTTCAATTGTTAGGCCATTTTTAAATTCATTTACTGAAATTGACATAATTTATCTCCTCGATTACTTTAAACGTTAAAAACACTTTACATATTATCTTACCAATATTTCCATGTTTATGGCAATAACTCACGCTTATTATATAAAAAAAAGAGGACTATGTCCTCTTTTTTTTATATAATGAGTTACCTAGAGGAAATACCTCTAACTCATATTAGTAAACTGAAACTTTTTTCTTGTCTTTGCCAAATCTTTCAAATTTAACAACGCCATCTTTAAGTGCGAACAATGTATCATCGCCACCGCGACCAACATTTTCACCTGGATGAATCTTTGTTCCACGTTGTCTATAAATAATAGCACCAGTAGTAATTGATTGGCCATCAGCACGCTTAGCACCTAGTCTACGACCAGCTGAATCACGTCCATTAGCAGTTGATCCACCACCCTTGTGGTGAGAGAAAAATTGTAAATTCATTTTAAGCATGAAATTTACCTCCTAATTAAAAGTCGATTTTATTTTTTTGGATCTGAACTTCTATATTTTTAGGATAACTTTCCTGAATGTCTTTCAACGTCCAATATAAGTTCTCCAATAACAAAGCCGTATCATGGGATACTTCTTTGTCAAAGCGACAACCAAGATGTCCTCCGTTTTCCTCATCGAGAACTACGATAGGACTATCATTGGTAAGTTTTTCCAGATTATTGATCGTACCAATTGAAACTGCCGAAACAGCTGCACAGACAAGATCCTGACCGTATGGTCCAGAATCAGCATGTCCCTTGATCAAAAATGATTGAATATGTGATCCATTCTGGTAAAAACTTGCTCTAATCATAACTAAGCCTTGATACTGTCAATAAGTACTCTTGTATATGGTTGACGGTGGCCTGTCTTAGTATGTGAATGCTTCTTAGGTTTGTATTTGTAAGTAACAACTTTCTTGTCCTTACCTTGTTTTTCAACTTTACCTGTAACTGAAGCACCTGCTACAACAGGATCTCCAACTTTAATACTGTCTCCGTCAGAAACCAAAATTACATCGTCAAATGTAACAGCGTCCCCTTCTTTAACATCAAGTTTTTCAATAAAGATTGAGTCATTTTCTTCAACCTTATATTGCTTACCACCAGTTTTAATAATTGCGTACATAGTGTGTACACTCCCTTCTAAGACTCGCCAATCAGGTGCCTACGACTTAAACCTGATTTTGAGCGGTTGTAGATGCAATAGTGATTGCAACTAATAAAATATAGCAAATATTAAGATATTTTTCAACTATCTTTAATAAGTTTTCTAAATGACCATCGTCCATTGTTAACTAATAACCAAATTAAAATCACAATTCCAACTAGACTGATCGACATTGAAATAATGGCAATCCTAGTATAGTGATATTTTATTTGAATATTATTTTGTCCTTGTTGTGTCTTAATTTGAATCGTTCCCCGTTTAGAGATCTTAGGACTAATAGTCTCATTATTAATTGATACATCTAAGCCCTTATAAAACAAAACTGGAATATCCAATTTTACAGGGTCCTTACTATAGTACTTAACTAAATAAGAATTCTGCGTTGTAGTAAATGGCAATTTCTCTTTCTTTCCATTGACGATAAACTTATGATTCTTAATTTCATTACTATAAGGTAAACTCTGCAAAGGATAATAATCTTCTTGATGAAAATTCTTGATTTTTTGATCAGCATTTTTCGAATTAACAATAGCAAATGGAGCTGGTTGACTATTTACCTTTGTACCACTCAAATAAACTTGACTACCGCAAGCAATAGTCGTCAAAATCAGAACCGACAATTTAGTCAATGAAGAACGATTCTTCATTAGTTTGGCCAAAATATGACTCAAATAAATAGCAAAGAAAAACGTAACCATGTTTAAAAAGCGCCATGGAAATTGCATTAAATTAAAAAAGGTATTCTGTACAAAATGCCAAGGAAAAATATTTGTAGATAAAAACAATGCAATTAATCCTTCAATCGCTACTATTTGGTATTTCAACTTATCCTTCCAGATAAAAATCAAAATTACAGCAATCGTTAATAAAGAAATAATTCCAATAGAATAACTTCTAACATCTGTATGCAATGCGTTATTAAACAAATCAACCGGTTTTTGTGCCATTTGAGCTAAGTTCAGTAACGCAGGCCTGTTAGTTGCAAGTGCCCTTTTTTGTTCAACCATTGGCAAGATAAAGCCACAAGAAATAATAATAACCAAAACTATTGATTGCAGCCCAGCTAAAATCAGTTGCCCCCAATATTTAAAACTATGTGAGACTTTTGAAAAAAGCACAAAAAATACTAATGGTATCAACATAATAACAGTAATAAATGCCGTGAGTGGATGGGTCAAAATGGTCAGCGTTAACCCAAGTACAAATAATGGCCACTTATTAAATTTACCAGACAAAATTTCCGCAAAGGAATAAAAAATCAGTGGAATAAAAATATAAGAAATATATTCAGCTAACCCCACCCTATAAAACACACTAGCTACTCTAAAGAAAGATAACGTATATATGATTGAAAATAAGAACGCCTGTAGAGTGTCCTTAGAAAATTTCGACATGAAGTAATACGAACTAACAAAAGTAAGAAATGTAATTAACGTTAGAAATATCAAAAATCCAATAATAGGATCTGAAACTAACTTAAAAATAAAATACCCTGGAGTTAAAGTAAGCCATGGATAAAATACACTTGTAAAATTACCAACATGATCCCAATAATTAAAATTTACCGGGGACACTAAAATATTCCCTAGACTATTTACCCTATTCAAATGAAACAGCATGTCATAACTGTCTAACAGTCGGATAGTTGCATGTGGAGAAAATAAAATCGTATATAAAATACTCAGGACCAAAAAAATCGTCCCTAAGATAGTTCGCTTTAATGCTTTGTTGGACATGCCCAATACTCCTCTTATAAACAATATATATTTTAGAGTACACTAAAAAAGATTGAAGCAAAATACATTGCAACAATCTTTTTCAAATATTCAAATTAATTAAACTGCCAAAGACGTAAACATCAGTGACAAGAATAGAGCCATAAAAAACGATATAGCAACTCTAGCACGTCTAAGGTTAATTCCCCTTGTAACTCTGGTCAATATGATCAAAGCTGCAATTAAAAAGATTCCTATCATTATTCCAGCTAAATTACTAATGACATTTAATTGTGTCAAAACTGAAACAACTAAATCAAACAGTATAAAAGCTATCGTAATTAAATATGAATACTCTCTTTTCAAGCATCCCACCTCGAAAATCCTAAGCGTTTTATCGCTTAAACTTTAAGCACAACAACCATATTTTAAAATCATTCTTTTCGAATTGCAATACTATATTTTTTCCAACACGCTCAAATAATTGATACATCAACATAAATTAACGCTTATTTTTTTATAATTTATATGTTTGCCATGGCAAATCTTTGATCCATTGATGACTTATCATCGATACACTACTGATATCATCGGGGTCCAATTTCATTACTAATTGATTATCATCAAATAATGGCCACTCGTATTTCAAATTATCGTTGTATGGCTTTCCGTTGATAATAAAATCCATTATTAATTGTAAATAGAACTTCTGGTTTTTCCTCTGATCTATTGGAAGATCTGAATTTTTAGTTGCAAGATACTTAACATTACCCCCATGACGACCATCTATCACATTCGAATAGTTGCCATATACCTCACCATTATCCTTCAGAAGTTGCGCAGTTCTATCGGCGGGATATGTATACATTGCCTCTCCAACTAATTTTAGAAGTTCATCTTTTGAATAGTCATCGGGCAATTGACCCAAAATGATTTTACTATTCTCACCAAAAAGATCCGTCAAAACTGTATCTTTCAATTCATCAATTGAAAATTTATCAAGTTCAATAAGTTCATTACTACCAGCTTCAACTAAGGTTTTAAAACCAGTTCTCTTTTGACGATCTATTAAAACATCTTTCCAATTATCAGAAATAAGATCTTCATCCACAATTGGACCAAACCAGTTTCTTGCCAAGTGTTTACCTGTACATTTGTTTTGAGCAAGTAATAATCCATCGTCAGTTAGATTAAATAAGTCTTTAGAAGTAACCTTATTTTTTTCACAAAATCTTTGCAAAACTATATCTGCAGTCTTCTTATCTCTAATTGTTTGTAATGATCCACTAAATAGGACGACTTTTTTCACTTTATCTAAAACGGTTGAATTTGACGCCATCAATGCAGCAATTGACTTACCGCCAGCCGAATGGCCTATCAACGTAATATCGTCAACATCGCCGCCAAATTTATCAGCATTATCAATGACCCATTCAATAGCTAAAATTTGATCAGAAAGGCCGACATTAGTATCACCGCCATCAACGTTGGCCCATCCAAACAGACCTAATCGATAATTAGGCACTACATGTATAACTTGATTATTATCAAGCCATGGCATTACTTTTCTTAAAGTTCCACCATGAAGAAAACCGCCACCATAAAATTCAATGACAATTGGAAATTTACCATTCGGATTTGGTGTGGAGAGATCTAAATTCAAACAGTCCTCACCAAATTTAATATCATTGTAATCATTATCCAATGCAGCTTCTTGCATTGGTTGCGTACCATAGCGTGTAGCAAATGAAAGTTTCTTTTTGGCACGGTAAGGTACGGCACGCTGAAATCTTCTAGGATGTCCAAATTTAACACCTAAAAACTTAACACCATTAGCCGTTTCCGTCCCCTGGAACCTTCCGGTCGTGGTATCAATTACTTTTTCCATAAATTTCCTCAACCCTTTTTTAAAACTTACTATATAATGAATTATTTTAATAATAATTGTATAACAATCAAAATAATCTACAAGAAATATCTATTATGAGTATTTGTCTCAAAAGATTATTTTTTTGTAGGTTCATTTTATGAAAATTCTTGATTTGATTTAAAGCAACTGTGTATAATCTTGTAAACAGGGGAATTAAAGGAGAATAATATGGTTTTAACAGATGCACAACGAGAGGCAAATAGGAAATGGCACAAAAACAATAAAGAGCGTGCTAATTATATTGCTATGCGATCTTCTGCTAGAAGTTTTATCCGCAAAAAATCTACTTTAGATGATCTTAAAGAATTGCAAGAAATAATGGATACTCGTAAAAAAGAATTGATTGAAGAACTTAATTAGTCGATATATTGAAGGTAACACTTTCAGTTATCGATTTTTTTATTCGAATTATTTCAATAATAAAAACAATCCGAAAAAAAGTTAGTGCTTACAATCAATTAATATCAGTATTTTGCTATACTTGGCTTAGGGGGTGAATCTTATGAACATAATCATTACTTTAATCAATGGAGAAACGATTGAGATTAAACCAGATACATACATAAAAACAAGTAAAGCTCTTTCATCACGCTTTAGCGACGAGGGAGACACATATTATTTGGAACAAATCTTTGAGGGATACTTCAAAGATGGCAAGCAATATAATTCTATTGACGAAGTAGCTAAAATTGAGGGTCTATTAGGTACAAGTGATTGGTTTACTATTGGAAAAGATAATTCAAGATCAATAAAAACTTCTTCAATCTTAAGCATAACCAGAGAATAAAATTATTTAAATTGAAATTAAAAAGGCAAAAGAAAAAGTCGTAAGTATTGATAAACAATACTTACGACTTTTTAATTATGCCGCAGGTGAGATTCGAACTCACGACCTACGGTTTAGAAGACCGTTGCTCTATCCAGCTGAGCCACTGCGACATCACTTGTACTATTATAGATAATGTACCTGTTATATGTCAACGGGAAAAATAAAAAAAATCATTTTTATTAGACTAAAAAAACTAGATCTTACGATCTAGTTTAATCATTATTTATTTTCTTTCTCTAATTCAGCAGCAATTTCGCGATCATGAACAACATCCTTGGAATCCTTAGGACTATCATTCTTTACAATTTGAATTAAGTTTTCTAGTTTCATAGACCCACACTCCAAGTTTTAAGACAGCTTTTTATGTCATCCGTATCTGGACAATATCTTTGATTGCTGATAATTTCAATTAAATAACTAAGATACTTACATTATTAAAAGAATAACTCTTTACATGCATTTGAAATGGCGATTTTAACATGCTCGTAAGTTAATCCTCCCTGGATATAAATAATGTATGGGGCACGCATTGGACCATCTGCAGAAAATTCTACACTGGCACCTGAAACAAACGTACCTGCAGCCATAACGACTTCATCTTCATACCCTGACATCGGACTAGGTATTGGCAAAACGTTTGAATCAATTGGTGAGAACTTTTGAACCATTTTAGTAAACTGAACCATTTTTTCAGGATCATTAAAAGTAATAGTTTGAATTAAATCGGTTCTGTCTTCATTCCACTTAGGTGAAACGTTCAAACCAAGATTTTCAAAGATGGCTGCTTCAAAGATTGCTCCTTTAATAGCATTACCTGTAACTCGAGGTGCCATAAAAAATCCTTGGAACATTTCAGCTTGACGATCAATAGTTGCTCCCTCAGAATCACCAATTCCAGGAGCAGTTAAACGATAGCTAGATAGTTCAACTAATTCTTTTTTACCGACAATATATCCACCAGTTCTAGCTAGACCACCACCGGCATTCTTAATTAAAGATCCTGCCATAATATCTGCGCCAACTTCAGTTGGTTCGATAGTTTCGGAAAATTCTCCGTAACAATTGTCAACGAACACAATTGCATCCGGTTTCACAGAACGAATATGCTTGATAATTTCAGCAATTTCAGCGACTGTTAAACTCTTTCGAGTTGAATAACCTCTAGATCTTTGAATTGCAATAACTTTAGGAGTCTGCTCTTTTATTTTCTTTTCCATAGTTGCAAAATCAACCTTGTCGCCGATCATCTCAACAAAATCAAAGCCAATCTTATAATCTATTAATGAACCCTTTTTATTTCCAGCTGTTCCCACTACTTCTTGCATAGTATCGTATGGTTCGCCAGTTACATATAGCAAATTATTTCCTGGACGAAGCATTCCAAACAATGCTGTAGCTAAAGTATGTGTACCCGAAACAAATTGTGGTCTAACTAATGCAGCTTCAGTTTTAAAAACATCCGCATATATAGCTTCTAATTGATCGCGACCACGGTCATCATCCCCATAACCAGTTGTTCCAAGTAAACTACTTTCGTCAATTCCCTCATTGCGAAAGGCAGTTAAAACTTTATCTTGATTATCTAAAACTCGATTGTCGATCTCAGATAATTTATCAGAAATTTGTTGATCTGTTTTCTTGATAACTTCCTTTAGTTTATCTGGAAATTCTTTATCCCAAGTAGTCATTTCTTCCTCCTAAAAATTTTTCTATCTTTTGACTGATTACTTGCTGGTAGTCAGTCACATCACTAATGTTATACCAATCTACATTCATTTGATTTCTAAAATAAGTCAGCTGCCTTTTAGCAAAATGACGAGAATTTTTCTTTATCTCGTCCAAACAATCATCTAAGCTAGAAGTTCCGTCAAAATAAGGGAATAGTTCTTTATAGCCAATACCATTTTTAGCCTGTGGTATATCATCTTGGTTATCATAAACTAATTTAGCTTCCTCTATAAGTCCCATATCAACCATTTTATCGACTCTCAAATTAATACGATCATATAACTTATCGCGATCGTCAGTTAGTCCTATAATATAAAAATCAGCCCACTTAGAACCATTTTCTTGTTCAGTGATAGATTTTCCAGTTGTCTTATAAACTTCAATTGCACGTATAACACGTCGTGAATTACTAATATCTATCGAATCAAAAGCAACTCTGTCAGTTTTTTTCAAGATATTTTGTAATACTTCTAATTTACCACTTTTTTCCAAATTTAATAATTCTTCTCGTAATTTATCATCTCCAGATGATGATCCACCCAGATTAAGGTTCTGTACTAAGGAGTTCAGATAAAATCCCGTTCCCCCAACAACAAACGGAATCTTATTATTTTTACTAAGTTCATGAACGATTTGAACAGATTTTTCCTGAAAATCTTTAACTGTATATCGCTGATTTACATTACATATGTCCACCAAATGATGTCTAACGAGTTTTAATTCCTCAGGAGAGTCTTTGGCTGTACCAATATCTAAATGACGATATATCTGCATAGAATCGCCAGAAATTATCTCTCCATCAAATTTTTGTGCCAAGTTAATACCTAAAGCACTCTTTCCAACAGCGGTTGGACCCACGATTGCTATAATTTTTTCCAAAAAATCCACCTCTAACGCCAATTTTATAGATATTTTTACAAAAATACGCCATAATGTAATCAAGGATAGGAGGTATGACATTATGGCTAAACAACAAAAACATTTTCGCTTTGCTAAGGGATTTTTAATCGGTTCAGTAACTACTGCTACTGCAGTATATGGTGCTCTTCATGCTTTTAAGAAACACGTAATTGAACCTGAAGATCAAGAAAACGAACGCATTGAAGCTAACCGTCGTCGTGCAAACCGTAAAAGCCTACAAGCACATCAAGGCTAAAAATTTGACCCATAGCAAAAAGTCGAGACAATGTCTCGACTTTTTTTATAGTTTTGTAGTTTTTTTAGTTTTACCTTTCCATTCAGAAAAGCGTTCGTCTAACCATTTAACATCCTCAAAGCCCCATTTTTTTAGCTTCAAAGCTGCTCTAATACTTACAGAGGGACGTTCTTCATATAAAAACACTGGTAAATCAGGTCTCAATTCACCTTCGTTATACTTCAATTGAGTATAAGGTAAATTTCTAGCGCCTAAAATATGTTTAGAATCAAAATTATTTTTTTCACGTAAATCAATAATTTGAGCTCTTCTCATATTTGCCTCAAATTCGTCTTGATCGATGGCACCTTTTAATTTTTTGGCTTGTATTTTGTAGTAAGCCCAGGAACCAACCATATAAACGAAGAAAGCAATTACAATAACATATAAAACAACATTTAAAACATCCATCAATAATCCCCCTATTTCATCTTGATCAATGAAGCAGCGCCAATAACACCAGCACCATTACCAAGACTAGCCAAACGTAATTCAGTTGAATCTTTGATAGTAGCGAACTCGTTAACGCGCATAGCTTTGTTAACTTTATCCAATAAGAAATCACCAGCAGCTGAAACGCCACCACCAATAACAACATATTTTGGATTTAGTGAATTAGCAACATTTGCTAAAGCAAAACCTAATGAGTCACATACATAATCTGCAACGATAGATGCAAGATCATCATTCTTTTTAGCCAAATCAAAAACATCCTTAGCAGAAATATCTTGACCATCATCTAACATAGCTTTAAGTTCAGAGTCACCAGCATATTCAGAAGCACGATCTCTTGCGACGTGTACGATACCAGTTGCTGATGCTATAGTTTCCAAGCAACCACGTTTTCCACATGTACATAAGAATCCATCAGGTTCAACTGTAACGTGACCAATTTCTCCGGCTGCACCACTAGCACCATGCAAGATATTACCGTTGGCAATAATTCCGCCACCAACACCAGTACCTAAGGTTACGAATACAACATCATCAGCGTTGTTACCAGCACCCTTCCATCTTTCACCAAGTGCGGCTACGTTAGCATCGTTTTCGATTGTAACGGGAATTCCTGTACCCTTTTCAATATCACGAACAGGGTAAACAGAATTAGTCCAATTAAGATTATATGCGCCCTTAATTGTACCTTCTTTAAAATTAATTGTACCTGGTGATCCTAAACCGATACCACTAAATTGATCTGCTGTCATTTCATACATTTTTAGATGATGATTGATTGAATCAACAATATCTGGAATAATCATTTGACCATCTGCAAGTACATTAGTTTCAATACTCCATTTTTGTTGAATATCCCCATCAGCAGTAAGGATCGCAAATTTAATTGTTGTACCACCTAGGTCAACACCGATTAATTTTTTTTCTACCACTTTTATCTTTCCTTCTCTTCTTTATCTTTATGCTCTTCTTTTCTGTGCTCTGACTTTAATACCAACTGCGCGTTAATAAAGGTCTTTTTATCAATCATTTCATTATTATATAAATTTCTGACTTCGATTGACATCAATTCAATGTCCCAAAGCCTTTTACCTAAATGAACATAGGTTCCAAAACGCTTCAGCAATTGTTGTACGTCATAGAGATTTTTTAAACTTAAATTATCCAATGTTCATACCTCTTACATACATAAAGTAAGAAACAACAATAATAATTATTACTGAAACTACCCTAATTATCAACTTCGGACGAGTACTTTTTGGCAATCCTAGAACGACACCTAAGAAAAATCCACCAATGATACCACCAATATGTCCCCAAATATCAAAATTTGAACCTACTAAACTGATCAGTAAGTTAAGAACAATCAAAGTCAAAAATGACTTACCTAGTTCCCAGAATCCTTGATTCTCGCGATATATTAAGGCAAACGACAAAAAGGCAGCAAATGTACCAAATAATGACGTACTTGCTCCAGCTGATATAGTGTAATATCCACCGAAAGCAAAACTAGCTAGATTACCAACTATTCCACTAAGTATATATAAAACAAAGAATCGCCAATGTCCCATTAACGGTTCTAGTGACTTACCCATGATGTATAGGGTAAATCCATTCATTAGAATATGAAATATACCTATGTGTAAAAATATTGGTGTAATCAAGCGCCACCATTGTCCATCCTGAATCAAAGGAGTAACCTTTGCTCCAAAATTAACTAAAGTACCAGTACTTGTGGAACCACCACTAAGTGTTTCCAATACGAAGACAAAAACCGTTACAGCCAATAATAACCATGTAACATAAGGTTCTCTTTCTCTATACATTGTTATTGCCTTTCACCGTGATAATTTTATCCACTGGTTTGTCTAATACATAAATAGGCCAAGGAGTTTGCAAATAGTATTGTTCAGATAATGCTAAAGCAACGGTTCTAGTAGGATAAGATGCCAAATAACGATCATAATATCCTGCCCCAAAACCTAAACGATTATTACCATCTTTTGAAAAAGCCACACCTGGAACAATTATAAGTTCAGGCGGATTTAGTGTATCAGTCTCAAAATTAACTGGTTCTCTAACTCCAAAAGAATTAGTCTCAAGTGGAGTTTCACTTGTATATTTAACAAAAGTCATAGTGTAATCTGAAAATGTTTTAGGGATATATACGTCTTTACCCATATCCCAACAATATTTAATAATCGGAAAAGTAGGAATTTCATTATTCATACTCAAAGTAATACCAATACTTTTAGCATTTAAAAATTCTTCATCTTGAAATAATTGCATATATAGATCATTTATCTCTTCTTGAGCATTACCTGATCTCATAAATTCATCAATTAAGTCAATTTGCTTTTTTCTAAAACTGACTTTGTCCAATTTTTTGCCTCCCTAGTAAAAAAAAACAACAGGGCTATTAACCTGTTGTTTATTTTGTTTCACGATGCAATGTAACAGTACGTTCGCGTGGGCAATACTTCTTAAGTTCAAGACGCTCTGGATTGTTACGTTTGCTCTTGTTTGTTAGATATGTACGTTCATGACATGAAGTACATTCCATTGTTATATTTACTCTCATTAGGAACATCCTTTCAATTATACTTAACTAAAATTCAACTAATTAAATATACCATTTTTTCAGACATTTTAAAAGAATTAATTTAGATTAATCCTTTCCCTGTCCTGTCATTTTATAGTAATATTCATAAATTGCCTTTGCAACAACCTGAGAATAATTACCAGACTCAGAAGTAATGTTAGGGAACACAACAGCCATGGCAATATTAGGATCATCATACGGACCAAACGATACCAAACTATTATTAATAGTTTCAGGTGGATTAGTATTATTAGGATCCTTAGGATTAAAGTAGAATGTCTGAGCAGTACCAGTTTTAGCTGCAACCGCTGGCGTTAGATCCTTAAGTTTTGTAGCAGTTGTCCATCCGTTTGTACCATGAACAGCGGCGTACATACCTCTTCTAACAACGTTAAGTTCAGAATTAGTAAATCCAACTCGATTCAAGACCTTAGGTTGAGTAACTGATTGAATTGCACCTTTTTTACCATTGTCATTTGTCTTTTGAATAGACTGAACAATATAAGGACGCATTCTATATCCTCCATTAGCAATAGTGGATATGTATTGTGCCATTTCCATTAAAGTATATGAATCGTAGTTACCAAAAGATAGATCCAGTGCGGAACCTGTTTTTAATTGTCCATCGCTATTATGCGTAGAACCGACAAGTCCAGTCGTTTCACCAGAAATATCAACACCTGTTTTAACACCAAGTCCAAATTGATTAAAATATCCTCTCATCTTAGAGAAAATATCTGAATCCATATGAATATATGAATTAGGTGTGTACTTTGCATTAGCTTCTTTCATTGCCAATGCCATCATGTACTCATTAGATGAAACTTGAAGTGCCATTTCAGCATTCAAACTACTAAATGTACCAATTGGGTAAACTGATTTTTTAATTGCAGTACCTGGTAAATAGATAGGGACATCAGCCTGCGTATTATTAGTTGGCGTAATTACTCCATCCATCAAAGCACCTAGAACAGTCGCACCTTTAACAGCAGATCCCATAACGAAGGCTCTATTGATAACACCTAGTGAATCTTCTGTTGTTTTACCAGTAGTTGGATCATTCCTAATACCTGACATAGCCATGATGGCACCAGTCTTAGGATTCATAACTACAACGTATGCACCATCAGAATACTGAGTAACACCATCAGCTTGAGCAGCACTATACGTAGAGTCTAAAATACTTTTAACTTTCTTTTGGAACTTTGAATCAAGCGTAAGATTCAAATTTCCACCTTTTTCACCTTTGTATACTAGCTTGCTTTTCTTAATTTGGTTATTACCACCAATTTGTACTTCTCTTTGACTCTTAGTACCAGAAAGAATACTCTCATAACTCTTCTCTAAATAACTTGTACCAACACGATCATTACGAGAATATCCGGCAGCTAACATTTGATTCAACTCATCATCTGGAATACCTTGTTTTTCCGTAGAAACTCCACCAATAATACTTGCAATAGACTTACCTTGTGGATATTCACGATTCCAATTTGTACCAATATTTACACCTGGCAACTCGGTCAAATGTTCACTTACTTGAGCAATTTCTTTAGATGTAAGATTGGTATCTTTCAAAAAGACTGTTGAAAGAGAATAAGCTGAACTCATTTTCTTAAATACAGACGCTTTAGCAAGTTCTTCTGAGTTTAAATGAATTCCTTCTTCTTTAATATACTTAATTTCATTATTATAAAGTTTGCTTGGAGAGAGTTGGTCACCATTTGAGTCGACTCTTTGTGACTTGGGCATCTGTTTAGCAACTTTTGCCGATTTTCCAGGTGCGGCCAAGATATAGTCAGCTTTATCACGAGTTGATAGACTTTCTTTTTCAAAAGAAACGTATTTAGTTAGACGATTGACAATTTGGTAAATATCACTGGATTTGACACTAGAACTCTTTGTATAAGTTATTGCGTTTTCCGTTGAATTACCGACTAACAATCTTCCTTTTGAATCATAAATCATTCCACGAGGTACGTTACCGCTCATTACTGTTTTGTCCGTTCGATTAACTTCAGCAACAAATTTACCACCATAAACGATTTGTAAATATGCAAGTTGTCCTACCAATAAAGCAAACAAGGCAAAAACAATAAAAAAAAGCAGGTTCAGTCTAAATGGAATAGTAGACTTTGATTGACTACCTGTTCTTTTCTTTATTATATCGAGTATTTTTCTCATAGGTTTCCCTTCAAAACATTAAAAAGCATTATTCATTAGATTTAAAGATATACTTTGGACCATCCAATTCAGGATCATATTCTACTAAAAGGTCATATCTAGTAAAGAACCAAACATCACTATCAGTAATAAAGTAAGTAACACCATTGATTTCTGTACTTGATTCAGGTTTAACAGGTTTCTCAGTTCTAAATGCGATTGAAAAGCCTTCGTGAACCATTGTTTTGCCGTAAACCTTACCATAAAAATGAATTCCATCACCTGGTTTAACTCCTACTTCATCTTCAAACCATTTTGATGCTTCCTCAGTTAATTCAATTTTCATTTCTTTCACCCCACTATATGTATAAAATAAACATAGCAGAAAACGATTACATTATGCAACTCCGACGGCTTTAATAGTTAAGTCATAACTTCCAACAGGTGTTTCAACTGTAACTACATCACCGACGTGTTTACCGATTAAAGCTTTAGCGATTGGTGAATCATTTGAAATCTTACCTGCATCTGGATCAGATTCAGCTGATCCTACGATAATATATTCTTCTGGATCATCATCGTCTTCTTGAACAGTTACCTTTTTACCAACAGAGACTTCATCATTTGCAACCTTGTCAGTATCAATAACGTTAGCATATTGAAGCATTTCAATAATTTGTGAAATACGTGATTCAACAACACTTTGTTCATCTTTTGCTGATGAGTATTCTGAATTTTCTGATAAATCACCAAAACCTCTGGCGATTTTAATTCTATTAATTACTTCAGGTCTTTTAACCTTTTTTAGATTTTCCAATTCCTCTTCCAGTTTTTGTTTACCTTCTGCAGTCATTGGATAACTTTTGTCTGCCATTTTAAACTTCCTCACTTTTAAAAATATCTTTAATTTATATTATTGAAAACTTCAAAATGTCACCTAACCAAAGGCTAGATGACACTTATCCATTATATCTAATTATGGACTATTGTCCTAGAGAAGAATTTCTATTCTCATGTTCTTGAAGAGTATGTGAGTAATAAACTTTACCTGTCTTCAAGTTAGCAACAAAGTATAGATAATCTTCATCTCTATCTGACGGATTCAATACCGCTTCAATAGATTGTAAACTTGGCGTGTTAAATGGACCAGGTCCATATCCCTTATTCTTATACAAGTTATATGGAGATTTTACACTGGTATCTTTATTTTTCAAACTAGTTTTATGTGTATTTAAAGCATACATAACAGAGATATCTGATTGTAGTGGCATATCTATATCAATACGATTAAAGAATACACCCGCGATCTTCTTACGATCTTTGTTAGTTACACCTTCACGCTCAACTAAGGATGCAAGAGTCAAGACTTGCTGAACTGTTAAGTTCTTTTCCTTTATTTGAGAATAATAAGGTTTTAACTTGTCATTTTCGTTAGAAACCATTTGGTTAACCAAGTCTTTTAAGGTCATCCCTTTATACATCCCATAAGTAGCTGGGAATAAATAACCTTCAAGGTGATATCTAACGTTCTTTTTCTTCATTGAAGAGTCCAATAATTCTGGATATTTCTTTTGAAGTGAAGCTAGATACTTTTTATCCTTCATTAATTTCAAGAAATCTTTTTTCTTGAAATTAGTTGTTTTTTGAATTTGGTCACCAATTTGGTCGATCGTAACACCTTCACGGACTAATACTGTATTAGTTGCTTTACCAGTTAGTTCAGCACTACTACCCTTTTGCAACTGCTTAACAACCTCATTCATAGACATTGCTTGCGTAAAATGATAGTAACCGGCCTGAAAATCAGTATAATTCTGAGCTTTTATATAGAAATTAAAAACTGTACCACTCTTAATAACCTTATCTTGCTCAAGTTCTTTAGCAATATCTTTACTTGAAGAACCTACGGGTACTTTAACAACAATGTCTTCCGTATTTTTGGAATTATATGGTTGTAATGAACTATTAACATAGTTAAATCCAATAATAGCTACAATTACTGCTAATACGGCAATTACACCAACAATCCAATATGCAATGTGATTTGCAACGGTTCGTTCCTTGGCACGTGTTGAAATTTTATCCTCAGATTCTTTTTTTAATGCTTCTTTCTTGTCATCCTTTTGGCTCAAGACACAGCCTCCCGAGTTAATTTATTAAATTATACCATTAGTTTGGGCGCTATTATCTTATTTCCACATTAAATTTTTGAACAAGACTATCTTTAATTACATCAAAAGCCTTTTCAACTGTTTCATCAGTCAATGTGTCATTAGGATTTTGGAAAACCAAATGGTAACCCAATGATTTATGACCTGGTTTTACATGTGAACCTTGGTAAAGGTCAAAGATATTAGCATCAATTAAGTATTTACCACCATTAGCGAAAATGTCATTGACGATTTGTCCGCTTTCAATATCCTTTTCAACCAAGATAGCTAAATCTCGACTTACACTAGGATACTTAGGAGCAGGTTGCGATTGTACTCTACGTTTGTTCAGATCAAATAACTCATCGACATTCAATTCAAAAACAAAAGTATCATTTACATTATGATCACTTTGGTAGCTAGGATGTAGTTTACCAATATATCCAACTCTTTGTCCATCCGCTGTTATAAATGCTGACTGGCCAGGATGCAAATTAGAGATTTGATTAGTTGCTATATACTCAAAATGAGCTTTAGCATTTGTAAATGAAAGAAGTTCTTCAACAATTCCTTTTACATCGTAGAAATCAACTTCTTTACTTGTTGTATTCCATGAGTCGTTAGTAACATTTCCACTGATAGCACCTGAAATATATTCTACTTCATTAGGACGGTCTTCACCTTGTGATCTATCGAAAATTCTTGATTGTTCAAAGATTGCAATGTCATCATTATTTCTTGCTTGATTATAAGCCACGTTATTAATTAGTCCAGGTATCAAACTAGTCCTTAAGTACTCATGATCTTCAGTCATTGGATGTAGAAGTTTTGTTAGATTTGTATCTTTAATATTGAAATCATTAACTTCTTCTTTACTCAAAAGGGCAAAATTGATTACTTCGTCTAATCCTTGGCCTAGTAATACATTACGCAATTTATTACTAAACTCACGTTTAGCTGAATAGCCACCCTTTGTTTCCATTCCTGCTGGTAAAGTTCCTTTAAGGTTTTCATAACCGTAAATTCTAATAACTTCTTCAATCAAATCAGCTTCAATTGACATATCAAAACGTCTTGTAGGAATTGTAACTGTTACCTTGTCACCATTAAGATCTGCTTCAAATCCAAGGCGATCAAAGATATTCATTATTTCATCAGAGGATAAACTCAATCCCATTAAGTGATTTATATGAGAAATACTTCCTTCGATGACTGTTGGTTTGGCTTCAGTTTTACTACCAACTATTTCTTCTGAAATTGATTCCACTTTTGCAAGTTCATCAACTAATTGACTAGCTCTAACTAAGGATTCTGAGACGTTCCCATTATCAACACCTTTTTCAAAGCGGTTAGAGGCATCTCCTCGCAAGTCATGACGTTGCGCTGATTTACGAACACTAGCCCCATCAAACACTGCGCTTTCTAATAGAACATTTTTAGTGTCTTTTGTTACTCTTGCGTTAATACTACCAGCAACTCCGGCTATACCTAGAATTTGTGAACCTGAAGCTACGATCAAGTCATTGTGACTCAATACTTTTTCAGTATCATCTTCTAAAGTAAACTTCTCACCACTTTTAGCGTTTCTTACAACTACTTTATTTTCTTGTAGTTTATCTAGATCATAAGCTTGAATTGGTTGACCGTATTCAATCATGACATAATTAGCTGAATCAATAATGTTATTTACTGGTTGAATATTTTGATTCCACAAACGACGTTGCATCCATAATGGACTTTCACCAACGGTAACACCCTTTAATTCTCGTAGTAAAAAGTCAGGAACCAATTTTTCATCATTTACTTCAGCAGTAACATCACTTGATTTAACAACTTTTGACTCATCGATAGTTGCTTTCTTGATTTCTGGTTTTTCATCATAAGTAGCGCCAATTTCCCAAGCAGCACCATTCATACCTAGTGTATCAGCACGATTAGGAGTAATATCCAAATCTACCATTTCATCAGTTAAGCCTAAAAGTTCCAATGCATTTGCACCAGTTTTTTCAGCTTCTGGAAATACATAGATTCCGTTATGATAGGCTTCTGGAACATACTTTTCAGGAACACCGATTTCATCTAAACCACAAATCATTCCGTTTGATTCAACTCCGCGGATCTTACCACGTTTAATACGGTTACCTTCTGGAAGATGTGCACCATGTCTTGCAACGATGACATATTGTCCATCAGCCACATTAGGAGCACCACAAACGATTTGAATATCCTCATCTTCACCAACATCTACTGTACAAATATTTAAATGATCAGAATCTGGGTGTGGCTTAATACTAGTAATATGACCAACAACTAATTTATCTAATCCTTCGCCCAATTTAACAGGACTTGATTCAATACCTGTCAATGATACCTTGTTTGCAATCTCTTCGACTGTATGAGTAACAGGAATATATTCTTTTAACCAACTTAATGAAATTTTCATATTACTAATTTACTCCTTTGAATTGTTCTAAGAATCTAACATCATTTAAATAGAAGTCACGGATATCTGTGATTCCATATTTAAGCATGGCAAATCTTTCAGGTCCAAGACCAAAGGCGATACCACTATAAACTGTTGAATCAATTCCAGACATTTCCAAAACATTAGGATGACTTAATCCAGCACCTAAAACTTCGATCCAACCGGTATATTTACAAATACGGCATCCTTCACCATTACAATTAAAACATGAAACATCAACTTCAACAGATGGTTCAGTAAATGGGAAGTAACTTGGACGAAAACGTATCTCTCTATTAGGTCCAAAGACATGGCGACATAGGGCTTCAAGTGTCCCTTTCAAGTCAGCCATACTTACGTTTTTATCAACAACCAATCCTTCAATTTGGTGAAATTGATGTGAATGAGTTGCATCATCATCATCACGACGATAAACAACACCTGGTGAGATAACCTTTAGAGGACCCTTAGAGAAATCGTGAGATTCCATATCTCGACCTTCTTGTGCAGATGTTTGTGTTCTCATAAGTAGTTCATCAGTTAAATAAAAAGTATCTTGCATATCACGAGCAGGATGGTTCTTTGGGATATTCAATCTTTCAAAATTATAATGATCTTCTTCGACTTCATGACCAGCATCAACACGATAACCTAAGCCAATAAAGAATTCCTCGATATCTTCAATTGTTTGTTTCAAAATATGTCTTGTACCAATATTTCTAGATTGTGCAGGCAAAGTAACATCAATTGTTTCTTCTTCTAGCTTCTTAGCTATCATTTGTTTATTTAATTCGTCCATTTTTTCTTCAATAGCTAATTGAATATCTTTTTTAACATTATTAGCTAAAGTACCGATTTCTGGACGTTCTTCAGCTGGAACACCTTTCATTCCACGTAATGCTTTGGTGATTGGTCCCTTTTTACCAAGTAAATTAACCCTCAAATCATTTAATTCCTGTAATTTTTCAGCTCGTTTTGCTTCATTAACACCATTTTTTCTTAGATCTTTTAACTTATCGTTTAATGACATTTTCTTCCTCCTACACAATTACTATCTGTACATAAAAAAGTCCTCATCCCAAATAAGGGACGAGGACTCGCGGTACCACCCTAGTTCATGTTAAATACATGCACTCAAATGGTTATATAGTGACCGACTTTAAAACTCCAAAAGTGAATTCACTAATTTGTTTGCCAAATCTTCTCAGTTTCCGATTCTTCCTGTCACAAACTTATTAGTTACTATTTTTCTTCAACGTTTTAATTATTAATATACATACGATTATACAAAAGGTATTTATTTTAGCAAGTTGTTAAATCTTTAATCCATATAACAAAATACCTGCAGCAACCGCAACATTGAGCGATTCAGCTTTACCCAAAATTGGGATATAGATATTTTTATCAGTCTTCTCTAAAACATCCTCAGTTAATCCATGAGCTTCATTTCCCATGATTACTGCAAAATCTGATGTTTTTTCTAATTCAGTATATGATTCAGCTTGGTCATTGACCTCAGATCCATACACTATTAAACCTGATTCTTTTGCCAAATCAATAGCTTTATGAAGATCCATTCTATAAATAGGCAAATGAAATTGACTTCCTTGCATTGAGCGTTGAACCTTAGGCTGATAAAAGTCAGCTGAATCAAGGCTTGTAATTACACCATCATAACCGGCAGCATCAGCTGTTCTAATGATAGTTCCGACATTACCTGGGTCTTGGACATCTGAAAGCATGACCCATTGACCTGATAAATCAGTTAATTCTTCTTTCTTTTGAACCTCAATTACTGCAAAAATTCCTTGAGGAGTCTTTGTCTCTGACAAACTTTGTGCAACATCATCAGAAATTCCAATTGCATTGTCATAATATTTCTTTACTAATCGATCATCTTCATGATTTTCTGTAACTAATATTTTAAGGATCTTTTGGTCATTAGCATCAGCTTCTCGTACTAAATGAAAACCCTCGATTAAATATGTTCCAGTTTTCTTGATATACTTAGTAGATGAAAGTTTAGCAATTTGTTTTATCTCATCATTTTTTTTAGATTCAATGTATTTCATAGGTTTCTTCCCTCTTGTTTTATAATTAGATAGTAACATACACAACAATTTGGAGTGAAAATAAAAATGAAACACCTTTCAATTAAAGTAAATGGATTAGTACAAGGAGTCGGTTTCAGATATTCGACTGTACGTTTAGCTACGGACGTGGGCGTCACCGGTACTGTGAAAAACGAACGTGACGGTTCAGTTTCGATTGAAGCTGAAGGTGATGAACGACTGCTATATATCTTTTTAAGCAAAGTTCAACAATCGCCCTCACCATTTGGAAAAGTTAAGCATTTGGATTATACTTTTTCCGATAATTTAAAATCGTATAGTAATTTCAAGGTCATTGGTTGAAAGACCAAATGCTTTACAGTATATTACTTTTATATGATTAAAAGGATGGTTTATAATTGAATAAAAAATTTATCAAATACGTATCAGTGCTATCACTTGTTGTTGTACTAGCATTGGTAGTATCGGGTTGTGCTCAATCTGGTGCTCAACATGCTCCAACTGGTGGACCTTATGGAATTATCTATAAGTATTTAGGTATTCCTTTCCAAAACCTTATTTTGGCAACTGCTAGAATAATCGGTGGTAAAAATGCTTATGCATGGGGAATCGTAATTATTTCTTTCGTAGTTCGTTTGTTGCTATTGCCTCTTTCTTTAAATCAACAATACAAATCAACTACACAACAAGAAAAAATGCGTGCCGTTCAACCTCAATTAGCTTTGATCCAAGAAAAGCAAAAAGAAGTTAAAGATCCTGCCGTTTCTCAAAAATTAAGTGCTTTAATGATGGACATTTATAAGAAGAACAACCTTAGTATCACAGGTGGCATGGGTTGCTTGCCTTTATTACTACAAATGCCTGTCCTAATTGCTATTTACCAAGCTGTGCAATATTCTAAACAAATTGGTTCTGCCGCTTTCTTGACAATTCCTCTTGGAAAACCAAGTTTTGTAATTGCAATTGTTGCTACTGTTTTCTATATCATTCAAAGTTGGATGTCATTGCAAATTGTACCAGCTGAACAAAGAAAACAAATGCAAATGATGTTGTTTATGAATCCTATGTTCACATTCTTTATCTCAATGTACGCTTCAGCTGCACTGGCACTATACTTCTTAGTTGGTGGTGTTGTTATCTTAATTCAACAAGCATTAACTAATTACGTTATGGTTCCAAAAGTTAGAAGAGAAACTGATGAATATCTAAAAGAACATCCTATTGAAGTCGTTGTTACCGAAGAAATTCTTGAAAAGATAATTAGTGGTTCTTCAAATAATACGTCAACAAATGCCTCTAATAATTCAGAAACAACAAATGTTCCTAAGGATGAACATGATAAAATACGTGAATTAAATAAGGGTAAACAAAATATTGACAAAAAATAGTTAGCTATTTTAGTTAAAAACGTGTATTGTAATATATGCAAGTAGCCTACTTGCATATGAGATTACATTATACATTCCAAAGATTTACTATAATGTAGTCCCGGACCTGTACCTAGGATTGGTGCAGGTCTATTTTTTTGTCTAATTTTTCAGTTATTAAATGATTTCAAACCCATATCCTCGAATATGTTGCTTCAACATCTTCAAATAAGTCTCGGCAATCGAACTAAGTTTTGACTGTCGTGGTTTTAGCCACCCTAAAGTCATTGAATCATCGACATCTAAAGGAATGGCGACGATCTTATCATCATTTAAAGCACTACTAATAATCCCCGAACTTATGGTGTAACCATTTAGTCCCACCATCAAGTTAAAGATTGTTGCTCGATCACTAACCTTAATACTCTTTTTATGGTCTATTGTGCTAAGGATTTCTTCAGAAAAGTAAAATGAATTGTTTTCTCCTTGTTCATATGATAAATAAGGATAATCAACTAAATCATCCAAACTTACTTTTTCTTTTTTTGTTAAGGGATTTTGTCTGCCAACAAAAACATGTGGTAAGGCAGTAAATAAAGGCGTGAAAATCAAATCTTTTTCCTTAAAAAGTTTTTGCATGACTCTTTCATTAAAGTGATTTAAATATAAAATTCCAATTTCACTCTTAAAATTAGTTAAATCACTCAAAATATTATCTGTTTCAGTTTCTCTTAAAGTGAACTGATATTCATCTGCATTAACTGTCTTGATCAGTTGTACAAAAGCGTGAACCACAAATGCATAGTGTTGTGCAGAGACTGAGAATGCTTGCTTTCTAACGACTTGTTTTTGATAACGCCCTTCCAATAATTGAACTTGATCCAAAACTTGTCGTGAATAAATCATAAATTCACGACCTTCATTAGTTAATGAGACCCCTAATTTACTTCTATTTAAAATCGTAATACCCATTTCTTTTTCTAGCTCTTTAATAGCATTAGATAAACTTGGCTGTGTAAGATAAAGTGCCTTAGCAGCCTCATTAATAGAACCCATCTTCACAATAGTTTCTAGATATTCCAATTGTTGAATTCTCATACTTAACCTCCACTTAAGATTAAGTATATTCTACGTTATAGTTTAAAACTATAATAGATAATTGTTTTTTACAGTTATTAAATCAAACTTAACGATGTTATCGTATATACCAATAACAAGGGGGCTTTTATATGACAACATCAATCATTGGTTTTCCACGAATAGGTGAAAAACGAGAATTAAAATTTCAAACAGAAAAATATTTTCGCAACGAAATAACTGAACAAGAATTAAAAGATTTTGCTAAAAATCTACGTCTAAAACATTGGCAAATCATCAAACAAGCTGGAATCGATTATATTCCAAGTAATGACTTTTCATTCTTTGACACAACTTTAGATACTGCTTTTCTTTTTAATATAATTCCTGAAGCTGACAAAGAATTAAAATTATCAAAATTGGACAGATACTTCGCACTGGCACGCGGCTATCAAGGTGATAAAGGCGATATAAAAGCTCTCCCGATGAAAAAGTGGTTCAATACTAATTACCATTACCTAGTTCCTCAATTTTTTAAAACAACCGATATAAAATTAACTGATACAAAAATTTTCGACGAATTTCAAGAGGCAAAAGAAGCCGGGATCAAAACACGCCCTACTATCGTAGGACCATTTACCCTATTAAGTTTGAGTGAATTTCATGATTCAAAACCTCAAAATTTCGTAGATGATTTAATTTCTGTATATCAACAGGTTTTCAAGAAATTAGCCGATCAAGGTGCTGAATGGATCCAGCTAGATGAACCTGAACTAGTAAAGGATGTTATTGGATCCGACAGGGAATTATTTAACGAAATCTACCAAAAACTACTACAAAACAAATTTGGACTAAAAGTACTTATCCAAACCTACTTTGGTGACGTTCGTGATGTTTATAGTGACCTAATAGATCTACCAGTTGAAGGTATTGGTTTAGACTTCATCGAAGGTCGCAAGTCAAAAGAACTTGTTCAAACTGGATTTCCAGATGATAAAATCCTATTTGCTGGTATTGTAAACGGGAAGAATATCTGGCGTAATCACTATCAAGATTCATTACAATTATTAAAAGATTTGAACGTTAAAAATATTGTTCTATCTACATCATGTTCTTTATTACACGTTCCATTTACAATTGAAAATGAAGATTTTCCAATCGAAATAAAATCGCATTTTGCATTTGCCAAAGAGAAATTATCAGAATTAGTTGAACTACAAAAGATCTTAAATGGTTCCGACAAAAATGCTGAAATTAAAAATAATAACTTATTCAAAAAAGCTCGGGTAACACCTAATAAAAAGGTCTCCCAAGCGATTAATAATTTAAATAAAGATTCATTTACTAGAACTCCTTCTCTTCAAAAAAGAGCTGAGATCCAGAAAAAAGAATTCAATTTACCTTTGCTACCAACAACAACAATTGGATCCTTTCCACAAACAAGAGAAGTAAAACAATTCCGTTCAAAATTCAGACATAATGAAATTTCACAAGAAAAATACGACGACTTTATTGCTAAACACATCAATGAATGGCTAAAATGGCAAGAAGACATTGGACTAGATATTTTGGTTCACGGTGAATTTGAAAGAAATGACATGGTCGAATATTTTGGACAAAACTTAGATGGATATTTATTTAGTAAAAATGGTTGGGTGCAATCATATGGTACTCGTGGTGTTAAACCACCAATTATCTGGGGCGATGTCAGTAGAGTTCGACCAATCACAGTCAAATGGTCTAAGTATGCTCAAAGTCAGACTAAGAAGATCGTTAAAGGTATGTTAACAGGTCCTGTAACCATCCTTAATTGGTCATTCCCACGAGAAGATATTTCAGTTAAAGAGTCTACTTTACAAATAGCTTTAGCAATTCAAGAAGAAGTTCTTGACCTTGAGGCAAACGGTATCAAGATTATTCAAATTGACGAGGCTGCCCTTCGTGAAAAACTACCACTCAGAAAGACTGATTGGTATTCAGAATATCTAGATTGGGCTATTCCTGCATTCAGATTAGTTCATAGCAAAGTTAAACCTGAAACACAGATCCACACACATATGTGCTATAGCGAATTCACTGATATAATTCCCGCAATTGAAAGTATGGATGCTGATGTTATTTCCTTTGAGGCATCACGTTCAAATCTGGAAATCTTAGATGAACTACAAAAACAACACTTTAAACTGCAAGTTGGTCCAGGTGTCTATGATATCCATTCACCACGTATACCATCAGTTGAAGAAATCACAAAAACTATTCATGCAATTCTTTCTAAAGTACCTAAAGAAAAAGTTTGGATCAATCCAGATTGCGGATTAAAAACTCGTGGAATTACCGAAGCAAAAGCTAGCGTGGAAAATTTGACCACAGCTGCTAAGGAAGTTCGAAAGGAGCTTTAAATATGGCAGAAACAAATACTGGATCTACTTTATCATTTGAAGTTTTCCCTCCTAATTCTAAAGTTGGCATAGAAAATTTAACAAAAACACTAGATCAATTAAAAGAACTAAAGCCTAGTTTTATCAGTGTTACATGTAGTAATCATAATGTTGATTATGAAAAAAATACTATTGATTTAGCAAAACATGTTCACAATGATCTTCAAGTACCCGCGATGGTTCATATGCCTGCAGCTTACGTCAATAAAAAACAAGTAAGTCGAATTCTCAATGAGTTGGAAGAACTAAATATCAACCAAGTCTTAGCCTTACGTGGAGATATAATTGATGGTCATGCTCCAGAAAATGATTTTAAATACGCTAGTGATCTAACTAAATTTATTAAACAAGAAAAGCCTGACTTTGAAGTTAGTGGAGCTTGTTACCCCGAAGTTCATCCTGAATCTACCAATAGAATTGATGACATAAAACATCTAAAAGAAAAAGTAGATGCTGGATGTGACCAACTTATAACCCAGCTTTTCTATGATAATGAGCAGTTTTTTCGATTCCAAGAAGAATGCGCGATTGCCGATATAAACGTTCCTATTCTAGCTGGTATTATGCCTATAATTAATCGTAAACAAGCACTTCATATTTTGGAAAATTGTTCGGCGCACTTGCCTAAAAAATTCTTAGCCATTCTGGATAAATATAAAGACGATCCTATTGCATTAAGAGACGCAGGTTTAGCATATGCGATAGATCAAATTGTAGATCTTGTAACAAATGACGTTGCTGGGATCCACATTTATACAATGAATAGTGCACAAACTGCTAAACATATTTACGATAATACAGCGGCGTTTTTTAAGTAAAAAAATGAGATTGCAGCCTTTTGCTGCACGTTTAGTCTATAAAAGTTTGAGGCAAAACTACTATTATCTTTAAATATGCAGTATAAACGTGTGACAACACATAGCTTTTTCCGCTTAAAACAGACCATGTGTTGTCACACTCTTTGATTACTTGCAGAAATAATCAACATCATAGGACGACGCATTTCATCTTTCATCCCCGGAATGTCCATCATACTTTTTGGAGGAATTGGCTCTACAACACGATTTATCTGAAAATCATTTGTCAATAATCCATCAAGATATGTGGTTAATGTCTTGTGATACTTAATTACTTTTTCACCTAAAAAATCAGTTTCTCTTTTACCTTCATAAAAGTAATTATCTACTGGGAAATCCTTTATTCTCCCATCTTCATAATAATTCCACTCTTCACTACCTAGCGCAGTAAAAATGGGATGTTCTACGGAAAAAACAAAAGTGCCATTAGGTTTTAAGTATTTACGGACTTTTTCAACCAATTCACTAAACGATTTCACATAATGAATCGCCAATGAGCTTAATACGACATCGAATTGATTCTCCTTAAAATCCACCTTTGTAATATCATCCAGTAAATAAGTAATTTTATCGGTCTTTGTTTTACCTTTAGCCACAGCGAGCATCTTTTCTGATAAATCGACTCCAATAACTGACTTAGCGCCATTTTCAATTGCGTATCTATCATGCCACCCATATCCACAGCCTAAATCGAGAACTGATTTGTCAGAAAAATCTGGTAATAATTCTTTCAAAGTACTCCATTCTCCTGCTCCTGAGAGTCCCTTAACACTGCGATTCATTTGACTGTATTTCTCAAAGAAATTTTCATTATCATAAATATTACTCATAATCTTCTCCTAAATATACAAAAAAGATTCGACTAAAATTTATATCATTTAAGTCGAATCTTTTTATTAGTCTTTTTTCTTACTATCTTTTTTTGACTTATCTTCATCATCGCCAGGTTCAATAGTTACAATTGGTAATTCAATTTTGAAAACCGTACCAGAACCCACAACACTTTCAACTTCTAGACTACCGTGATATATCTCAATCAATCTCTTGGCAATTGATAGTCCTAATCCGTTACCACCGCGTTTTCTAGAGCGGGCCTTGTCAACTCTATAGAATCTGTTAAAAATCCGTTTAAGGTCATTTTTAGCGATTCCTAGGCCATAATCTTGAACAACTACTTCTAACAATGCTGAGTTAGTTGATGCTGACAAGCTAATTTCCTTACGATCTGCTGAATACTTAAACGCATTATCTAATAAAATAACTAAAACTTGTTCCAAATGATTTCGATAGATCTGAACTAAACTACCTTCTTTAATATCATCATCAAAGTTTATTACAAAATCAGGATGTAACATCTTGAAATCATTATAAACCTGGATAAACAAAGGCTTTACTTCTGTTGTCTGTTTCAAGTAATCACTATCGATCTGCTCGACACGTGTTAAATCAAGCATTTCTTGAATCAATGACTGCATACGTTTCAACTCTTGCAAAGAAGAATTTATCGAGTCATTTAAGACCTCAGGATCATCTTTACCCCAACGCTGCAACATACTCAAATGACCTTCCAAAACAGCAACTGGAGTTCTCAACTCATGAGAAACATCTTCAACAAACTCTTTTTGTTGGTTTGTATAAGCTTGCATACGATCTAACATCTTATTGATATTAACTGTTAAATCATAAATCTCATCATCGCGTTTTCTGATCTTAATTCTAGAATCTGAATCTGGTTTTTTATTTAAATCATCGATTGTTCTATTAATAACCTTCAAATTATTTAAAACTTGATTAACGGCAAAGTAGCTGATCAATACTCCAATAAGGAAAATAACTACTCCACCAAATATTAACTTCATGTTAAAAGAATGTATCTCACTAACACTGGCTACGCTATCAACAGTTTTGGATGCAATTACAGCCACAATTATATATGCAGCTAAAATAATTAATGATATTAACGATGTACATTTAAATTTAATAGAGATTCTCATCGTCTCATCACATATCCTTTACCACGAACTGTTGAAATATAGCTAGGTGCACCACCGCGATCAATCTTATTTCTCAAATATTTAATATAAACATCGACAACATTAGTTTCAGTACTTGATCCTGAACCCCAAACACGTTCCAATAAGTCATCACGACTTAAGACCGTACCAACGTTTTCCATTAGGGCACTCAAAAGATCATATTCACGTCTTGTAAGGTCAATTACTTCACCATTTCGTTTCAATGTTTGAGTTGTCTTATCAATAACTAAGTTCTTGTACTTCAAAACTTGGTCATTATTTCTTGTTACATCGATATCTAAATCGATTCTTCTTAATAAGGCGCGAATTCTTGCTAATAATTCTTCAATAGCAAATGGTTTTACAATATAATCATCAGCACCATGATCAAGTCCTGATACACGGTCAATGATTGAATCACGAGCAGTCATCATAATAACAGGAGTATTCTTTTCCTGTCTGACACGACGACAAACTTCGATCCCATTTAATTCTGGCAACATCAAATCAAGAAGGATCAAATCCCATTCCTCACCTAATGCGGCTTCCAAGCCTGTTCGTCCATCCCTCTTTACAGTTACATCATAATTTTCGTGTTGTAACTCTAGTTGAACGAATTTGGCCATATTTTCTTCATCTTCAATAACAAGTATTTTAGCCATCTTATTCTCCTATATATTAAATAATCTTTAATTATAGCTTAATCATTTTTATTTGTATTGTCCCTTTATGGACATGCATTAATGATTTTAACATATAGCAAATATTAAAAGAAGACAAGTTTTTTTTTTTATTCTTTCACAAATATTTAGAAAGTAAAAAAAAGCCTCAGATAAAATTAATTATCAGAGGCTTAAATTAATACTATTGTTCTTCATACCATGTATAGTGGAAAATACCTGGTTTGTCATTTCTTTCATAAGTATGAGCACCAAAGTAGTCTCTTTGTGCTTGTACTAGATTAGCTGGCAATACTTCAGAACGATATTGATCATAATAAGAAACAGCTGACATAAAGCCAGAAACAGGAATTCCAGCTTGAACTGCATAGCTTACTACGTCACGAACAGCAGCTTGATACTTTTCAACGATATCTTTGAAGTAATTGTCTAACAACAAGTTATCAAGGTCAGCATCTTTATCATATGCATCAGTTATCTTTTGTAGGAATTGAGCACGAATGATACATCCCGCACGCCAGATTTGTGCGATTTCACCGTATTGAAGATTCCAATCATAATGATCAGAAGCAGCCTTCATTTGAGCAAATCCTTGAGCATAACTCATGATTTTACTGAAGTACAAAGCTTTACGGATCTTTTCAACAAATTCATCAATATTTACTTCAGGTTTGCTTGTTGGTGCAGCGAGAACCTTGCTTGCCTTAACACGTTCATCTTTATATGCTGAAATATAACGTGAATAAACGGCTGATGTAATAAGAGATTGAGGAACACCAAGTTCAAGAGCACTTTGTGAACTCCACTTACCTGTACCCTTGTTACCAGCTTTATCCATAATCTTATTAACGATAAAGTCGTCGCTACCTTCGTCATCTTTTCTTGTTAGAATATCAGCAGTAATTTCGATCAAGTAACTTGAAAGTTCACCCTTGTTCCAATCTTTAAAGACATCAGCAACTTTATTCAAATCATTATTGAATAAGTGAGTTAATAAGTTATAACTTTCAGAAATTAATTCCATATCACCATATTCAATACCATTATGTACCATCTTTACATAATGACCAGCACCATTTGGTCCGATATATGATACACAAGGTGCACCATCTTCGTCTGCTTTAGCAGAAATTTGTTCCAAAATTGGAGCAACTAAATCATAAGCTTCTTTTTGACCACCTGGCATCAATGAAGGTCCCTTTAGGGCACCTAATTCACCACCGGAAACTCCCATTCCAATGAAGTTGATACCTGATTTATCTAATAGTTGACTTCTCTTAATTGTATCCTCAAAGAATGTATTACCACCATCGATCAACACATCACCCTTATCAAGTAATGGAATTAATTCTTTAATAACAGCATCTGTACCTGCACCAGCTTTAACCATCATCAAAATACGACGTGGTTTCTCCAATGAGTTTACAAAATCCTCAATTGTATAGCTTGGTACCAATTTTTTGTCGGGATGTTCTTTAACAACATTTTCAGTTTTTGAACCAGTTCTGTTGAAAATAGCAACCTCATATCCACGACTTTCAATGTTAAGGGCCAAATTCTTACCCATAACAGCCATTCCAATAACACCAATTTGTGGTTTTGACATACTAATACCTCCGACCTGTAATTACGTACACTTTTAATAGTAACAAAAAAATAAAAAAGGAGTATATAATATCACTCCTCTTTGTTATTATCTTTAAATAAATTTTTTAATTTTGCAAATTCAGGATTTACTTGCTTATCTTCCTCTTTTTGCTTGTTGTATTCTTCTTCAGAAATTACCGTCCAATTATTTCCTGATGGCATAACGTTTTCTTCACGTTCTTCCGTTGTCAAAACTTGCGTTGGAACATTCAACAAAATATTATCAACCACTGATTCATAAACATTGATGACTGGATCTTCTTCATCAATCGGAATAATAATTGTATTTTCTTCAAATTCTTCTGTATCAATATTATCAATGTTATATGCTTCGTTAATACGGAAATTTAATGGAACACTAACTTCTTTTAAACTTCTTGTCGATGGCAAAGTAACATTTGTTGAAACTTTAATATCAGAAATGACCAATCCATTATCATTGAAAAGTTGACCATCAACAATAACCTTATCTGCATTCAAAATATCTTTTGAACGGCTCTTTAACTCTGTTTCCAAATCGATTTCCTCTTTAAAAGCAAAAGGCTTATCTTTGTACTTTCGAATATCCGAAACATTCCAATTAAGCATTAATTTTTCCCTCCATAAAAGGAATTTTTCCAAAATTTTGTTCTCTATTATCAATGAGTCTTCTAATATTGTCGGCTCTTATTTCTAAACCTAAAATATCTTGCTCATTCTTTCCTACCTTTGTAATAAAGCCTGTCTGTTTCCTCAATTTCTTCAAATAGTTTTGACCTACATTATTAAATCCTAAGACTCTCAAATAGGGATTATCATAAGCAAAAGTGATTTCAGACTCTTTAACGTTGATCAACGTATACATAGATAGTCTTCTTAATCTCGACCTTGTATATCGCTTTGACTTGACTGCATTAATAAATGATTCAAATTCTTTAGTTGATATTTCTTTTTTGAACTTATTTTCTAGACCTTCAACCATTTGATAAACATTATGTAAATCACTTGTTGAATCACTAACAATACGATACTTCAAAAAGGGAAAGAAATCATCCCACGAAATAATTTTATCATTTTTTAATGCTTTTAATGTACTATCAGGCACTAAATCAGAAATAGATTTTTCATCATGTAAATTCTGTCTAATTTTTGTCGCACTATATGAAGAATTTTGTCTAGTTATAGTCTTTACATGTATACGATAGTCATTTTTTAAGATTTGTTGAACGTAATTTATTCCCAAAAGCTGATTAGGTGATTCAAGAACATCAATACCAAAACTTTTATAAAACTCATTCAGGTTACTAGCAGAATTTCTTTTGTAATCTTGTTTAAACTCAGTATCTAAATTTAACATTTTTAATGCAATAGACTCAAAATCAAGATCATTTTCAGTACCAAATACTATATTATTAACGCCTAAATCATTTAGTAATGAGGTGGCACCTTTTGCAAACAATTCTGCTGGCTGAACAGCATATGAAAATGGCAATTCGACAACCAAATCAATACCATTTTCGATAGCAATTTGTGCTCTTTTCCACTTATCAAGAACGGCAAAATCACCTCGTTGTACATAATTGCCAGACATGACAGCAATTAAAACATCGGGGTGAAATTTTTGTTTTATTTCATTTATGAATTTTTTATGTCCATTATGAAATGGATTAAATTCAGCGACAAATCCGTAGATTTTTTGCATATTAACCTCTATTTCTGAGCAGAAAAGAACCAGCGATTAGAATCATCTTTAACTTCAGAAGTACCAAAATCCGCACTTACATTAATATTCTTAAAGCCAGTTTCTTTCAAAATATCAACAAATACTTCAATTGGATATGTTCTTTCATGATGAATTTCAGTATTAACAGAATAGCCGCCGATTTTTTCATTCCAATTAAAGAATGTTAATTCATGTTCAATACTATGAGGATACTCTCCTTCATAACTACTCCACATGAATGCAGAATCTTCACTCTTATGATTAAACATATATCCAGGAAATACTTGATCCATTTGATATAAAGAATGTGCATCAAATAAATAATGTCCACCATCATTTAAATGTTGATATGCTTGATTGAATGCAATTTCTAACTCTTCTTCTCCATTTAAATAACAGATGGAATCATCAAAGCAAGTTATCACATCATAGCTACCAAACTCATAAAGATCCATCATATTGCTCTGAATAAAAGGAATCTCTACATGATTATTTTTAGATTTTTCTTCTGCAATTTTGAGCATTTCTTCTGACAAATCAGTTCCAGTAACTTGATAACTATCTGCCAATTGTATTGTCAAATCACCTGTACCACAAGCAACATCTAACAGTTCTTTAGACTTGGGCGCTTGTTTTTTAACATAATCTGCCCATTTTGCATATAACGAATCATCCATTAATTCGCTATAAACCTTTGCAAATGAATTATAAATCATTATTCAGTTACCAAATTTGAGATATCAACTTCCGGTGCATCTGACCAAAGTTTTTCCAAGTTGTAAAAATCACGTTCTTCTGAAAAGAAGACATGAATAACAACATCGTGAAGGTCAATCAAAATCCACTTAGAATCACGTTTTCCTTCAACATGACCTACATCGACATTATTCTTGCCCATTTCATCTAAAATAGCTTGAACGATAGCACCAACTTGACGTTGTGAACTAGCATCCATGATTACAAAATAATCTGCCATGATAATTACTTCGCTAATATTTAAAACATTAATATCATTAGCATGTTTACTATCTGCTGCTTTAACAGCAATTTCCATTTTTTCTTTTGAATTCAATTAAAGTTCCCCTTTAGCTATCCAATAATTATAACTATCAAATGTTTTAGGATAAATTACACGATTCTTTTTAACTAAGTATGCAACGGAATGCTTTAATTCAAAAGCAACCGCTGCATCCAAAGATTTGTCTGCGTACTTACGAGCTTTTTCGATCCCAGGAAAATCTCTTTCTGGTTCAATAAAGTCAGCCACAAACACACACTTATCGACTCCTGTCATATTAGTCGATCCAACTGTATGACGACGAATGGCATTCAGTACATCTTCGTCATAAATACCCAATTCATCCTTAATAATTTCTGCACCAACAATTCCATGCCAAATGGCATTTCCATAATTGAGCAGTTCTTTATCTAAATGTTTAGATTTAATAACCTCAATAAACTCTTTATCAGAACGTTCCTTACAATAATCATGCAATAGACCTGCCAATCCTGCTCTATCAACATCAATCTTATATTCAGCTGCCAATCCTCGACTCTCTTTTTCTACTCGAAGACAATGCTGAAATCTAAAATCACTCAACTGCTTTTTCATACGATTCAATAGTTCATCGCGATCGAAATCATGCTTAACATTTTCATAATTAAATTTAGTCAAGATACAACCTCCTATCTTTTATATACTCCTCGACTTTTTTAGGAACGAGATACTTGATCGATCGACCCTTTTTCACGTGTCGACGAATCATACTGGAACTTATTTCCAATTCTGGAGTATTTACCCAAAGTATAGGATATTTAGATTTTTTCTCAAAGCCCTTTCGACAAACTCCGACAAAATGAACCATATTAACTAGTTCATCAATATGAGACCATTTTGATAAATTCTCAACCATATCTCCACCAATAATAAAATAATATTCAGTATCGGGATTATATTGTTTGAGTAATTTGATTGTTTCGTAAGTATAGCTAATACCACCACGGTTTACATCTGTTAAATCTAAATCAAAGTGAATATTATCTTCAATAGCAAGTTTAATCATCTCAATACGATCATCACTATTTATTGGCTTCTGCTTTTTTACCCCACGATGAGGCGGAATTTTATCTGGTATAAATAAGATTTTATTTAAACAAAGTTGTTCTGAAACTTGGTCAGCAATAACTAAATGTCCCATATGTATGGGATTAAACGTCCCACCCAAAATGCCGACATGTCGCTTCTTATGACCAGTTTGAAATTGTGGTTTTACTTTAGTTAATATTTGTTGTTGTGTGTTCATTTTTCATCACTTATTACTAAATATTTTCTAATTCAATTGAATATTTACGATATTTGATTTTAGGTGCTTTCTTATAAAAGACCATCTTTGAGCCAATTGTTTGAACGTGAACTATCTGTTCATCAAATTCTGACAATGCTTCGATTAAATCACTAGGTTCAACCATTGTATTTTGAAGTAGTGATACTTTGATAAGCTCATTTTTATTGATCAATAGTTCAAGTTGATTCAAGAGGTTTTCACTAATTCCTTCACGACCAACTTGGATCAATGGCTTCATAGTAGCGGCCTGACTTCTCAAATAACGATTTCTTTTACCTTTTATTATCATTAATTTTTTCCTTATCTCCAGTTTAACAATTAAATAATGGCATCGCGAATAGAAACACTCACACCATCTGGAACATAGACTTTTACTTTGCTTCCGGCTGGAATTGTTACCCAACCCAAACCATAGATAACAATATCTGATTTTTGATGTGCAACAAACTCTTCTTGTTTCAATGTTGGAAATTCATCAATATCAGAAGGTGGAGTTAACATTTCACCTAAGTGTTTTTGATAGAATTCTTCAGCGTTGATTGTCTTTGTTCTATGCAATAAAAGATTTTGGTTCACATAAAATACAACATTGGTCTTTTCATCAAGAAAATCAAATCTAGCCAAACCTGCGACAAAAATAGTTTGTCCATCTCTTAATTGGAAAGTTGCTGGTCTAAGTGGTTTCTTAGGCGTAACAGTCTTCAAATCTTGGTCATTTAGAAAATGAGCTAATTGATATTTATGAATAATACCTGGTGTATCCACCAAACTCTTACCATCATCTAATGGAATATCAATACGATCTAAAGTAGTTCCTGGAAATCTTGAAGTTGTGATCAAATCTTTAACATCAGAATTTTGACTAATTATCTTATTAATAAGTGTTGATTTACCAGTATTAGTTGTTCCCACAACATATACATCTTTACCATTACGGTATTTCTCGATCAATCTCATTAATTTATCGATATTAGTACCCTTTTCAGCTGAAACCATAATTTGATCAACTGATTTAATACCATTCTCTTTACTCTTTTGTTGTAACCAATTTAACAAACGATTTTGATTTACTGATTTTGGCAATAGATCTACTTTGTTTCCTACTACTAAGATATCTTTATCACCAACAAAACGTTGCAAACCAGGAATAACACTACCTTCGTAGTCAAAAATATCAATTACGTTAACGATTAATCCATCTTCTTGTGCGATAGAATCTAATAACTTCAAGAAGTCATCGTCACTTATATCAACATCTGTTATTTCATTGTAGTTTCTTAATCTAAAACATCTCTTGCAAAAGAGTTCACGTGAATCATCTTCTTGATATTTTCTCAAGGTAGACTTTTGTACATAGCCTGGCTTATCTTTATCTTCTGTTTGAAGTTCAGCTCCACAACCAATACAATACATTTTTTCACTAGTCTCTGTCATTTAATGAATCCTTCCAATTTAAATTTGAATCATGACTCTGCATAAATTTTAAAAGAGGACGTTCAAAAAATCTATTCACACGAGTTTTTTTAGCATCAGTATCAACTAATGGCTTAACTAAGACTGTCTTTAGACCTGACATATTACCGGCTAAAACATCTGTCATTACCTGATCTCCAACAAATAAAACACTTTGTGGATCAATTTGCATCTCATGTAAATGTTTCATAATTACAAATGGTAATGGTTTAACAGCTCTAGCCACAATACTTACTGGCAGATCCAAAACGGCTTTTTCCACACGTTCATAACTATTATTTGAAACCACCATTACCTCGACATTTGCACGATTCATTTGATTGAGCCATTTTCTTAGAGATAAATTATATTCATTACTATCCCATGGCAGCAAAGTATTATCAAGATCTGTCATTATTGTTGTAACACCCATATCTTTTAAGTCTTGGGCATTAATATCAGTAATTTTATTGAGCATAATATATGGTTTAAACATTTCTAATCCTCTATCCTTAGTAAAAAAACGTAATTTGGAATGTCCAAATTACGTTTTAATCATTAAGCTAAGGCTTTCTTAGCTGTGTCTACTAAACTTGTAAATGCTTTTGGATCTTCAATAGCGATTTGTGCTAGCATCTTACGGTTGATGTCAACATTTGCCAACTTCAAACCATGCATCAACTTGCTGTAGCTGATTTCATTTAATCTTGCGGCAGCATTAATTCTAGCGATCCATAACTTACGGAAATCACGTTTTCTTTGACGACGATCACGGAATGCATAGCGATATGAAACCATGATTTGTGTATGTGCTGCTTTAAAAGTGATATGTTTTGATCCACGATATCCCTTAGCTAATTTTAAAACTTTCTTACGACGTTTGCGAGTTACTGTTCCACCTTTTACACGTGGCATAATGACTCCTCCTTTAAATTATCAAAAATTAATTAGTATGTAGCGAGCATTTGTTTGATACGCTTCATATCACTTGCATCTACCATGCCTGGCTTAGCCAATTGACGACGTTGCTTCTTTGTCTTACCGTGGAAACGGTGACTTGTATAAGCATGACTTCTCTTCCAGCCACCATTAGCAGTTTTCTTAAATCTTTTTGCTGATGCGCGGTGTGTTTTTTGTTTAGGCATTGAAAGTCCCTCCACTATTTTTTCTTATTATCTTTTGAACTAATTGGATCAAGCATTAAGAACATGTTACGACCGTCCATCTTAGGCCTTGTAGTTACGTTTGCAATATCCTTGGTCTGTTCAGCGACACGGTCCAAAACTTCTTTACCTATCTCTTTATGAGTAATAGCCCTACCCTTAAAGCGAAGAGAAACTTTGACCTTATCACCTTTAGACAAGAACTTACGAGCGTTATTAAGCTTTGTATTAAAGTCATTATCTTCAATAGTAGGACTTAGTCGTACTTCTTTTAAACTAACGGTTTTTTGTTTTTTACGTGCCTCACGATTCTTCTTTTGAAGCTCAAATTTATATTTACCGTAGTCCATGATTCTAGCTACGGGAGGATTTGCGCCAGGAGACATAAGCACTAAGTCCATACTAGCTGCGTCAGCTAGACGTTGTGCTTCTGCTCTTGGTTTAACCCCAACTTGATCTCCGGTTTCAGAAATTAATCGTACTTCTTTGGCACGTATTTGATCGTTTATTAATAGATCTCTTGCTATGAGTAGCCACCTCCATAATTATTTGGACCCACAAAAAAAGTGGGCGCATACAACGCCCACCATTATTTATACAATCGTATTATAACCTAGAGGCGAATGCATAGGTGAGAAGCGGGCGCTTCTGCTTAATCTCAACAGTTATTAATAATACTATCTTATTAATAAACTGTCAACCAATTGTAAACTTTTTTATCCATTTCTACGACTAAAGTTGTTAATATCAGCTTCAACACTACCAACAAACATGGCAACATTCTCTGAATTAGAGTTATCTTCACCATATTTTCTAACTGAAACAGTAGCATCTGCCATTTCTTGATCACCAACAACAACTGTATATGGAACCTTCATTGTTTGAGCGTCACGAATCTTGTAGTTCATCTTTTCGTCACGATCATCAATTTCAGCACGAATATTCTTTGCACGTAATTCTGAAAGAAGGTTCTTAGCATATTCACCATGTATTTCTTGGTTAACAGGAATGATCTTAACTTGCAATGGAGCTAACCATGTTGGGAATGCACCCTTGTACATTTCAATCAAGTAAGCAATAAATCTTTCCATTGTTGAAACGATACCACGGTGTATCATAACTGGTCTGTGTTCTTCACCATCTGAACCAACATATGTCAACTTAAATTGTTCTGGTTGCATAAAGTCAAGTTGGATAGTTGATAATGTTTCATCGTTACCTAGAGCTGTCTTTGTTTGAACATCAAGTTTTGGACCATAGAATGCAGCTTCACCTTCTGCTTCATAATAATCCAAACCAAGGTCATCCATAGCACCTTTAAGCATTGATTGTGATCTGTTCCACATTTCGTCATCATCAAAGTACTTTTCTGTGTTAGCAGGATCTCTGTAACTTAGACGGAATGAGTAGTCAGTAATATCAAAGTCTTTGTATACTTCTACCATTAATTGTAGTGTACGTTTGAATTCTTCTTGAATTTGATCAAGAGCAACGAATGTGTGACCATCATTCAATGTCATTTCACGAACACGTTGCAAACCACTTAAAGCACCTGATTTTTCATATCTGTGCATCATACCTAATTCAGCGATACGAACTGGTAATTCACGGTATGAACGAATGTGATGTTTGTAAATTTGAATATGTGAAGGACAGTTCATTGGACGTAATTCAAGCATTTCGCCATCACCCATGTCCATTGGTGGGAACATATCTTCACGATAATGTTGCCAGTGACCTGAAGTCTTATAAGCATTTAAGTTCATAAGAATTGGTGTGTAAACGTGTTGGTAACCCCAAGCAACTTCCTTGTCGATGATATATCTTTCAATAACACGACGAATTGTAGCACCATTTGGCATCCAGTATGGAAGTCCAGCACCAACTTCTGGGTCAACGAAGAACAAGTCAAGATCACGACCTAATGTTCTGTGATCACGTTCTTTAATTTCAGCACGACGCTTCATATCTGCATCAAGATCATCTTGGTTAAAGAATGCTGTACCATAAATTCTTTGAAGCATTGGATTACTTGATTTACCTTGCCAATATGCACCAGCAACTGATAGAAGCTTGAAGTGTTTCAAACCACTTAAACTAGGAAGAACAGCTTGGTAACCGAAGTCAACAAAGTTGTCTAATTTGTATACTGGAATTTGAACAGCTTCGATGGCATTGATCAATGATGACTTGTATGGATCATCTTTGAACATTTCAACAAGGTCTGATTTGTCCATCAATGTACGTTCGATCTTGTCATTCTTTTTGATGATCTTTTCCATAGCTTTTTCAATGTCTTCAAGTTCATCAACACTGATTTGTCCATCTTTATCATCGGTATCTACGTAGAAACCATCATCATTACTTTGTTTTTCACCAAAGTGTAGGTTCTTCTTAACTTCACTAGCAGCAGCACCGAATACCAAGCTGGCTGTATTTCTCAATGTAATCAATGAATCCTCATTATCATCTTGTGAAAGAATTTCAATTTTTCCATCTTGTTTAATAGCACTATCGATATCAACTAAAATACCATTAACTTTACCAGCAACAGCTTTTTTACCTAGAGATGTACTAATTGACTTAGCAACTTCTAAGACTGTAGTGCCTTGATCAAACTCCTTAACAGAATCATCTGGGAATTGCAATTTGATTTTTGACATATCTTGTTTCCTCCTAATTTTTTGACAACAAATAAAAAAATGCGTCTCTGAAGTACAATATACAAAATTTGTATATATACTTCAGGGACGCATTTCTACGCGGTTCCACCCACATTAAAACTGGACATAAAGAACAGTTTTCTCTCTTTAGTTATAAAGTTACCGTCTACAAATATACAGTTTTAACGTGAAAGTGGTAACTTCAGTAATGGGTAAGCTTTCAGTAATCGTACCCTCCCTGAATTAGAACCGAAGTGTTGTCTTTCATGAACTTATTGAAACATTAATTTTTTAATTTTGCAAGCCCTATCGCTGAAATCTTTTATTTGGACCTGTAACAATTACTTGTCTTGAAAGATATTTAACTCTTTCCATAATTCTCTTAGCCTTCACTGGCTCTTGCTCTCCACGCTGATTAACGGCGAGATGTTCTTCTAATTCATCCATTGAAAAATTAGATGAGAAAAATGTTGGTAAATTTTCTTGCATTCGATATTGTAATATAACTCCCAATACTTCGTCACGAATCCAACTGGACATTGAGTCAGCCCCAATATCGTCTAACATCAAAATTTCTGAGTCTTTAATTTTATTTACTTTATCTAAAACATTGTTTTGACCAATAGAATTCTTCATTTCAACAGCAAAAGTAGGAAAATGCATAATGATTGTTCTAACATCTGACTTAAACAATTCATTTGCAATTGCACCCAGCAAATACGTTTTACCTACACCAAAATCACCAGCTAAATAAAGTCCTGGAACATAGCCTTTATGATTATTATAGCTTTCAATAAAATCTAAGGCACTAGCAAGTGCTTCTTGTCTTCCAGCCCCATCATAATCATCTAAAGTTGCTTTTCTAATGTCACTTGGCATATCCATCAAAACAAAACGAGATTCATATTCCGATTTCTTGGCTTGATCACGTTTTTTAGCATTAGGTACATAGGCAACTTCAATATTATGATTGCTTACAACAAGTTTTGGATAATAGCCCTTGGAAAGTTCACTTTGATTAGTCTTATGATTATAAAATTCATAAATACTGGCGGCACTAACGGAGATTGCATCTTTATTAATCGATTCCTGATTTTCCTTTAGAAATCTCTGAACATCAACATCATTTAAAGCTTTATTCAACAATTTCCGATAATCGTCGGTTAAATTCTTTGAACTTAAATAATCTGATAATGTTTTTCCTAAATTTTCCATGATTAATTATCCTTATTCCGCATTTTTCTAAGACGTTCCTGTAACTCTTGACGCTTAATTTGTGCATTCTTATCGTTAGGTGCAGTATTAGACTGAACTTTACTCCAATCAGTCGCTTTTTCCACTTTCTTATTGCGATTATTATATCTACGCGGATTGCGAGGTCTGTTTTGAAAATCTCGTAATCTTTGTAAAGCTTGTTCAGGAGTCTTAACCTCATTTTGTTGCCAATCATTAGCGACGGTTTCCATCAAAGCAACTGAAAGAGTCGGTGAATTTTGTAAAATATAATCAACCAAAATATTCAAAACAGATGGCGATAAGTAAGTTTTCATAGCCATATCTCGTAAAGCCTTAGATTCTGCTGCTCCGGTGAATCCACCACTTTTTTGCTTTTCAGCAGCCAAAAAGTCAGCAGGAACCATTGATTTAGCTTGTTGCAACAACAAATTATCCGCCCTACTAAAATTATTCGTTACGGGAGCTTTTGAAGTTTCAGGTTTAACCGCATTTTTAACAGTAATATTAGCATTTTTTTCAAATCGATCTTGAACGGCTCTGCGCAAACGTGCAGGGTCTATTTTATTATCTACGATATTAGCTGTTTTACCGATCAAATCAATCAAAGCCATCTCATCTATACCATAAAACAAGTGTAAGTTAATAAGTAATTCTTGATTTTGTAAAAGATTTTTTGAATCAATTTTATATAACTGATTGATTCTATCCTGAATCAATTCCCAATCAAGTTGTTGCATGGCCGCTTTATTTACCTTAGGCGCATTTTTATTAGATTGGTCGGCAAACTCACTTTGACCATTTTTAACTTCAGCTGGAGTATTGATCAAATCATCATTATTTAACTGAAATACTTCCAAAAAATCCTTAGTTATTTCAGTTGAATCATCTAAAATTTTCTCTGATCTAGAATACTTTGTTACTAATTCTTTGTAATTTATTTGACCTACTTTTTCGTATAAAAAGATACTCATTAAATCATCTTTAAAGAATTCTTGTGGAGTCAAAGGTTCAAATAATTGATAAACACAATATTCTCCTAAATCATCTGACTTTGTAAAAGTTCTAATAAGTCCCAAGGCCTCTGCTCTCATACGTGCCGCATTAAATTTTTTTAAATCAATGTTTAAAAGACTTAACAAATCACTATGACTCTTTCTAGCAGTAACCACTTCTTTATTAGGTACTTTTTCCCACAACAACAAATAAACACTGTATGCATTGGTACCTAAAAGTGGCAAATAAAGATCAGTCAAAATATGGCGATCATAATCATTTATTTGACCATGTGGCAAACACCAATAACCAGTTAAAGGAGTTATCTCTAAATCAGAATTGTTATCTCTATCCAAATTCCCCATCCTTAATCGTGTTTGTTTTGGCTATCATCTCTTGAACTTCTTTCATAAAGTTGTTCATATCTTTAAATTCACGATAAACACTGGCAAAGCGAATATAAGTAACATCATCTACATCGGCCAATATCTTCATGACATGTTCACCAATAACTTGTGAACGTACTTCATTTTCACCAGTTGCTCTAATTTGGTTCTCTACTTTATCAACTATTTCGTTCATTTGATCCATAGTAACTGGTCGCTTTTCAGCAGCACGAACCAAACCTCGAAGTAATTTCTCTCGGCTGAACTCTTCTCGGTTACCATTCTTTTTAATTACTAATAAAGGTGCTTTTTCAATTCGCTCAAATGTGGTGAATCTAGTACCGCAATACTCACATTCACGTCTTCTGCGAATGGCACGCCCTTCATCACTTGGTCTACTGTCAACAACCTTTGATGAATCATGATGACAATGTGGACAGATCATAAGACAGACCTCTTTTCTTAATTATAGATTTTTTAGTAATGTTTTTATTTCACTTTGTAATTCAGATAAATCACCAGAATTATCTATCACATAATCAGCCAATTTCTTCTTTTCTGCCATAGACATTTGTGAATTTATTTGATCTTCAGCTGATTTTTTATCCAAGTTATTTCGCTTCATTAATCTTTTTAATTGAATATCGAATTCTACATAAACACTAATAACAGCATCAAAATAAGGCTGATAATTACTCTCAAATAATAATGGTATCTCAAAAATGTAAATAGTTTTGTCATCTAATAAATGAACATTTTCAATAATATTTAAAATTCTTTTACGAATGAGTGGTGCTGTTATATCAGTTAGCCTTTTTAACTGAGTTTTATCACTAAAGACAATTTTACTCATCTTTTTGCGATCCAGACTACCGTCTGGTAATAAAATATCTTCACCAAATTCTGAAACTATTTGTCTTAATCCAACAGTTCCAACTTCTACAACTTCTCGCGCAATTTTATCCGCATTAAATATCTTACAACCATTTTCGGATAAAATATCCAACACAGTTGTTTTACCAGAGGCGATTCCGCCTGTTAATCCATAGATTTTACTCATTTTATTACCTGACAATGTGGACAAAAGTGCGTTCCACGACCACCAACTTTAATTTTTTCAATCTCGGTTCCACAGCGATCACAAGGTGTTCCCTCTTTACCATAGGCATGTAGGAAATCCTGCATATGACCAGCGTGACCAGTTGAATCAAGATACGAACGTACTGTTGATCCACCGGCTTCAATTCCCATTTTCATTTCCATATTGGAATATTTGATCACATTTTCAATATCTTCATCATTCAAATGATTAGCCGGAGTTTCTGGATGTATTTTTGCGTTCCAAAGAACTTCATCGACATAAATATTTCCTAAACCACTCATCACTGATTGGTCTAGTAAAACTGTTTTAATATCTTTTCGATGACGCATAATTCTTGGCTTTACATTTTCAAATATAAATTCTTTTGACAATGGTTCTGGTCCCAATTTTTGAATTGATTTATTAATTGAAAGGTCTCTAGTACGCCAAAGTTGCATACGTCCAAATTTTCTAACATCATTATAAATAAGCTTTTGACCATCATCTAATGTGAAAATGGCATGAGAATGTTTGTCGATCATTGCCGGATCACTGGAAACTCGATACTTACCTTCCATACGAAGATGACTAATAATTGTATAACCATTATCCAAATGAATCAATAAAAATTTTGCTCGACGACCTATATCAGTAATTTTTGTGCCGGTAACCATATCGATAAATTGATCAACATCCCCAGTAATCAAATTCTGATAGCGTATTTCTACATTTAAAATCTTGCGACCCTTAACTTGTTTAATAAGACCTCTTCTTACTGTCTCAACCTCAGGCATTTCAGGCATTTAATTCACCTACTTTGATTTATTAAATAATTATTTTGCTTCGTACCAAGTCTTTCCATGTGCCGATTCCACTTTCAATGGAACATCTAATTTAACAGCAGAATCCATAACGCTTGGAACTAATTTTTCAAGAATTGGTATTTCCTCTTTAGGAGCTTCAAAAATCATTTCATCATGTACTTGTAATAGAAGATTTGCTTGAAGTTTTTCTTTATCAAGCATCTTTTGCATATTGATCATAGCAACCTTAATAATATCAGCTGCACTACCTTGAATTGGTGTATTCATAGCAGTTCTCTTGGCAAAGTTTCTGACATTGAAGTTCTTAGAATGAATATCTGGTAAATAACGACGACGATGCATAATTGTCTCTACATAGCCATTTTCGCGTGCAAATTTAACTATATCATCCATATATTTTTTAACACCTGGATATTGTTCAAAGTATGAATCAATAAACGCTGCGGCCTGTTTTCTAGTGATACCAATATTTTGGGATAATCCATAGTCACTAATACCATAAACGATACCAAAATTAGTAGCTTTAGCTTGTCTACGCATATCTGGTGTTACTTCATCAGTACTATCCAATCCAAAAATTCTCATAGCAGTATGGGCATGAATATCATAATCTTCTTTAAATGCTTCTTGCATATGCTCATCACCAGAAATATGAGCTAGAACACGTAATTCAACCTGTGAATAATCAGCTGAGAACATTTCCCAATCAGGATTCTTTGGAACAAATGCACGTCTTATTTGACGACCTTCATCAATCCTTATTGGAATATTTTGCAAATTAGGTTCGATTGAAGATAATCTACCTGTTTGAGTAAGGGTCTGCAAATAAATAGTATGAATTTTATTATCTTGTTGAATAAACTTCTGTAATCCAACTACATAAGTAGATTGAATTTTAGATATTTGTCTGTAATCCAAAACCATTTGTACAACTGGAGATTTGTCTTTTAATTTTTCCAAAACATCAACCGAAGTTGAGTACCCTGTTTTAGTCTTCTTAATAACTGGTAATTTCAAATCTTCAAACAAGACTACACCCAACTGTTTGGGTGAATTGATATTAAATTCTTGTCCAGCTTCTTTGTAAATCTTTTGTTCTATTTCAGTTAATTTCGTGGCAAAAGTATTTTCCATTTCTTTTAAACGTGATGCGTCTACTTTTACACCCTTGATTTCCATTTCAGCTAAAACATTTGATAATGGCAATTCAATTTCATCATACAAACTATCTTGATCATTATCCTTTAACTCAGATAGCATTTTTTCTTTTAAAGTATCGATAACTTGAGCTTTTTGACAAAGGAAGTTCATTAAAACTTGATTATCTTCTGGTACAGCCTTTTTTACACCTTTTCCATAGAATTCCTCTTCCATAGGAAGGTTATAGCCATAATTTTGAGCGACAATTCCCAAATCAGATTTGTTGTCGTTTGTATCAAGCAAATATGAAACAAGTAATAAATCAAAACTTACGCCCTTTAAATCACATCCATAACGATGTAATAAGGCAATAGTTTTCTTATTATCGAAAGTATATTTTTCTTTTGATTCGTCTTCTATCCACTGTTTGAAGTCAGCATTCTCAAGGATAGAAACATCTGAAGTAGCGTAATATGTATCTCCACTTTTAACAGCTAAACCAATAATGGGATCAATATGATAATTTCCACCAAAACTTTCTACGACAATTGTTTGCGGATCAGAACTTTTTAGAATAATTTTAGTAGCATCTTCATTTAAGTCTGAGTACTTAATATCAGCCATAGCTTCTTGTGTTTCTTCTGGTTCGACGTTCATCTTCTCTAAAAATGAATTGAAACCTAACTTTTGATAAAACTTAATTAGTTGCTCTTGGTTATCACCATGATATTCCAAGTCGCCTAATTTAATTTCTACTGGTGCTTCTTTATTTATAGTAGCAAGTTTTTTACTCAAAAATGCTTGATCTTTGTCGTTGATCAAATGCTCTTTGAGCTTGCTCTTCTTCATTTCATCAACATGTTCGTAAAGATTTTCCATAGTGTCATATTCATTCAAAAGCTTAATGGCAGTTTTTTCGCCAACCTTTTCAACACCAGGATAATGGTCAGAGTTATCTCCCATTAATCCTTTCATATCAATTATTTGCTCAGGACTAATCCCAAGCTTTTCCTTAACGTGTTCTGGAGTATAAGCTTCAGTTTCTGTAACACCTTTAACATTAACTTTAACCGTTACATTATCAGTCGTTAACTGAGTCAAATCACGATCACCAGTGATCACAGTAACGTCCATATTTTCTTGATCAGCTTCACGAGACATCGTTCCAATAATATCATCAGCCTCGTAATTCTTCAGTTCATAAGTTTTGATTCCACGCAAATTTAATAATTCTTGGATCAAAGGAAGTTGTTCCATCAATTCTGGTGGAGTTTTAGCACGTGTACCCTTATAGTCAGAGAACATTTCCGTTCTAAAAGTTGTTTTACCAGCATCAAAAGCTACTAATGCGTGTGTAGGTTTTTCATCTTTTAAAACTATTTCCAACATATTATTAAAGGCATATAAGGCATTGGTATGAATACCATCACCTGAAACAAATTTATCTAGTACATTATGCATGGCAAAAAATGCTCTAAAAGAAACACTGTTCCCATCAATTAAAAGTAATTTTTTCTTTTCCGTCATATTTTCTCCCATTAAAAACGAAATTAATCATATCTATTTTAACAAAGTATCGCTCTTATTGAAAAACAAAGGGTCAAACAAGAAAAGAGAACGTGAAAGTCCACGATCTCCTTTAAAGTCATACTATTTTTTTGTCTGATACTTTCTTTCAACATATATAACTGAAATCAAAATAGATGCAGCTAAAATAGTTAAAATAACAAAATCAATTCTTGTTCCTGTAATGGTACTAACTATTTCATCACTATTGCCCAATGTTGCTGCAGAAATGACTACTGACAATACGTTAGTTCCAAGTGAACCTGCATATTGTTGCATCATACTGAACAATGAGTTTTGATCAGATTTATTCTTATCCTGAACTTGTACACTTCCATCTGACAACGTTGTACCAAATCCAAAATTAAACCCTATTCTTAACAATAAGTATATTAAAGTAATGCTGACCAAGGTTAAATTCTTTCCAACAACCAAGAATAAAAATGCACCTATTGTTACTAATGATCCACTAGTTATTAAAGGAATCGTCGGCCCTTTTTTATCATAAATATAGCCAGCGTATGGTCCAATCATCGCACCGATCAATGAACCCGGTAATAACATTAATCCTGCTTGAGCAGAACTTAGTTTTAAAACTGTTTGTGCAAAAATTGGCAGTACAAAAGATAACCCAATATTAATAAACTGTAAACCAAAATAACCAAACAATCTAAAACGTAAAACCGGTATCTTCAAAATAGAAAAATCAATTAATTGTTTCTTACTTTTAAGATTATATATGATAAACGCTGCAATGATAACAGCGGTCATCAATATCCAAACACCAAATTGTGATGATATGAATCCGTGTTTTCCAGCTTGATCAAAGGTAAATAAAATCATCGAAAAAATTGCTGCAAAACCAACTACACCAATATAATCAAATGACATCCCCTTTGTTCCTCTAGCATCACCTTGTATAGAAAACCAACCGATGACTGACAAAAGTATAATAATTGGAATAACTCCAACGAAAATTGCTCTCCATGACCAAAGTCCATTGACTATTCCACCATATGTAGGACCAAGAGCTGGAGCTAAAGAAATAATAATACTTGCAAATCCCGTATAAGCACACAATTTGGCAGGTGGAACTTCCTCAAAAATCAAATTAAACATTAACGGCGTCGATAATCCCGTAGCGATAGCCTGTAGCAATCTTCCGGATAATAAAATACTAAAATTAGGAGCAACCATACATATCAAAGTTCCTAACAAACATAACAATGCCGCAAAACTAAATACCTTAATTGGCTTAAACTTTTTTAAAACAAAAGCTGTCGTGCTCATTACAATCGTGGTCAACAACAGATATCCTGTTGTAAGCCACTGAACTGTTCCTAAACTAACATTTAAATTTTTAGTAAGCGTCGGAAAAGTTACGTTCATTGAAGTTTCAACAAGAACCCCAACAAAGGATAACAATCCAACTGCTAAAATAGATAACTTAACACGTGTAGATACTTTTTGATCCACATTTTCATCCTCTTTTCCAAAAAAATAGAGATATCGTCAATCAACGATATCTCCGTCACAGATATAAATTTAAGTTGAGGTCTCCCTCGAGCAAATATTACTTTAATCCAATTTAATAACATTGTCAAAGTATCATTATTCTTCAACAGCGTAAGATTTAACATACAAATTAATACAAGAAAACAACATCACTAAACTCAAAACAAACATAAACTCAGGCAGCATACCAATCGATCCATTATGGATAAGACTGATCAAATATGTCAGTAAGCTAACAATAAGATAATAGCCTAAACTAAATATTCCACTAGCACTTCCAATTACATCTTCATAACCTTTTAAAGCTAAATTTAATGCAATTGGTAACGTAATATTTAAACCTAAAAATATCATAAAAAATCCAATTATCATGATAATTGATTGGTCAAATCTCAGTAGAAGAATTAACAATCCACTAGAAACAACACTAAAAATCAAACCTGATATTAAAATTGTTTCTGACTTAAAGTAATTTACTAAATAATTTACCAACAGAGATCCTAGTAAACTTGCCAATGCTAGGACAATACCTAAACTTCCATATTGGACTGAAGTAAATTCAAAATGATTCATAAAAATGAATGGTGCTTCAGAATAATAACCAAAGAGTATTCCGTTGATACCTCCAATTAAAATTCCATAGGACCAAACACGAGAATCAGTCAAAAGTCTCTTCGTTACTTCTATTAATGAAGTATTTTCAACACTTGTTGTAATCTGTGTTTCCGGTAATCTATAAAAACTGTATAACAAGACCAAGATAGCCATTGCGACTAATGTACTAAAAACATTACGATATCCTAAATATTGCTGAACAACTCCACCGATCAATGGACCAAAAGCCGGTGATAAAGCCATAGCAGCACCTACTTTAGAAAATACCTTGGCGCCTTTTATGCCGTCAAAACTTTCACGCATAATAGTTTGCGTAACAACTGAACCAATACTTGCCCCAAAGGCTTGTACAAATCTGTTTAATAATAAAATTTGAAAATTAAAGCTGAGCAATAATCCCAAGTTACCAATTAAATAAACAACTATTCCCCACAACATAGCTCTTCTTCGACCGACTTTATCCGACAATCTACCCCAGAAAAAGACTCCAATTGCAAAAGCTATGAAATATATACTCATTGTCAGTTGTGATCTGGATGCACTGACTTGCATATTGCTACTAATTTGAGGCAATACGGGTGTAAAGATGGATTCACTTATTTGTGGAAATCCTACTAACACAATAATCAATAATAATGATGGTACTCTTTTTTGGACGTTCTTCATTTTTCTCTCCTAAATAGTTACTTTGCAGAAAAACGTCCTAAACCGTTTGCTGGGACACAAACTATGATTTTATCAATGTCCACAGTATTCACCTAATTTCTTTATAAGATGTGTTGTATATTACTTGAATTATGGTTTAGATGCAAATAACTCTGGAGGTTGCAGTCGGTTTTGAGTTAAATAATGCCACAAAAAAAGTGACTATCGAATTTAATAGATAGTCACATTACTATTATTTCTACATATATTGTATTGAAGATGCAATCTCAAAAACTACTTAACCAACTCACCCTTTTTGTAAATAGCTTTGTCCGCTTGAGCAACTGCTTCAACATTTTCCAATGGATTATTGTCCAATACTAAGAAGTCAGCAACTTTACCTTCTTCAAGACTTCCATACTCATCAGTAATTCTTAATAATTCAGCAGCATACTTTGTAGTACCAAGAAGTGCTTGATATGGTGTTGCACCAATACTTGTTAACAATGCTAGTTCATCAGTTGTACCTGTTTCAAAACTATTAAATGGTGTTCCGGCATCTGTACCGACAACAACTTTAACACCCTTTTTAAGTGCCATACCAATATTTTTGAAGAAATCATCTTTAACAATGTCGTTCTTTTTGATCATGTAATCTGGAATTTTACCAACTCCATATTTATCGATTCCGGCACAAGCATTTAAAGTAGGTACAAGGTAAACATTATTTTCCTTCATAAATTCAGCTTGTTTTTCATCAACATAGATACCGTGTTCAATTGAATCAACACCAGCATCTAAGGATAATTGAATACCACGATTACCTTGGGCATGTGAAGCAACTGTCATATGTTTTGTATGTGCTTCTTGAACGGCAACTGCCATCTCGCCTTCAGTTAATTCAGTATCATCAACTTGATCAGTTGAAGACATTACACCACCAGTAGCCATGACTTTAATATTTTTAGCGCCGAGTTTGAAGTTTTCACGAACAGCTTTTCGCATTGCATCAGGTGAATCAACTAAATGACCCATGGTAGTTTCACCGTTTAGGCCTTCAGTAAAGTCACCATGTCCACCAGTCATTGTCATAGGACGTCCTGATGGCAAAATCTCAGTACCCTTCAAGCCACCTTCAGCCTGAATGTTAGCTAATTTAATATCAGTATTAAAAGCACAGCCACAATCTCTAATATATGTAACACCTGAATGTAATAAAGTGTCTAGATTCTTTAAAGCCAAGTATGTTACTTCTGTTTCAGATAAATATTCAAGTTTGTCACTATTATCTGGATCCATCATTAAATGTGTATGGGCGTTGATAAGTCCTGGCATAACATATTTTCCATGAAGATCGACAACGTCATCACTAGCTTTTGGTGCTCCTGTACCAACTGCAGTGATTTTCCCGTTTTCATCTACAGTTAGATAACTATTTTCTATTATCTTATTATCAGTTCCATTAAATAAATTTAAATTAGTGAATGTTGTCATAAAAAATTCTCCCCTTATCGGTCAGGTCAAAAGGCCTAGCTTTTTAAAATGTATATTAAATACTAAGAGTAATTTTAATTATTGTCAAACTAAAATTAGAAATTTTATATTTCATGAAGTTTTCATTAGTTAAAGTAAACGTTTGCAGTTTAAAAACATTGTTTTAAGTGGATTTGTCATTGACATAAAGATTAGAAAAGATTAAATTTAGACCTATTATTTATTTAATATTCAAGGGGGATCTATTTTTATGGAATACTTAATTGCATTCACAATTGTTATGGTATTCATGTTGATCGGTGACTGGGTTTCAGCGGTCACTAAAGCATTCATACCATCTATTTTTATTACGGCGGTTCTTTTTGCTATCGGATTTTGGACGATCATCCCTAAGGATATTGTTGCAAAGGCATCCTTCAACACAGCTTTTACTGGTATGGGTGTTTCATTGCTATTAGTACATCTTGGTACTTTAATGAGTTTAAAAGAACTTATTAATCAATGGAAAGCAGTATGTATTGCTTTATTAGGGGTTTTAGGTACATTAGTTCTTACATTAACTGTTGGTACATTGATATTTGACTGGCACACGGTTGTCGCTGCTATTCCTCCACTAACAGGTGGTATGGTCGCAACTTTGTTAATGACAGATGGATTAAAAGCTGCTGGTGCAACAGCTTTGGTAGCTTTGCCAGTTTCAATGTTCATTCTGCATTCATTTATTGGTTATCCAATGACTGCAATTCTTTTAAGAAAAGAAGGACGCAGATTAAAGGAAGAATTCAAGAGTGGCAAAGGTCATATTGATCCAAATGCTCCCAAGATAACTGGAATGGCAGATTCACTAGATACTAAAAAACATATCTTGCACTTACCAGAGCAATTTCAATCACCAGTATTTATCATTGTTCGTGTTGCTTTAATTGCTTTATTGGGAAACTGGTTAGCAGGATTAATGAACGGAGTTATAAACGCTAATGTTATCTGTCTTATTCTAGGTGTTTTGGCTCATCAATTAGGTTTACTTGAAGATAACGCCTTGACTCGTGCCGGTGTTTTCAATTGGTTGATTTATGGATTAATGGCCTATGTCTTCTCTCAATTAAGTTTAACTACGCCAGATATCATTGGTGGAATTCTTATTCAGATTTTAGTTTTGATTGCATTAGGAATTTTAGGAATGTTCATTGCTTCATATCTACTAGCTAAGCCTTTTGGTATGAGCAAACAAATGGCTTTCGCATGTTCGTTGACTGCCTTATTCGGATTTCCAGCAGACTTCATTTTAACAACAGAAGTTTGTCATACAATTGCCGACAACGATCAAGAAGAAGAATACTTAACACAAAACATGTTGCCTAAAATGCTGGTTGGTGGTTTCGCAACAGTTTCAATGGCATCAGTTATTATTGCCTCGGTTTTCTTGAAATTAATTTAAAAAATAAGTGTTTCCTTTCCTATATATTAAGGGATAAAGAGACACTTTATTTTTTTGCCTAAATTATATAAATTCAATTTTCATAATTTTTCTATTTAACTTAATGAATTATGCAAGGAAAAATTCATTTTCGGAAAACATCTCTTACGATAACTGAAATATATATTATTAAATGAATAATATAATTTAGTTATGTCATACAGGGTAATTATAATTTGACAATTATCAAGGATAGAGGGATAAAATATGAGATTTCAACAATTAAATCGTGACCCAAATACAGTCATGAGAAAAAAATTAGTTAAATCAAAGAAAAACTGGGTTGTAGTAAGCAGCCTGTCAATTGCAGGAGGACTATTTTTACTGGGCGCACCAAGTTATGTTGCTAATGCCGCAACTACTACTGATGCCGTTCAACAAGAAGTTGTGACACCTACATCTTCAGATTCGGGCACGACATCAACAACTGCTTCTGATGGTTCTACTGATACTTCATCACCAGACAATGGTGTAACCGGTTCAGCAACAAATGGTACAAAAGAAACAGTAAAATCAGATTCTGAAGATACAAATACACCAATTAATGGTACTGATGATAAATCAGCTACATCAGGCTCCACTACAAATAGTGATGGTACTGGTAATAATGGTACTGAAACAACAAATGGTGACGGAAATACACAAAATCAACCTCAAGTACAAGCATTTAGTGCAGAATCAACACCTATTGTTGAAGATACTTCAGCTACTAAAAATTCCGGTAATGGTTGGAGCTATGATCCTGATACAACAACTTTAACAATTAATGGTCAATTGGATGAAGGAAATGGTTCATACCAAGAGGATCGTTGGGGTGGAAACACTGCCAATATTACAACGATCAAAACTGTAGAAGGAGCAATCGCTCCTGTTGATTCGTCATATCTTTTTGCTAATATGACAAGTTTGACAAGTACTAATTCGGACTTTTCTCATTTGGAAACAGGCGATACAATAAATGCTCAAGGAATGTTTACAAATGATACAAGTTTAACTACTCCTGATTTTTCCAACAATGACTTTTCAAAGATGGAAAACATTAGTCATATGTTTGAAAATGATCATGCTCTTATAACCATTCAACTAGGTGCAATGCCATTTAAAAGTATTGTAAATGGTAGTTACGCTTTTGCCGATTGTGAAAATTTAACTGACTTCCTAGGTCAATATTCACCTCAGTATTCAAGTACAAATGCTTGGTATGTTGAAAAAGATACCGTCGCAAATCTTATATCTATGTTTAAAAATGATAAGTCACTAAATACAATCCAATTAACAACTTGGGGCTGGAAAGATGGAACGGAAACTGGTGATTCATCTTTAGGTGAAGGTATGTTTGATGGTACCAATTTATCTAGTATAAAAATCAGCGCTACTTTAAAGTTTAATCCCAAAACGGCTTTAACTTCTAGTAAAGGTATTAAATGGACTGATACCACATTTGGTCAATCATTCTCCGGTGTTCCAACTTTTGACGAAAACGGAAATCCAACCGGTGGATTAGGTTCTTTATATACTGGGATAAGCACCACACAATTACAGGGTAAAGATGATTTAAAAAATAAATATCTTGTATGGAATGCTAGTGGAGTACCAGATAGTACTACACAAGTTTCAAATCTAGTTACAATACACACTACTCACGATGGAACTACATCCGATATCACTACTACAGCACACGGTACTTGGAATAGCACGGTTAATGTAAAAGTACCAACTTCGTATTCATTCGATCCAAATAAATCCCCATATGTTACTTCTGTTGAAACAGTTCCTGTAGTCCTTGGTTTCACTGAAGCAACAGCCACAGATACAGTTCCATATACTCCAGCTGTAGCCAAAAGCGGTAACGTAAGTGTTAAAACAAGTAATGGAACTTCAATTGATATTCCTGTTACGGCAGCTGATACAGACACCATTGGAGATACTAAAACAGTAACTGTAACAAACGACCAAATCAAAAACTTAGCACCCGGATATCATCTAGCTAACAATGCAGAATCAACGGATATAGAAGTAAAATTCATTAGTCCAACTACAGATAATCCAGATATAACTGGTACATCAACATCCACTATTGAACTAGTTGGTGACGATGTTGCAGCTATCAACGATGGTTCAGTATTTACTAATCAAGGTACTAATAAGGACATTCCTGTTACTGTTACTGTCCCTGCTGGTACGATCGGTACCACAGTTCATGTCACTGTTTCTACTCCTGGTTATCAATCTGAGGATATTTTAGCTACTACCAATGTTGTAAATGGTCAAAATGTTGTTACTTATACCGATAAAGATGGAAAAGTTATCGACAATGATAATCCTCTTACTTTAACTGGTAATCCTGTAGAATCTAAAGATATCGATATACCAGCAATAGCGGGTGGCGACGATGAAACGCAAAAGGTTACTTTAAAAGCTGGTAAAGTTGGAGATACCCAAGAAATTACTCTTACTAAAGATGAACCGGGCTATACCAATCCAACAATCGTTGTTACATACGGTCCTAACGGTGAACTTACAATTGTTGATAAGGCAACTGGTAACCCTATTACAAAAGAAGCACCAGCAAAATACATCGGTACTCCAAACAAAGCAACAACTATCACATTTACAAAGCCAGATGGTACTACACAAGTTATTGACATCCCTGAAGGTGCTGGTAACTATGGTGATGCACCTATCACTTACACGGCTGATTCCGTAAATGGATATACCTCACCTTCCGTTATCGTTACTTACACAATCGGTGGTGTTCCAACAATTAGCTATGCCAGTGATCCTAATAAGACCGTCCTATCAACTGACAAACTAACATACACACCAATTCCAACTAATTCAGGAAACACTGACAATCAAGAAAATGGTGACATCGAATACAAGAATCAAACAATTTCCACATACGCTGACAAGCCTGCCGTTGAGCTTTATCAACTAGGCCAAGATGGTAAAATGACTCTTGTTACAAATCGTTCACTTGCAACAGCAACTGATTGGCAAAGTGATGCTGTTATTACAGTTGACGGTGTTGGTTACTACCGTGTTTCAACTAACGAATGGGCAAAGATGAGTCAAGCTTATCCATATACTGCTCCTAATGTTTACGTTAGAGCATACAGTGATTCTGCTAAACCTCTTTATAAAGCAGAAAGTGATTTAATTAAAAACAGATCACTCGCTGCAAATAGTAGCTGGGTCGCTGATCACCAAACATACGTAATCAATGGTACAAAACACTACCGTGTTTCAACTAATGAATTTGTTGACGAAAAAGATGTTTACGAATATACACCAGTAAACGAAATCGTCACAACACATTCTGGTTCTTCTGCACGTCTTTATACCGCCAAAGGTGACTTAGTTTCAAATAGAAGCCTAAGTGCTCACAGCAGTTGGAAGACTGACAGTATTACAACTATTAATGGTGAACAATATTATCGTGTTTCAACGAACGAATTCGTTAAAGCAGCAGATATTGATGTGAACCGTTAATTAACCGTAAAAATACGCTAAATTCCAATTTAGGAATTTAGCGTATTTTTTATATATTTATAACCGACACATCGCCACTTTCACTAACTGCTCTACAACAATCAGAATAAACTTCGATATATTCATACATCCCTTTTTTAGCTAATGAACGTGCGCGTTCCATATCATCTGGTAAAACTTCACCGGTATGATAGTGAGTTAGTATCTCTAAAACAAATGTCAAAGTATGTACTTCATAAGTACCACCTAAATAACATTTAGAGATATACCCTTTCAAAATTCCATTTAAATTAACTTCTGGAAATTCACCTTTAATCGTATTAATAATTTGATCTATTTCAGTTTGTTTTAACCTTCCATCACCAATATCTAGCTTATTAAGGGCACTCATATATTCTTTGGAACGTTTTTTTCGCAAGATGTTAGCAATTCTGCCAGTATTAGTGACAGTACTGGTATTGGCTTTCACACTTTCTTTACTAGATAAACTGATAGAACTATTAGAACTCATATTGAGTAGCTTTCTTGGCATTACAAAAGTACCTTTCTAGTCTTAGAAACCTTATTTAAATCGTTCTTTTCTGCACCAATTGGTCGACCTGACGCAGGTACAGCACGACTTTTACCCCATTCCCTTATATCATCGATTTTTTCAGGGCTTGTTTGAGATAATGGGACTACATTTTGGAAAGTATCTGTAATCAATTTCTCCGATAGCTCAGTCTCCTCAGAAAGTGTTGTGTAGGCTAAATCACGTACAGCTGATTCTAAGTCCGCACCAGTAAATCCATTAGACATTTCAACAACCGCATCTGACAATGGACCGGCAAATTCTACCTTAAGATATTTACGCATATAAATTGAAACAATATCTCGTCTCTCTTCAGCTGTTGGAAGATCAACGAAGAATAATTCATCAAAACGACCTCGTCTCAACAATTCTGAAGGCAACTTACTGACATCATTTGCCGTCGCCACAACAAAGACTTGTTTTTTACTTTCTTGAAGCCAAAACAAAAATTGACCAACCATTCTAGTCGAAACTCCACCATCATTGCTAGAACCTGCTCCTGATAATCCTTTTTCAATCTCATCAATCCACAACACACAAGGAGATACTTGATCAGCTGTGTTAAGCGCATCTTTTAGTTGCTGTTCAGTTTGACCGACATAACTACCTTGAACTGTAGCAAAATCCAATCTGTATAATGGCAGTTTCCAATTAGCTGCAATTGATTTAGCCGACAATGATTTACCACAACCAGGTACTCCGACTAAAAGAATCCCTCTAGGAGGTCTTAACCCACGTTTGCGTAATTCAGCGTGCTTTGTTGGTGTTAATAATTTCTTCTTTGCTGCTAACCACTGTTGTAATCCTGATAGTCCACCAACTTCTTTAACACTATCATCAACAGTTATTTTTTCTAATCCTGATATATTAGTAAATAATCTATCTTTAGACTTTCTAATTTCATCTATGTCATCTTTTTTGATCGACTTCTTAGCAATCAAAGATGCAATAACATTTTCCGTTTCAATTTTAGTAACGCCAACTAATGATGTAGCAGCCTCTCTAACATCTTCGTCATCCCATTCAATCGGAATTTCATTGCGATAATCATCAATATATCCAGATATTATTCCATACATTTCATTTTCGTCAGGAAGATCTAGCTTGAGAACCATCCCCAAGCGCTGCAACTGACTCCATACGGAAGTATTAGTTAATGTAATAACCATTCCACCCGACTCATTTGCTAAAGTCACCAAATCAAGAACTTGTTTAGCACTATCGTTATCAGTCGAAATATCAGGCACTTCTGTCAAAATCAAAGTAAGATTCTGACGATGCTTCATCTCTTCTCCAATATAGTCCATAGCACCGTAGACAGATTTGTCCTCATTAACAACCTGATCGTTTTCAATATTATAAGTACCTTTAGACAGAGTATGAACTAAAAAGCCTAAATTTAATTCTTCTGATATTGATTTTAATAGTCCCAAAGCTCTGGAACGTTCAATAGTATTCAAAGCAATAAAAGGTATTCTGGCAATGGAATATCTAGTTAACAACTCTTTAGTTTCTTTGATTCCGCTCATATTTTCTCCTTAGTTATCTATGCGATTATTACGTACCAAACTAGACAACTTTCCGCTTTGATCAGTTTTCGCGGATTCTTCTAAGTTACTCTGTAGATCCTTACGAGATTCGTATAACATCTCTACCAATTTTCGTCTTTGTTCTGTAGGAATGGCTTCAATATTAGTAAAGTTTCTCATTGTTTCAAATTCATCTTTTAATTGATGAATTGATTTAACAAAATTGGCTTCAGGTATTCCTGATTGACTTATCTGCTTTTCAAAGACAGAAACTGAATCATTCATTCGTTTATTGATGGAAGCTGTTAGACGTTTCATAAATCTATCGGCGACACCAGTTTGCCAAACTAAAGTACCATGTTTAGCATCTTCCAAAACTTGTTCATCATTTTCCCTAGCATCAAATTTCTTAAAAAGGTTTGCCCACTCACGATATGTCGAAATATTTACCATTATTGGTGTCTCCTAACTACAACATTACCTGGAACTAAGTCCCAGTCTGGTAGACCTTTTGCAAAAACGTCATCAAGTTGATTTTTAATCTTTGAGTCATTAGAAGTTTCAACTGGTTTAAAAGTATTTTTTTCTTCATCGATCGATGAAAATACAGAGTTATTTTTATTATCCATGACTAAACCTCACTTTTAATATTAATGTGACGAGCTGTAGTTTTTAGATTGCGTATATATTGTTGTGGTGTCAATTGCTCTAAAAATTCGATAACTTTATCATATTCTGTATCTATTTCATCAAACTCTTCTCTAATATCTACTGTTTCAGCCATAATTTGTCTGATTATATTAGCACCATCTGTTTTTTGACTTTCAAATTGCTGAATCAATTCTTGCTTTCTCTTCTCAGCCTCATCAATTTTTCGTTTAGAATGAATAGCCCAGTATCCACCCATCAAGGCTAAAATTACTCCGATAATTGCATGACCGGATAAAGCCAAAATAACTCCTATTGCACCTAGAACTCCACCAACGTAGAATCCATTTTTACTTATTTTATTTTTATTTAGTTCAGTCTGTTTCTTAGATTCAACATCAGCTTGGTAATTATTTATACTTTCAATTTCATTTTCACCATTTTCGGTCGAATCTGAAAATCCATTTATGTGATAATTTATTTTTTCAGGAACTCTAGCTCTATTTTTTAAGACTAAATCACCATAGGCATCTTTGATCCAATCTTTTGAAAGAGCAATGGCAAACTTTTGAGTTGAAGAACTTCCACCACTACCACCATTCATTAAAGCAGCATCAGTTAATAATTGAGAGAAGTCTTTCTTTTCGACGTATGATTTATCTTCTACTTCCATATCTTGTCTGGCTCTTGATTTGTTACCGTCATATTTAATAATAAGTTCATTAAGACGTTCTTCACGTTTATACTTCAATTCTTCATTATCAAATCCAGTTACTAATGACAATAAAATATCATCCAACTGCATTTTAATATTTTCAGTTGAATCAACTTTATTAAATATTTCTTCAAAATAATCCAAAATCTCTCGGTGAAGATATGCACCTTTCAAAGTATCTTCAAGATCACCCCAGCTGGAGGAATATTGTTGCAACATTGGATATGGATTATCTAGTGTTTCTGGCTTGTAGAGCGCTAGAGCTTCACCCCACTGTTCTTCTTGTTCTTGGGCAAAGTTAGGACGATTTTCTAGATTGCTTAACCAACGTTCAAGAGTACCTGATACAGCACCCTCTGCATCAACACCCAACAAGCCATTAGAAAAAGCATCTATGATAATAATGGAATTTCGGTCAAGCTGTGTTTCATCCTGACTTTGAAGGTAATAAGATGTCCATTTTAAGCTGGCGTTTTTACGATCCGCTCTACGACAAATCAAAGCAAATAGTAATGATGTTTTTTGTTTATCTCTTTTTAAAGCCTCATTCAAAGCTTTATCCGCCAATTCGTGGTCGTTATTTATCCAGGCAGATAGTGCTACTAAACAAGGTGCTAGCCAATATCCAGGGGCTGATATCATCATTTTTTCACTAGCAGAGGTAATTACTTCTTTTCGAACTATTTCTAAATCATCTGCTTGCAGAATACCGACCGTAGTTCTTCTTATTTCATCATAATGACCATAATTCTTTTCGATTTCTTGCTCAATTTGTACTATTTTAGTATGTGCAATACTTAAATTGTTACTTAACATTTGCTGTTCAACATAGTCGTTGAATTCTTGTCTTAAGGTCAAAATCTCATCTTGAACTGAATCGACTTTACTATCAACTTCTTGAACATTGGCATCAACATTTCCTATATTGTTTGCCAAAACGCTCAAATTTCTCTCAATTGTTCTAAGGTCTGCTTCTTGAATGGCCTCTGTCATTAGTTTTCTCCCTATTCCTATAAAATTCCTTATAACAATAACATTATAACCAAGCCCAACTAGCTCTGTCACCAACTTTTTCCCGTTATAAATAATTTTATTTGAAATACAAAAAAAGAGTTTGGGACAAAACTATTATTATCTTTAAATATGCAGCATAAACGTGGAACAAAACATAGCTTTTTCCGCTTAAATCAAATAACGCCAGCAATCCAAATTCGGATTACTGGCGTTATTTGCCTTAATGCTCGAAAGCTGAACATGTTTTGTTCCACTTTCTTTATTTTTAAATTTTATTGTTGATTAGGATTCAAGTTACTTAAGACTTGTTCATAAGCAGTTTCATACTTTTGAACATCTCCGGCGCCCATAAAGATAATAACAGCATTATGGTAATCCAATAATGGTGACATATCCTCAAGTTCAAGGACTTTTCCACCCTTATGAATCTTATCGCCAAGATCCTTACTTGTAATATCTCCATGTTTTTCACGAATTGAACCAAAGATATTAGTTAAATAAACTTCATCTGCAAGATCTAATGACTTGGCAAAATCGTCCATTAAGGCAAGAGTTCTTGTGTAAGTATGTGGTTGGAATACAGCTACTACTTCGCGGTCAGGATACTTTTGTCTAGCAGCATCAATTGTTGCTTTAATTTCTTGTGGATGGTGAGCGTAGTCATCAATGATAACCATGTCAGCAACTTTCTTTTCACTGAAACGTCTCTTAACACCACTAAATGTTTGTAATTCTTTGTTGATCAATGAATGGTCGAGGTGTTCCATATGTCCAACACCAATAACTGCCAATGAATTAAGAACATTATGTTCACCATACAAAGGAACTTCAAAGTTACCGATGTTTTCACCTTTTATAGTTACATCAAATGATGAACCCTTAACAGTTCTCTTAATATTTGTGGCACGAATATCGTCTGACTCATCTAAACCATAATAGTAGATAGGAACATCTGCTTTGATAGATTTAGCATGCTTATCTTCACCCCAGATGAAGATACCCTTCTTTGTCTTACGTGATTCAGACTCAAAGGCATCAACAACATCGTTTATTCCACCAAAGAAGTAGTCAGGATGGTCAAAATCGATATTTGTAATGATCAAATAGTCTGGTGAATAATCTAAGAAATGACGACGGTATTCATCAGCTTCAAATACGAAGAATTTAGCATCTTTAACACCTTTACCAGAACCATCACCAATCAAGTATGATGTCTTAGCAATACCACTTAAAGTATGTGCTAATAAACCGGTTGTGCTTGTTTTACCATGAGATCCTGCAATACCAATAGATGTATATTCTGAAACTAATTTACCTACCATTTGTGGATATGTAACAACTGGCAAATGCATGTCATTAGCTTTTTTTATTTCAACTTGATCATCATCAAAGGCATTACCTTTAACAATTGTTAAACCATCATGAATGTTATCTGCATCAAATGGTAAAATTTTGATTCCTGCTTGTTCAAGTCCTCTTTGAGTAAATGTATATTTATCAATATCAGAACCTTGAACTGTATATCCTAAATCTTTCAAAATAAGTGCCAAAGCACTCATTCCTGTACCTTTAATACCAACGAAATGATAGACTGTATTTTCCATAAAAAAACTCCTAATCGAACATTTTTGCTGCTTTATCAAAATCAAATGCTTCTCCAGCATTACCTGAATCTAACACCAAAATACCACGTTTTTGTGGCGCATTTGGAATGCCTAATTCTTTAGCAGAACAAATCATTCCATAACTATCCACACCACGTAATGCACCTGGCCAAATTTCAGTACCAGTTGGCATTACAGCTCCTGGTAGAGCTACCACTACTAATTGACCTTGTTCAATATTAGGTGCTCCACAGACGATTTGAACAGGCTTTTCAAGACCAACATCTGTTTGAGTAATATGTAGATGATCAGAATCAGGATGTTCCTTCATTTCATCAACATGACCAATTACAAATTTAGGACTATTATCAGCAACAAGCTTGTCACTAAATCCAGCTTTTGAAATTGCATCATTTAAAATTGAAACTTGGTCGTCATCCAAAAATACTTGACCCTTTTCGGTCAAATTAAGCTTTTTACCTAGACCAAAAAAATTGAAGCCGATGGCTTCATTTGTATCATCATTAAAAATTCTTACAACATTATTCTTATTCTCGTTTGATTGGGTAATTCCAGCATCATCTGCTAATTCCACAATCAAAATGTCACCTAGGACATCTGGGTTATAAAAGCTTAATAACATTATTTCCTCACTCAATTATTATTTATTTATTACTGAATCAATAAAGGTCTCAACTTCTTCTTTAGTTTTACGATCTTTATTTACTAGTCTACCAATTTCTTGACCATTTTCAATAATAACAAAGCTAGGAATTCCCATAATATCTAATTCTCTGGCAATATCCATGTTATTATCACGATTAAAACTGATCCAGTTGAAATCAGAATACTCTTTTTCTAGTTCAGGTAACTTAGGTTCGATAAATTTGCAGTCTGGGCACCAGTCAGCGTGGAAGAATAAAATAAACTTCCCCTCTTTTGTTACTTCATGCCAATCTTTTATTCCATAATCTTCAAATTCTTTCATATCATTCACCTCTCGTAATTAAGATACTTTTTATTTCTATTTCGGTCAATTAAATGTCCTTGGCTAGTAGATTAATATATAATAGTGTTAATATATGGTTAATAAAACATCAAGGAGTGATTCAAAATGAGTAAAAAAGGTTTCGGTTCTCTAATTGCTTGTGGTGCTGTGCTTGTAGCTAGTGCCGCTACTACTGTTTTAGTAAAGCATCATCTAGATAGTGCAAAAATTATTGATAAAGTTAAATCAGTTCTTGGCGAAGACAGCAAAGTAATTGGTTCATGGGTTGAACCATTCTACCAACGTGTCGATATCAATGGACAATCCTCATGGGGAATCGTTGGTGGCGTAACAACCATGGATGAATTCGATGTTGCTCAATACCATTTTATTGCTGATGCAGTATCTGGCGAATTACTAAACATTAAAAAAGTTCAATAATCAGTACTTACATAATAATTTTAAAATGAGGCTTTCAGGTAATTTATCCTGAAGCCTTTTTTTGAGAACTTTTCTTCATATTCAGTTTGAATATTGTTCTCGTTTAACTTTTCATCATTATGAAGATCTAAGGACAACTCATTAAAATTCATTCCAAAATTATTCATACTTACTAATGAGTATTCAAACAAACCTTGATTATCAGTTTTAAATTCAATGTTTCCATCATCTTCAAGTACATATTTATATTGTTCTAAGAATGACTTGTAAGTTAATCTTCTCTTTTCATGACGAGTCTTAGGCCATGGATCAGAGAAATTAAGATAAAGACCTTTAATCTCATTCTCAGCAAATAAATCAGATAAATTAGAACCATTTGCTAAAAGTAATTGTAAATTAGGCAATTTATTTTCAACTTGTTTCTTCAGGATCAAAGCAATTGCTCCTTCTTGAACTTCCATCGCAATATAATTATTTTGCGGATTTCTTTTAGCTAATTCTGTGATAAAAGCACCCTTACCTGAACCTAGTTCAAGATACAAAGGTTGTTTTTCCTCAAATCTTTCTTGCCATTTACCTTGCATGTTTTCCGGTTGAACCGAAATCAAATCCAGGTTGTCATTGATCATATCTTTAGCCCACGGTTTGTTTCTTAATCTCATAAATCTAAATACACTCCACTATTAAATTATTTTTTTAAGTTGTCTTGGAATATAGAAATATCCAACAAATACTAATACAGCAAGTCCAGCTGCAATAATAATCAAACTATTCATACTAAAACTAAATTTATACAAAATTGCAAAAGCACTGATCAACCATTGAACAAACAATACAAAGGTACTTAATTTAGTAAAGTCCTTGATCTTATCAGCTTGTTTTACTGGGTAGATTCTTTGCATTAAGTTTTGCATAGTCTCTTTAAAATAAGGCTTTAACTGAAACCCTACTAAGTAAATAAATAACATTTCTACTATTAAAGAGATGTAAAAATTATCGATCAAGCATAACATAATTGCTTGAATAACTGTCAATCTAAAGAACAATCCAATATATTCATTATTTCTAACAAATCCTCGAGCAAACAAATATAGATATGTATTACCTTGTTCTTGCTTGATTCCCTTGAATAAAAAGTCTAACCATTTACGACGTCTGATCTTACTATTAACACCAGGTACATCAGTAAATAAATTATAGAATCGTTTGATTCTAAACATTCTTTGATTTTCTTTAGCAATCGCACTTTGCCATTGAAGTTGACCCGATTCACAAATCGCCTGACTTTTTGAAATGACAACTCCTAATAAAATAACGGCTACAATCACCAAAACAAAACTACTTAGATAAGTAGATACAATAAGTAAAGCTAACAGTAACAAGTTCAACCAATTCTTGGCTGACATCCCTTTAAAGCTGTCTTTACCATATATACCAAATACTTCAAAATTTATCATTGTAAACTTATAAACAATTACCCCTAATGTCAGGATAACAATTGACAAAACGGACAATCCCGCCGCTTTAAAAGCAAATGGTGACATTAAAAACCCAACCAGGGCAATAGTAACAATTGGCAACATGCTACTATAATTTTTTGCGGCTTTGAAATAGTCATAGAAATCTTTTTCTTTTACCAGCAAGAAAGTACTGTCTGGTTCCTCTAGTAAAGTAGCTACACTACCCGATTGAGCAATTAACCAATACAAAATAATAACTATTGGTTTACCAAAAATATTGACTTGATTAATAGTATCTAAGAAATTGGAATACCAAAATCCTAAAGCACCTATTAAGACAATAAAAGCCAATACAAAATTATCATTGAAAATAAGTCTTAAATATTTAAATTGATCAAGTTGATGTCTTCTTAATCTTTCTTTCCACAAATCAGTCATTATTGATCTTCGTTTGACATTTTGATGTAGATATCATCTAAATTACCATTTTGCATGTCAAACTTCTCCTTTAGTTCATCTAAAGTACCATCAGCTCTAACTTGGCCATGATTCAATAGAATAAATTTATCAGCATGATCTTGAACGGTTGCTAAAACGTGAGTAGACATCAATACTGAACAACCTTTTTGCTTCTTTTCTTCAACTATATTCAATAAATCATTAACAGCTAACGGATCTAGACCAGTAAACGGTTCATCAATAATAAACAGTCTGGCATCAGTCATAAAAGCACAGACGATCATTACTTTTTGTTTCATACCCTTTGAAAAATTTTGTGGGAACCAATCTAATTTATTATCAAGACGGAAAGTCTTTAAAAGCTCGTGTGCTTTTTCCCATGTTTTGTCGTGATCAAGCCCGTAAGCCATAATCGTCAAGTTAATATGTTCTTTTAGAGTCAGTTCTGAATAGAGAATTGGCATTTCGGGCACATACGCAATTTTTTTTCGATATTCTTCAACATTATCTTGTAAACTCATGCCGTCGATCAAAATTTGACCGCCACGAGGAGTCAACAAGCCAATAATATGTTTAATAGTTGTTGATTTACCTGCTCCGTTTAGACCAATTAATCCAACTACTTGTCCATCTTCAACTGTAAAGGTTTCTTTTTTTAAGACTGATACTTGGCCATAACCACCAGTCAGTTCTTTAAGTTCTAGAGTCATAGATAACCACCTATACCTGTTTTAATTACAAAAGCACAATTCTAAGCCGATCTGACTTTGAACTGTGCTTATTCTTATTAATATTATAACCCAAGCACTAATCAATTTACATTGTTGAAAATTATTACATATAATTTTCTGTAATTACTCTGATACATAAAATAATTCATTGTCCAAATATCAACGCAATGCTACTCTTTAAAGGGTTCTACGTCTAAAATCAGACGACGTTAAAAACTGAAAACATAAGGGAGTTTTAGTTATGGGAGATGACAGCAAAAAATTTTGCTATAAATGTGGAAAGGAACTTACTGGGGATATTCAATTTTGTCCGTATTGTGGAGCTGATCAAGCACCACAATCTAACACAATAAAAACGGAATCAAAAGTAATAAATGATACATCAAATAATCCAAACAACAACAATATCAACACGCAAAATGTTGATTCTAAGACATGGGTCATCTTAGATGTTATCGGTTGGGTCGTATTTGTATTTTCATTTGTTCCTGGTCTTGATCTAGGATTTCTTGTTTCCTTAGCTCTAGGTATAGTTATTCAAAAGAAATTTAACCACAAAGGTGCGGGTATGGGGCTTTGGATCCCATCAGCTATATTATTTGGAATTTTATTTATGATTGGATTTATTAGCGGCTTTTTAGGGGCCATCTAAGTAAACATCAAAAATCAAATAAATTTAAGGAGAAATCATGGAGCCAGATAAACGATTTTGCGTGCACTGTGGTAAAGAAATAGAAAAAGATGTAGTTTTTTGTCCCTACTGTGGAAAAAAACAGCCTGACTTTACAATTTCAAAGGATTTTAAAACTGAAGAAATAAAAACGAATAATAACAATCTTAACAAGGTCGATACTAAAGAAGTTCAAAGAAAAAACCGTAATATTTTGATTTCTATGGCCGTAATTGCTGTATTTGTAATTATTGCATTAATCTACTTAATCTCTAGTTTCCACTCAAAGCCCACGATTTCTGTAGATACCAACCACGTAAAGATAACCGGTACAAACACTACGGGAAATCTAAGTGGTAAAACTTCCGCTAATACCAATGTAATCGCAAAAAATTACGATGGATTTACTGGAAACATAAAAGTAAAATCTGATAGCAATGGCCGCTTTACACTAAAGCACCTTGAAGCTAGTGCGACTTACAAACTACATGCCAAGAACAAAAATGGCTCATCTGAAGTAAAAAAAATAAAGGTCGGAGCAATTCCATCTAGTGCTCATACTAAACTAACTATCAAGGGGCAAGATGAATTCGGTGATCTATACGTTGATAAAGGCACTAAATCAATCAAGGTTTCAGGAACAGCTCCAAAGGGTTCAACTGTAAAGATTGAAGATAATCAAGACAGCTACAAGGTAGTCAAAAATATTAGAATTGGCAAAAGCAAAAAATGGTCAGCACAATTAGAAGATAATGGTCAAACTAGTAAAGATTTAATGTATACTACCTTCTCTATCACTTCTAAATCAAAAGGCCTTCTTGAAAGTGAGCTGCACGAAGTAAACTTTGCAAATGATAATTATGGTAAATCATCTGAAGAACAAGCTAATGCCTCTGATACAAACAATGATGATGTAAAAACCACTGATGATGACGATCCAACTTCTGAGGACAAAACAGCTCTTAAAAAAGCTAAAATCTATGCTAAAGATATGAACATGTCTAAAGCTGGAATTTATGAGCAGATAACCTCAAAATCTGGAGATAACATGTCAACAACAGAAGCTCAATATGCCATTGATCATGTCAAAGCAAATTGGAATAAAAATGCACTAGCAACTGCCAAAAACTACAAGAAAATGTCGCTATCTAAACAAGAGATTTATGAACAATTAACTTCAAAAGATGGTGATCAATTTACTTCTGATGAAGCTAATTACGCTACAGAACATTTACCTAATTAAAAATAATCAATACTATCACAGAGTTATATAGAATTGTGTAAACAGTTTCAATCAATTATGATAGCATTATAGTAAATACACTGTTTTCGAGAGGAGATTTTTATGGACGATTGTATCTTTTGTAAAATAATCAGAAACGAAATTCCAAATACTACTATATACGAGGATGACGATATCAAAGCATTCTTTGATATTTCTCAAGTTACTCCTGGACACACTTTAGTAGTACCAAAGAAACACATTAAGAACATTTTTGAATACGACGAAGACCTTGCTCAAAGAGTCTTTAAAAAAGTCCCAATGATTGCCCGTGCCATCAAGGAATCTAATCCTGATATTATTGGTATGAACATTTGCTTAAATAACGGAGAAATCGCATATCAAAGCGTTATGCACTCTCATATTCATCTAGTACCTAGATATTCTAAAGATGACGGTTTTTCAATGAAATGGGCTGACAATACTGGCCTAGCATCTAATGAACAACTTCAAGAACGTGCTGATGCCATCAAGAAAAACTTGGAGGACTAAATATATGAAATTTTCTACTGGTTTTATTATTGGAGCTGTCTCTGGTATTGCATTAAATTACTTCCAAAAAGGTTCTTTTACTGACGATGCAAATAAGGTTTTATCCACCGTTTCAACTATTAAAGAATCTATTTCAGAACTATCTGACAGCGTTAAAGTCGTCCCTGGAGTCGTTAAAGACCTTCAAAAAGATTTTTCGGACTATACTAACGATATACAACCTGATGTAGAGAACATACAATCTTCAATATCTGAGTTGCAAGATAATATGGAAGAGTTTAAGAGCATAAATAGATAAATTATGAAGATTTTATGACTTTTTCCCGAATTATCCGACTTAAAGTGCCATTTTATGGTATTCTCTTCAATTGTAGACATATTAAATAAGGATGTGTAAAGGATGAATAAACGATTTACTAAGTGGATCCTAGCAATTGCTGGTCTTCTAATGATAACCGTTGTTGCTGGTTGTTCCGGTAACAAGACCGTTGCTTCTATGAAGGGTGGAAGAATCACTCAACAAGAATACTACGATGAAATGAAGAGTTCTTCTTCTGGTAAGCAAACACTTCAAACAATGATCATCTCTAAAGCTCTTGAAGAACAATATGGTAAAAAAGTTAGTGACAAGCAAGTTACTAAAGAATATAACAAGTACAAGTCACAATATGGTTCTTCATTCAGTTCAATTCTTCAACAAAATGGTATGACAACAAAACAATTTAAGAAGAATATCCGTACTAACCTTCTTACAAAAGTTGCTTTGAAAGATAACAAGAAGATTTCTGATAAGAAGCTTAAGAGCGAATGGAAATCATATCAACCAAAAATTACTGTTGCTCAAGTCTTAGTTAAGAAGAAGGCTACTGCTCAAGAAGTTATTGATAAACTTAATAACGGTGAGAAGTTCGCTGATTTAGCTAAAGAATACTCAACTGACTCTGCCACAAAGAATAATGGTGGTAAGATGGCAGCATTTGACAAAGACAGTACAACAATTGATTCAGACTTCAAGACAGCCGCATACAAGCTTGATAAAGTTGGCGATATTACATCAGAACCAGTTAAAACAAGTTATGGTTACTCAGTAATCAAATTAGTTAAGAAACCTGCTAAGGGTAAACTTGCTGATCACAAGGCTCTATTGAAATCTAAGATCTATGCAGAATGGATGCAAGATTCAACCGTTATGCAAAAAGTTATTTCTAAAGTCTTGAAGAAGGCTGATGTTTCAATCAAGGATAATGATCTTAAAGATATTCTTTCAGGGTATGTTTCAGGTTCATCATCATCAAATTCTTCAACAGCTAAATAATTAAATTAAAAAAGGATTCGGAAAATTTTCCGATGCGATAATCCCTTTATGGTTGTCAGATGAAATACAATAATTCATCTGATGATTAT